>NZ_LWBS01000056.1 GCF_001652265.1 Rhizobium leguminosarum
AGCATATTTGTTCCAAAATTCCCCAGCGATCGTCAACGCGGTTCGCGACCTTCGTAACCGCACCATTAATCACCTCGATCTGAGAATCATTCAGCCTCACCAGGAGGGGCATCAAAATGCGTAGTCGTGAATCCAGTGCAGTTGCTCGGTCGTCAGCGTGACCACCGACGCGTCCCGGCGCGGCCATCGGAACCTGTCTTCGGTCAACCGCTTCAGGATCAGCACAAAGCCCGAGCGATCGAAGAACAGCAGCTTCACCCGGTCACGCCGGCGATTGCAGAAGGCAAAAACCGCCGGGGCAAACGGATCGAGCGCCATCGTCTCCTGGACCAGAACCGCAAGGCTGTTGATGCCGGCCCGGAAGTCGATCGGTTCGCGATGCAGGTAGACCTTCAGATCAGCGCCCAGTCTGAACATGACCCAACGCTCCTATGATCGCCGCCAGTCCATCGACATCGCTGCATTCCACGGTCAGATTCACCCCGTTCGGCAGTAATGCGCTCACCTTGGCCGCATAAGACTGCCCGCCGATCTGCCCTGGCTTTTTCAGCGGATCATTGTCAGAAGTGGAGTGCCTATCCCAGCCAGCTCGCTGCACCGGCAGATTTCCATCCGCAGCGAGTTGAACCGGAATGAAGGCCGAAGCCACAGGCCCAGACCGAACCTGCTGGGCCTTCTTTATCCATTTCCGAACGAGATTGGCATTGACGCCGTGTTCCAACGCCAGCCGAGAGACCGAAACGCCGGGCTCTAAACACGCCGCGACAAGCCGATCTATCGAGGCTGGATCATACCGACGTCGGCCGTCGCGTCCCACGTGCCGCACCTGAAGTTTCTGAGCATCCTCATCCATGATTTGGTGTCCACCTATTTTGGTGGAAACCTCATGCCTCAGAGCACTCTGCTCCAGAAGGTGCACAGAAATTCGCGCTTACGAAAGAGAAATCAATTCGACACTCCCCATGGAGAAGGAGAACGTTGGGAGCTATGAGCGCGCAGATCAACTCCCTGCCGGATCGCCTCATCCTGGACCATCCAAGCAACTTCCTGCTGGCTAGGCGTGCGCTTAGATGGCGCCGCGGGCGCGACAACGCCTCTCATACCGTCGGCCGGGCAATCCCAGGTGCGCCGGAGCCCTGGCCTGGCGCTACGCTGTCCGTCGTGCCGCCCGAGGTGCCTTTCAGTTTCTGGGTATCGGACAGCTAGCCCTGGTACCAGTTCAATGTCGCCTGCTGGATTTCCTGGCGGTGTTATTCTGGCGGGTGTTATTAAGGACAGACAACTTTGCTTGGCCCGGGCTTCTGACAAGAAATGCAGGGAGGCTAAAACGCCAGCCGTAGGTTTCTCAAGACGAATTGCGTCGCTCATCGAAAGTCACCCAAGAGAGCCCAGGTCGGCCGTTCTCGGTTGGAGCCGCAATTCCGCAAAAAGGCTGGACGTAACCTCATCGACGGGCCTCAGCCCATTAACGGTGCGTAGGAGCCCGGCGGTGCGGTAGTAGTCCGCGAGCGGCTGCGTCTGCGTCCGGTAGGCCTCGAGCCTCACTTTCAGCGCTTCCGGATTGTCGTCGGCGCGCACCGGCAGGCCTGCGGCCTTGGCTTCGCGCGCCCGATAGATGATGCGGTCGAGCAGCACGGATTCCACGACCTTCAGTTCGAGCACCGCATCCAGACCGAGGTGTGCCTTTTCGAGCGCTTCGTCGAAGGCCCGCGCCTGTCCCAGCGTGCGGGGAAAGCCGTCGAGGATGAAGCCGGACGCAGCGCCCAGCTCGGCGATGCGTTCCAGGACGCAATTGACGACGATGTCGTCGCCAACCAAGTCGCCCCGCGCTATGAGGCCGCGCGCAGCAAGGCCGGCCGGCGAGCCCTTAGTGACCACGGCGCGCAGCATATCTCCCGTGGACAGTTGTGGCACGCCCAGCCGCTCGGCGAGGCGCGCTGCCTGCGTTCCCTTGCCCGCCCCCGGCGGTCCAAGCATGACCAATCTCATCGTTCCCTTCCTCCTCCGTCTGACCGCAGATTGTCTTTCCCTTGATCGTCTCGTCGGCGCCGATACGGCGACGCGCCGGAACCCAGGTCTTCATCTTGTGCTGCCGTCAGCCACTCTTACGGTTCAGCCGGTTGGAGATCAGATCGTCGACGACGGCCGGATCGGCAAGCGTCGAGGTATCACCTAGGTCGCCGAAGTTGTCCTCGGCGATCTTGCGCAGGATGCGGCGCATGATCTTGCCGGAGCGCGTCTTCGGCAGGCCGGGCGCAAACTGGATCTTGTCAGGTGTGACGATCGGGCCAATTTCGGCACGCACATGTTTCACCAGTTCCTGGCGAAGCGTATCCGATCCCTCGTGGCCAGCCATCAGCGTCACATAGCAATAAATACCCTGGCCCTTGATCGGGTGCGGGTAACCGACGACTGCGGCTTCCGAAACCAGATTATGCGAGACAAGCGCGGACTCCACCTCCGCCGTGCCGAGCCGGTGGCCGGAGACGTTCAGCACGTCGTCGACGCGGCCGGTGATCCAGTAATAACCGTCCGCATCGCGCCGGCAGCCGTCGTTGGTAGAATATTTGCCCGGATAGGTGGAAAAATAGGTCTGGATGAAGCGCTCGTGATCGCCATAGACCGTGCGCATCTGACCCGGCCAACTGTCGGCGATCACCAGGGTGCCATTGGCCGGGCCTTCCAGCACCTTGCCTTTATCGTCGACCAACTCAGGCTTGACGCCGAAGAACGGGAGCGTCGCCGAGCCAGGCTTGAGGTCGGTGGCGCCGGGCAGCGGCGCGATCAAGAAGCCGCCGGTCTCGGTCTGCCCCCAGGTATCGACAATCGGGCAGCGCCCGTCGCCGACGACATTGTAATACCATTTCCAGGTCTCGGGATTGATCGGCTCGCCGACCGTGCCGAGCAGGCGCAGTGAAGAGCGCGACGAGCGCGTGACGAAGTCGTCTCCGGCACCTATCAGCGAGCGGATCGCCGTCGGCGCCGTATAGAAGATATTGACCTTGTGCTTGTCGATGACTTCCCAGAAACGACCCTGGTCCGGGAAATTCGGCACGCCCTCGAACATCAGCGTCGTCGCGCAGTTCGCAAGCGGCCCGTAGACGTTATAGGAGTGGCCGGTCACCCAGCCGACATCGGCCGTGCACCAATAGACGTCGCCGTGATGATAATCGAAGACATATTCATGCGTCATCGCCGTATAGACGAGATAACCGCCGGTCGTGTGCAGCACGCCCTTCGGTTTGCCGGTCGAGCCGGACGTATAAAGAATGAAAAGCGGATCCTCCGCTTTCATCTTCACCGGCGGGCATTCCGCCTTCACGGTAGCAATCTCCTGGTGATACCAGAGATCGCGGCCCGGCGCCCAGCCGGTCTTGCCGCCGGTGCGGCGAACGACCAGAACCTTCTCCACGATCACGTGCTGGCGTGCCGCAATGTCAATTGCGGTATCGGTATTGTCCTTCATCGGCACCGGCTTGCCGCCGCGCAGGCCTTCGTCGCAGGTGATGACGAAAGTCGATTCGCAGTCGACGATTCGCCCGGCTAGCGCCTCGGGCGAGAAACCGCCGATGACGACCGAATGCACGGCGCCGATGCGGGCGCAGGCGAGCATCGCATAGGCCGATTCCGGGATCATCGGCATATAGATGGTGACGCGATCGCCCTTCTTGACGCCGTGCTTCTTCAACACGTTCGCCATCCGGCAGACATGCTCGTAGAGCTCGTTATAGGTGATCTTCTTGTCGATATAGGGGTTGTCGCCCTCCCAGATGATCGCCGCCTGGTCGCCATTCGTTTTCAGATGTCGGTCGATGCAGTTGTAGGAGACGTTTGTCTGACCGTCCTCGAACCACTTGATCGAAACCTTGCCGGTAAAGGAAGTGTTCTTGACCTTGGTGTAGGGCTTGAACCAGTGGATGCGTTTGCCGTGTTCGCCCCAGAACCCCTCCGGGTCGGCGATCGAAGCCGCATACATCGCCGCGTAGCGCTCCGCGTTGATGAAAGCGCGCTCGGCCCATTCGTACGAAACCGGATAGGCACCTGCCGCCTGCTTGTTGCCGTTATCTGTCATGGTTTTCTCCTCAAAAAGGGCTTGCCAGTCGCACCGCGGCCGTCAACCGGGCGGCGCGCTCTTGTTGCATGTGGACTTGCCAATTCCGCCCTTTGGATAGGTTGCGATCTGACGCGGTGTTGCCATAGTTAGTATTCCTTCGCGCGTTCGGTCCAATGCGGTTAAACCGAAATGTGAATGGCGTGGGTCTCTCCCGCCGCCTCGCAATAGATTTCAAGATTCGTGCCAATCAGGCCGATTGAGCTGACGAACAATTATTTGCTGCTGTTTCAGCTACGTGGGCGGAAAAACCGGGATCGGGCGAAGTGGAATGGGGTGTTGCGAAGCCGACAAAGGTCACGATGTCGTAAGTTGAATGTGGAGATTCCGGTTGGTCGTCCGAGCTCGGGGTCATGGCCTGCTCATTCCCGCAAGCGCGTTGGCATAGATCGTCCGAACCTGGTCGTAGTCGAGCTCGCGCGGATTGTTGACCAGTAGGCGCTTCTCGTGCTTCATCGCATCCTTCGCCAGCTTGGAAAGATCGCCTTCGCCGATTCC
>NZ_LWBS01000057.1 GCF_001652265.1 Rhizobium leguminosarum
AGACGCCGAAAAATTGCGCCGCGGCGGGGGTGTAACTCCGGTCGGGCTACGCCCTCCCTTCGTCACACCCCCGCCGCCGAGTCTCATCCTGATTGACGCTGAGTCTCACCTTGTTTGTCGCCGCGCAGCGCGGCGGCCTTCGTTGCTATCGATCTCACAGTGGTTCTTTGTACACCACTGCCGAACCGCAGTGATGACGACTTCGATGTCTTGATCGGACAATGTAATGAGGGACTGAAGCATTTCGATGCCTCCAAAATCCGAAAGCGCCTACGGTCCGCCAAGCGATGATACCGATCGCTAGTGATGAGCAGTGGACGTCACTGCGTTGACCTGCAGCGAATAAGGGCTGTCAAACCTGGTGATCAGCAGCGCAGCCAGTTCCTCCGGCGTCCTGTGCCCTTGGCTAAAAAGATCGACAGCCGCACTGCAGAGCAATTGCGTTGCTCGTTCCGTCGGTGTGACATGATTATGCCGGTACCAGGTCCGAATAGCCTCCGTAAGCACGTTCACGTCTTTCGTCCGGAGCGAGAGATTGAAATCGATCATATCATCCGCCTGCGCGTCGCCGCTCCGGGTTAATCTTGAGTTTAGCTCGCGCTAAAATTTAATCCATTGGCTCCTCGATGCCAACTATCAGTGCGGTTGCGCACAGTGACTGTCAGGGCATCGGCAGGGATGACGAAAGCATGCGCCAATGCTGTTGATCTGGATGCTGCGGAACGGCAAGATAAGTGACTTATCCTGCCGGGCTTTGAAGGATTTCGAATGCCACGCTTCTACTTCAACATTCTGTCTGAAGCAGGATCGCTCGACGACTGGGAAGGAACCGAGCTTGCTGATTTGAATGCCGCTCGCATGGAAGCGGTGCATGATGCTCGCGCATTGATGAGCAGTGCCCTGCTCCTCGGATATGACATTGCGTCAAGAAGCGTCGAGATCAGAAATGAAACAGGCGATATCCTGCTCGTGTTGCCCTTTTCGGACGCGGTTAAGCGAATGGGCTAATCTACCTGGCGCCGAGCGGAGGACCCAGCAATCTTTCATATTCGCGCTCCGGCACTCCATAGCAGCCACCGGCAATTTCGATCAATTTTTCCCTGTCCACTATGCGCACGTTTCCGCGCGTCGATCGGATGGCGTGGACGCCCTCAAGCATGTGTAGCTCATTGGTGACGCCCGAACGCCGGACACCGAGCATCAATGCCAGAAATTCATGGGTAATGGCCAGGTTGTTGCCTTCGAGGCGGTCGTGACACATCAGGATCCACCGAGCCAAGCGTTCATGCATATTGTAGCGGGCGTTGGCAAGCGCCGAATGGGCGAACTGCAGCACGGTTGTGTGAACATAGCGAAGGAAGAAATCCTTCATCTCGGGATCATCGGCGAGCGCGCGCTGAAACGTCTCCATCGGCACCATAATTCCCGACCCTGCGACTTGCATGAAGGTGCGCGTGGGGGTGGTCTCTACTGCCAGGACGACGTGCATGCCGGATGCGCCTTCGGGCCCGATGTGGCCAATTTCCACCACTTCTTCGTCGGTGCTGCTGACAACCATGGATCCCAAGCCTCTTTCCAAGAAGCAGACATGCGTGGTTGGGACGTCGCTGGCAACAAGAACGTGCCGTAATGGAAGGTCGACGCGCTCCATCTCTCCCGAGAGGCGTGCAAAGCCGTCTACGCTCAACAATTTCAGTAGAGTGTTCTCGACGGTTGATTGGTCGAATTGGGGCATAGCAGCTCCGCGTGGGGAGCTTGGATGTCAAACCAAACGCCTGTGGGTGTGGTGAAAGCTACGGGACGGCCAAAGATTTGGCTATAGGTCCCGCGAAAGTGTGCGTTTATGACAAAATCGCACATAAGCCACTGAAATTGTTGATGATCAGCGACGATAGACCGGCAACGATGTTCGGTACCGACCAAGAGATCTTAGCACATTTTGCCCCGGCATACGCGCTCATTGCGAAAGGACGAGCGATTCACAATACAAATATCCGCCTTTTATGGATTGTAGATATAAGTCGCAATCAACCTTGCCAGCCAAGTCGGCGGCAATGCGCTTCGGCGGTAAGGACGGCCGCCTTTCGGTCAGCATAGGGACCTGGCAGATAGACCGTGACTCCGCGGAAACTGACGATCACCGCCTTTGTCACGCTATCGAAGACGATAGCCATATCCGGCTCGTAGGCCATGTGCTTTCCTGACGACGCTTACTCCATCGAGATGTGCTCTTATTCGAATGAAACAAGGTGCCGACAGCAATCAGGCGCGGGGCGCTTTTCACGGCTGTGACCGAAGCGGCGGAACGACTGGTGCGACTGGCGATCTATGTAATGATTGGTGCGGAACCGCACAGGAACTTTTCCGACTATCTATGGGTTAGGCCACAAGGATCGCACAGGTGCCCTCTCTTGTGACGGGCCGTACGCCAACCCTTCTTTCCTGTGCGATCCGTCCGTTCCCAATTTGCCCCGTTTCGGCGGGGCTCCTTTTTGATTCATAGCGCGCAAGGCGCGAGGACGTTCAGGGACGCGGCAGGGTTTGGCGATGATGCCACACGCAGGTTCTGCGCCACACGGAGCCGATGCACCGAGCTTCCGCCGGCCGCGCTCGGTTATAACTTTCCCGCAGAAAAATTATAATCAGAGGAAGGTAGCCTTTCGGTCGGTTGAACCCGGTGTTATAATCTTTTTACAGGAACGTTATAACCGGAGAAAATCCGTGCCCATCCGCGAGATCGATTTGATGTACCAGACCATGCTGGCCGACTTGGGCCAGCGTTCGCTGGACGGAAGTTTTGTCGCCGAGTTCCCGCTGGAGGGTCGGTTCGTCTCTGTCCCCGTGAAGGGCAAGGAATACTGGTATTTCGATCATCCGGGCCAAGACGGCGTTAAACGGTCTTATGTCGGGCCAAAGAAGGACGAGGAGCTTACCAAAAGAGTGACCAACTTCGGCGCGATCAAGGATGATCTCCGAAACCGCCGGCGAATGGTGGCCACTCTTACGAGAGAAGGCGGCATGAACGCCCCGCCCAGGTTTACGGGCGACATCATCGAGGTACTTGCCAATGCAGGGCTCTTCCGTCTGCGCGCGGTTCTCGTCGGAACCGTGGCATTCCAGACCTATTCCGGCGTTCTCGGCGTTCGACTGCCGGCGTCGCTTATGCAGACGAGCGATGCCGAATTCGCCCAGTTCCATTCGATCTCGACGGCGGTCAACGACAGCATCCCTCCCATCCGCGAGGTTCTCGAAAAACTGGACCCGACATTCCGGGAGGTGCCACATCTCAACCATCCCACGCGCTCGACCCAGTTCGTGAACGCGAAGAACTACAGGGTCGAATTCCTGACGCCGAATACGGGCAGCGACGACAATCAGCAGAAGCCCGCCGACATGCCGGCCCTTGGGGGAATTTCCGCAGAACCGCTCAGAGTCCTCGATTACCTCATCTACAACCCGATCAGGACCGTGATCCTTCACAAGAGCGGCATTACGGTCAATGTTCCCGCTCCCGAGCGCTACGCAGTTCACAAGCTGATCGTCGCCTCGCGGCGTGAGAATGACGACAATGGCGTGTTCAAGCGCGAAAAGGACGTGCAGCAGGCCTCCCATCTCTTCGAAGCGATGGGCGCGACCCGCCGCCATTCCGATCTTGCGCTGGCCTATTGCGAGGCGTGGGAACGCGGCCAGTCGTGGCGTGACGCAATTGCACGCGGACTGTCGTTCCTGCGACCGGACCGCCGTCTACAGCTCATGTCCGTTCTCGCAGAAGGCATGGCGGAAATTGGTGAAAACGCCGTCCGCTACGGAGTTGAAATGGACCCTGACGGAGTCGGAGGAATTTCGACCCCTGAGCCAAAGTCCCGCCGTTAGGAATGATAAGTGGCGCGGAGACGGCGCCGTCCCGCCGCGCTCAGTTACCCGGAGCGCTCGTCAACCCGGTGATGTGCCACGTCGACCGTCGTTTAATACCAGCGTCCCCTGCCGTACCAGCCGCCGCCGCCCAGCAAAAGAAGTATCACAACGATGATGAGAAGGGTTGTGAGATCCATGTGCGTTCTCCTGGGAGGACCATCACCATCGCGTTTGCGCCTGACGGGCGTTGCTCATGGTGAGCCTCCCTCGCGTACAACGGCGCTGGCCGGGGTTGGTTCCATTCGATGGCCCCTACCCGACCGGCGCCGACCCGGGCGGAGTTTACGCGCCTTACGGGACGACCGCGGCCGGAGGCGGCGAATGATAATCGTGATCTATGGGCTAAGTATAACAATGATCTCGGCCAGCAGGACATCAAGTGAATTCGAGGCATCAACTGACTTCCCTGGAGACGCTGGAGAAGACCTATGGCCATCACCACCCGGATCACCAAGCCAACGTTGGCGCTGCGCTCACTACGGGGAGAGCTGGTCGCAAGAGATGATCAATCGTTGCCGTAATCATTGCCGGGCAAAAATCGACATAGCAGCGACACAATCGGCATAGGGGGCGATCATGTTGATCGCACCCCTGCCACACCACCCGGCATGCGGGTCCGCACCGGGCGGTTCGAGAGATTGAGGTTAGACGAGTTTGGGCATTCCGAGCTGGTCTGCCCATTT
>NZ_LWBS01000058.1 GCF_001652265.1 Rhizobium leguminosarum
CGGAGCGGCAATCAGAAGACGATGAAACTCTTGCCAGCGACAATCAACATGATAACTTCGCTCCAACCGCGACATAAGAATCTCATCCAGATTGTCGCTCGCGTCTCATCCTGATCGTCGCGCTATATCCTTCCCCTTCGGCGAGGATTATCGGCGAATGGTCGTAGCGAGCGCCGAACGTCACGCCGGGTATGTTGAACTCGGACCGCCCATGTGCCTCTAGATAGGCGCCGGCTTCCCGTCGCAAATCCGATCCGAGATCCGAGTCCGCCTCGATGTCGGGTTTCGGGACGTAGTTTCCGATGGATTCGGCGAGCGCCCGAGCGAAGCCGGTGTTGCGGACGGCCACCGGGCGTCGCTTCAGTTCATAGGTATCGAGAAGGAATGACGGTGCATTTCCTTTCACAACAGAGGCGAGTTTCCAACCTAGATTGACCGCGTCATCCACCGCCGTATTGTGCCCCAAGCCACCGGCTGGCATAAAAAGATGAACCGCGTCACCGCCGAGGAATATCCGCCCAGCCTGTTTTTCGGCGACAAGGGCAAACCCGGCCGTCCAGGTGCACGACGTCGCCGATGACAAGCTCGATCATCGGACGTGTGCTAATCGTCCTGGTCCCTGCCTGACCAGCCCGATCTTGCGAGGAGGATCGTTGTCCGTCACGTGCATCACGACGCCAGCCAAATAGCTGCGAGGGATGTATGCCGATGCTCGCAATGGCCGAGACGCTTGCGCCGGGCTCAATGCCGTCGATCCGCAAGCTTGGTTGACCCAGACACTTGAGCGCCTTGCGAATGGATGGCCCAGCAGTGAAATCGACGCGCTCATGCCATGGAACTACGCCGCCTGAACGGCCCCGGCTTGTCGCCTACGTTCATCTCAGCCGAATTATCCATCAACCGTTAAGCTGCTGATAACGTGACATCCCGCATGGTGCGTTACTCCCTTTCGCCGATTGGGCGCACCTGTATCGGGACGCCGCGACGATCAGGCATTGACGTGATTAACGCACCAAGAATGATAGCTAGGGACGCACACATTCCTGAATCTGTCAGCCATTCGCCGAAGAACATGGCGGCAAAGAGCGCGGAAAAGAACGGCTCGCTCGATTCGATGACCTGCGTTTTGTACGCTTCGATATGCTGCAGGGCGAGGATCGTGCAGTAAAAGCCGCAAAATGACGGAATAACGCCCAGCGACAACAGGCTCGGCAAAGCGTTTGCTGATGGGATTCGTGCCCCGCTCCAGAAATAGGGCACGGCGAGCATGACCAGTCCATACGCCAGGAACAACCAGAAGTTTTCCAATGAAGAGCGGAGTTTGAAGAATTTCCATGCGAAGATGAAGCTGGCATAACCACGAAAGTATGAAGCCGTAAGTTTGTTGGCGCGGTAAAGTGCTTGTTGACCGGCACACCTGTGTGATAAATCGTGACAGAATAAACACGTCATGTACAAGAAACGCCGTCACAAGGCCACTTATACCTCACTCTGAGAATCCACCCATTTCAAATGGAAACCACTTCGGAGCGCATCCAGCGCCATGCCAAAGAAATCTGGGAACGCGTGCAGGCGCGGGGCGCAGCTACCAATTATCCATTTGCAGACGAAATGACCCTGCGCTCGTTCTCCTTGGGCGAAGTCGCCGAGATTCTCGGTGTCTCGGGCAGTTATCTGCGCCAGTTGTCAATTGATGGGCTGGGGCCAACACCGGAGCTAGGGACCGCAGGACGACGCTCCTATACGCTTCGACAGATCAATGACCTGCGTGCCTATCTCGCTTCGGCCCGTCCGAAAGAGGCTTTGAAGTTTTGCCCGCGCAGGCGCGAGGGTGAGAAACTACACAGATCATCTCAGTAGCCGCCGGCTCAGCAAGCACCACCACATCGTTCTATCTGGCTCAGGGCCTTGTACTTCAAGGATTCCGCGTTCTCGCTATAGATCTCGATCCGAGGGGCTCATTGTCGAAAATGTTCGGTTATCGCTCGATGATCATGCCTTTCCACCATCACAGCATGTATGCCGCTTTACGCTATGATGACGATCGGTCCAGGATGAGCTCTGTAATCCGACCCACTCATTTTGATGGTCTTGATCTTGTGCCGGGTACTGTCGAGCTCGATGGGTTCGAACTGGAAAGTACGAGGCGCTTCCATAATGAGAACTTGAGGTACCCAGACGCTAGCATCAAAATGGTGTCTGCGCTCAAGGAAGTCGAGCAGGGTTACGACGTTGTCGTTATCCACTGTGGACGTGGAAGCTTTCTGACCGCAGGTGCGTATGAAGCAGCGACCGGCGTGCTGGTGACGGTCCGCCCTGAATGGCTTGAGATCGCGTCAATGACCATATCCCTCAACCTTTTCTCGCATTTCGTCTCCTTGATCGAAAAGGCTGGAAGGTCCGTAAATCATGATTTCACCAAATATTTGGTGACAAGGCACGATCCGCGTGACGTCTCGCAGCAGGAGGCAGTCGCACTACTGCGGGACTCCCTGGGGGATGATCTGTTGACTGCGACTGTCTGGGAATCGGACGCGATCCGGCAAGCTTGGTTGAAAAACCAATCGGTGTACGAGCTGTCAGTGGGAGAGGTAGGCCGGTCGGCGTACGAGCAAGCGATGGAGACGCTGAGTTCCACCAATGCGGAGGTAATGGACCTCATATCCGAGGTTTGGGGCCGTTCTCCGATGTATGTGTCGCAGACTTCGCGCTCGACGACTACAGACAAGGCGGACCCCCAATCCAGGGGGCGGAGCAAATGAGCCCACGAACACAGCGCATACGTTCAATGTTGCACGAACCGGCTGAGCTCTTGAAGGCGGCCAACGCCATGGCGGAGGCGGGGACTACGAAGCATGAGATCGCGCTCTCGCAATTTCCGAGAGCAAATAACCTCGCCGCGGAGTGTCTCCATCGTGTGAACGGTGAGATCGTATGTTTGATGCACAGAGCTTGGGGACGGTTATGTCCAGAGTTGCCTGACATCCGCTGAACGCAAGTTGACCACAAAAACCCTCGGTCAGAGAAGGCAAGACGCATTCTGGTGCGCCCGGGCGCGGAGTTTCAAAGGACGCTAACTGACAGTCGACGGGTGGGAGTGCAAGGGAGTTTGGGATACCTGTCAGGGCAATAGTTAATGACTTTAACGCGAAAGATCGCGCCATTCTCACCTATATCGACAAGGCGCGGCAATCCCGCCGTACGATTGCGAAGTGATAAGACCGCGCTGTCGGTCGACAACTGCGTGCTGGCATTGCTAACGCATCCGCGGCAACGGCACTTGGTGGGCAGCGGCCAAGTTCCGTCGGCGAAGGCGATCAGGGAGATCCTGCGCTGGGGGCAGCACAGTGGCCAATCGGCCTTTCCGTAATGCCAACCAGGACGTGGAGATCGACGGGTGCACGGTCCGCCGCGGTGACGCCGTTCCATGCGACGAACCGGGGATGAAAAGGCCATCGGTCCCGGCGGCGACAGGTTCGATGTCACCTATTCGGCGGTCTTCGGCTCACCAGGTTCTGCACAATCGCGAAAGCAGCGCCCTCCAGTACTCCATGCGCGACCGGCTGGCCGCGCTTGGATGGTCGCATATAGAGACGGTGGATGACGACCTTGGTCGTTCGGCCGCCGGTGGCGTGATCCGCGCTGGATTTGACCGTATGGTGGCGGAAGTCTGCCTTGGCAAGGTTGGCCGTGGCCGCGCGTGAGATGTCGCGCTTCCCCGAAACAGCTAGGACTGGCAACAACTCATCGAGATTTGCCGTGTTGTCGATACCGTTCCTGGTTGACCAGGAAGTGGTTTATGCGCCCCGCCAGGGCAACGACCGCCTGCTCTTGGCTTTAAAGGGCAGTCTCAAACGAGCATGAGCTCGTCGTCACTGTTCCGGTCGACTTCGTAAAGGCCGGTGATAGGATCGAGAAGGATCCCGACCGACGCATCTAGGAAGCCATTGCACTCGTCTTCGACAAAGTTGGCGAACTCGGCAGTGCACGGCAGGCTTTGCTACGGCAGCGCTCTGCTTGCCGGCCTTTTCCGTTGCAATAGGTGCGGTCGGAAGCTGACAGTCCTGAGCCGTGGCTTAATCTGGGAGGTGCGGCGAAGTTGCTCGGCAATTACGGCAAAGACGCTGCGACTGGCGGCCGAGCAGCCGAGATTGAGGGCGTTCATCCATGGAGCCGGTAAGTTTGTTGGCGCGGCAAGTGCTTGTTGGCTGTTGAGAGTTGACAAGCCCAGGCAACTGGCTTAGTCAGTGACGGAATAACAACGCCATCACGATAATAATCCGTCACGAGGATATTTATGCTGCATATAGCGAATAGTCAATTTCCAGACGACAGGACCTCGCGCTCGTTCTCCTTGGGCGAGGTTGCCGAGATTCTCGGCGTGTCGGGCAGTTATCTGCGGCTGTT
>NZ_LWBS01000059.1 GCF_001652265.1 Rhizobium leguminosarum
ATGCCGCGCTCCAACAGCATTTCTTCGACCAGTCGCAGGCTCAGCGGAAATCGGGTGTAGAGCCAGACCGCATGGGCGATCAAAGAGGGCGGAAAGCGATGCCGTTTGTAGCTGACAGGATTCAGGTTCATGGCGCCGAGCTAATAGCGAACGCCTTCAAGGAAAGTTAATCTGACATCACCACCCACGGCGCTGACGTTGTCGAATTCAACGGACGGATGCTCGACTCGCCGCACTTGAAATCAGTCACATACATTCGCGCCATCTCTGATGTTGCCCGATCAGCGGCGATGTATACGGATACAGCCGCTTCTAAGCGCGTTTTAAGACAATTGGTTCATTTTTCTGCTACTCGCTTGACGAAATGTATACATTATGGTCTCTCTTCTCAAAAGAGGAGGATGGTTCATGGAGAGGTCGACTTTTCCGCTCAACGCCTGGTACGCCGCTGCCTATGACGTCGAAGTCAGGCGCGTCCTGCTCGCGCGGCGCATCTGCAACAAGCCGATCGTCCTGTATCGCAAGAAGGATGGCACTGCGGCGGCATTAGCGGATGCATGTTGGCACCGTCTGGTGCCGCTGTCGCTCGGCCGGCTCGAGGGCGACAAGGTGATCTGCGGCTATCACGGCCTGGAATTCGACGATACGGGCCGCTGTGTATACATGCCGTCGCAGCACACCATCAATCCGTCGGCCTGCGTGAAATCCTACCCGATCGCGGAGAAGCACCGCTTCATCTGGATCTGGCCGGGCGATCCGGCGCTTGCCGACCCTGCGCTCATTCCCGACCTTCACTGGAACGACGATCCCGATTGGGTAGCCGACGGAAAGCTGATCGAAGTGAATTGCGACTACAGGCTGGTCGTGGACAATCTCATGGATCTGACCCACGAGACCTTCGTGCATGGCACCTCGATCGGTGACAGGGCGGTCGCGGAAGCGCCGTTTGTTGCTACCCACAACGAAAAATTTGCCGTGGTGACGCGATGGATGGAAAGGATCGATCCGCCGCCCTTCTGGAAGAAGCAATATGGAAAACCGGGCAAGGTCGATCGCTGGCAGATCATTCGCTTCGAAGCGCCCTGCACCATAGCCATCGACGTCGGGGTCGCGGCGGCGGGCACAGGGGCGCCGCAAGGTGATCGCTCCCGGGGCGTCAACGGCTATGTGCTCAATACGATAACGCCCGCGACGGACCGGACCTGTCTTTATTTCTGGGCGTTCGCCCGTAACTACGACATTCGTAATCAGGCGCGCACCCATGAATTGCGAGAAGGAGTCGCCGGCGTGTTCAGCGAGGACGAAGCCGTGCTCGAAGCCCAGCAAAGGGCTATCGAGACCAATTCCGACCACGTCTTCTACAATCTCAACATCGATGCGGGCTCGATGTGGGCGCGCAAGCTGATCGACCGGATGATTGACGCGGAGTCTCAGCCCACGCGCGCGGCCGCGGAGTAGATCATGGCCGATGCTATCGATACTGGCCCTCGGCAGCAAACGCTCAAGGCGTTGCAAGGGTTGCGGGACATAGTGCTGAAGGGCGAGGTCGAGGCGGGCGAGCGCCTCTCGGAGGTGGCGCTTTCGACGCGGCTCGACGTTTCGCGCACCCCGCTTCGAACGGCGCTGCAGCGGCTCGAACAGGAAGGGCTTGTCGAGGCGATCGCATCCGGCGGCTTTGCGGTTCGCCGCTTCAGCCGGAACGACGTGATCGACGCAATCGAGTTGCGTGGCGTTCTCGAAGGCACCGCAGCCCGTCTTGCGGCGGAACGTGGCGCGCCATCCGCGGGACTTCGCCAACTCGCGGGTGTCGTGGCGGCACTCGATGCAGTGGTCGCGCCGGGCCCGGAAAACCTGGATTTTGGCCGCTATGAGGAATTGAACGGCAATTTTCATGCGACGCTCGCCGCGCTGAGCGGCAGCGATATCATCAGGCGGGAGATCGCACGTGTCACCGGGCTGCCTTTCGCGAGCCCCAATGCCTTCGTCAACGATCAGGTCGACATTCCCGCCTTTCGCCAGTCATTGCTGCTCGGCCAGGTTCAGCACAAGGCCATCCTGTCGGCGATCGAGGGACGCGAAGGCGCGCGCGCCGAGGCGCTTGCGCGGGAACACGCGCGGCTGGCCCGCCAGAATCTCGATTTGTGCTGTTCGACACATCCCAATTGCGCCACCGGGTCGCGGCACTCGCTCTGATGGCCGGTTGACTGCATCTTCGGGTTCGGCCCGATCAATGGAGGAATACATGCGTTCGAGGCAGGAATGGCGGCAGGCCCGCGTCATCGACATCGCCCATCCGACCGAGGACGTGCGCGCCGTGACCTTCGCGGTGAATGGGCCGCTGTCGGCTTTCGATCCGGGCTCGCACACCAATATCCGCGTCATGATCCACGATGCGCCGGCAATACGGACCTACACGGTCCTGCCCAGCGCGCCGGGCACGCTGAAGATTGCCGTGAAACTGCACCCCAACAGCCGGGGAGGCTCGGCATGGGTGTGGTCGTTGAACCCCGGCGACGTGACGGAGATGACCACGCCGGAGAACCGTTTTGAGTTGTCCTGGCGAGCCTCCCACTATCTGCTGATCGCCGGCGGGATCGGCGTCACGCCGATCTTCGGCATGGCACCCGCGCTCATCAGCGGCGGCCAGAGCGTGCGGATGATCTATGGCGGCAGGAGCCAGGCGCAGCTGGCGTTCCGTGATGAGCTGGAAACATTGCTCGGTGGCGATCTGGAACTGTTTGTCGAGGAAGAAGGGCGCAGTTTCGATCTCGATGCGGAATTTTCCCGCCTGCCCTTGGACGCCGAAAGCTATGTTTGCGGCCCGATCGGCCTGTTGAATGCGTCGAAGGCTGCATGGCAGCGGGCGGGGCGGCCGATGAGCAGGCTCCGCTTCGAGGTATTCGGAGACAGCGGCCACTATGGCGAAAGCGCATTCTGGGTGGAAATCCCGGCCCTGCGAAAGACCGTCGAGGTGCGCCCAGACCAGAGTATGCTCGAGGCGCTTCTGCAATCCGGCGTCGACATGGTCTATGACTGCCAGCGCGGCGAATGTGGCCTCTGCGCCGTCGGCGTCCTTGATCATGAGGCGACGATTGACCATCGCGACGTGTTCTTCTCTCCAACCGAGCGGGCACAAAATGTCAGAATGTGCGCTTGCGTTTCGAGGGCGCCGGGCGGCACGATCTCGATCGATACTGGATATCAAAGCGCACCACTTTGATTGAGCTTAAATTGGGTTCTGTCGCAGGCTTTTCGGACCGTTTGCGACCTGATTGATCATGGCATCAATCAACGTTGAAGATCGCAGGCGGTTGATTTCCCCGATCACGATCGATTTCAAGGGTACTCGCCGTCCGAAAGACGTGATTTCATATGCTATGTCTTTCTACGTCAGACGGGCGGTCCCTTCTTGCAGATTTGTTTTTTGCATATCTGCGGGAGGGTGCGGCAAACTTCAATCCGGGCTCAGTTGGCGGAAAACAATGAGGATCCGGAGGCAACCCAAGACGTGCGGACGCAGTCGCGGCCGCTCAATAGCAGGCCCACGTAGTTTTCCGCCAGCACCGTCTCGGCCGCACGAGAATGGGTGAGGTAGTCGAGTTCGGCTTCCTGAATGCGTAGCGGCAAACAAGGTGAGATTCAGCGTCAATCAAGATGAGACTCGGCGGCGGTGGGTGTGACGAAGGGAGGGCGTAGCCCGACCGGAGTTGCACCCACCGCCGCGGCGCAAATTTCGACGTCTCATGATCGCGGTCGGCCCGATACGATGACGGTTTTCTGGAATGGAGAACCACCTTTGTGCCGGGTCGTCATGTAACCGATCATCAGATGAGATTATTCATAAAGTACCGACAAACACATTCTGTTGAGGTCGCCGCCGCAAAGGCGGCGATCAGCCGGGCGGAGAATTCTCACCTCCGTTGAGAAAACGGGAGCGAACGCGCCGGGTTTCCGGTCGGTTGGCTCATTGCAACATTTCGTGTCGATCTTCTCCGCCGTCCGAAACCTCTTCGTCCCATTCCAGACCAACCGCTCCGCAGCACAAATTCGAACCCATCGACGCCAGGCAATGGCCGCGGGGGAAGCCGTGAGTGCACGGCCTGAAAAGCGCAGGCTCGGCCTCACCTGGCCACATTCAAACAACGTGACAACGCCGCCTGCCCTCTTCGCGCCCGATGACGCGAAGCTGGCCGAGTGGCTGGCCAAGACCATGAGGATGGTGGCAAGGACCACGAATTGCCCGCCGACATGGGGGATCGTTCGTCCCGGCCGAAGACGTGCCCACGCCGGACCGCGGAGCGGATCGCTGAGGAAATTGTCTCGCTGCGCCTTCACTAAGAGAAAATTCAATGAGGCACGGCCTTCCGATGGAGCCGGTAAGTTTGTTGGCGCGGCAGCTTATT
>NZ_LWBS01000060.1 GCF_001652265.1 Rhizobium leguminosarum
AATTCAAGGCGCCTATTGGCGTGCATCATTTTTTTCAAATGCTTTTCCAGTGATAGAACAGGCAATTCGCTTCCAAGACAGTAACCTCTATTCTTACATATTCAATTCAATCACGAAAATCTGCGATTATCTCGGCATCAAGACAGAGTTGATCATCTCTTCCAAGATGACAATAGATCACGGTCTTAGGGCAGAGACAAAGGTTTTGACTCTTTGTGAAGAGGCCGGTGCAAGCGTCTATATAAACGCTATCGGGGGAGTGGAACTTTATTCGCGCGAGACATTCAATGCGCGTGACATTGACCTAAAATTCATTAAATCGAAGCCTTTCGAATATCCCCAGTTTGGAGCGGAATTCATGCCTTGGCTATCGATCATCGACGTGATCATGTTCAACTCAGCAGAGAGTATCCAGACGAAGATACTCAACGAATATGAGCTTATTTAACCGTAGTCGCGGCGAGGGTGCCGCACTCGGCAGTCCGGACTCCATCAAGAAATCCAGTCGGTGACGTAGATGTTTAAATGGCAAAAGCTTGGCAAGGTGTTCACGCCGCAAGATGTGACGGATCGCCCGTGGCTCAAGGAGTTTGCTCAGGCGCCAGCAACTCTGATTTTCGATGATTTTGTGCGCGTATACTTTTCCTGCCGGCCACCGGCAGACGAATCCGGGCAATATGTGTCGCATTCCGCTTATATCGACGTGGACAGAGCTGATTTGTTCAAAGTCAGGCACATCAGCGAACGTCCCGTTCTGGAATTGGGTAGCCTTGGTGAATTTGACCAATTTGGTACCTATCCGATTTCCGTAGCAAGAGATGGCGATATCGTTCGGGCTTATTATGCCGGCTGGACTCGTTGCGAGTCCGTGCCTTTCAACGTCGGAATCGGCCTGGCACTAAGTACCGATGAAGGTCGAACCTTCGTGAAGGCAGGTCGTGGACCAGTGCTGCCATATTCGCCCGATGAGCCGTTTGTTTTGAGCGGTCCCAAAATCCGGCGCTTTAACAATACCTGGTACCTCTTTTACATCGCTGGCTCCAAGTGGAAGATAGCCGACGGGCGCGCTGAGCCTGTCTACAAAATAAGGCTCGCTACATCGGAAGACGGCATCCGTTGGACAAAGCTAAATAGAAACCTGATCAACAGCGTTGTCGAAGCTGATGAAGCACAGGCCAGCCCCGATGTGATTTTTGCCGGGGGGAAATACCACATGTTCTTCTGTTACCGGTATAGCACGAATTATAGAGGTAAAGAAAAAGGCTATCGAATCGGCTATGCATCGAGCGTTGATCTGATCAACTGGCATCGCGACGATGCCAAAGCTGGCCTAACTGTATCGGATACGGGATGGGACGACGAGATGGTCAGCTATCCGCACGTCTTTGAGATCGATGGCAAGACCTACATGGCTTATCTCGGCAATCAGGTCGGTCGCAATGGCTTCGGTCTTGCTATTCTCGACGGAAAGTTGGGTGATGTATGACGAAGATGCGCTGGAAGAAGTTGGGTAAGATCTTCGATCCCACCCGCCATCAGCTGCCGGCAGGATGTGTCGAATATGCGCAGTCACCTCAAGCGCTCGTTTTCGACGACTTTATCCGAATATACTTCTCAACTCGCGCCGTTGACACGAATGGCAAATATCTCAGCCATATCGCTTTCGTTGATATGGATAAGACAATGGATCGGATCGTTCGAGTTTCCGACCAGCCCGTTATAGAGCTTGGGAAACTAGGCTGTTTCGACGAGCACGGCATCTTTCCCATGAACGTGATACGACATGAAGGAAAGATCTACGGCTACTCATGCGGTTGGAATCGAAGGGTTGCGGTATCGGTTGACACTGCAATCGGCCTCACCGTCAGCGATGACGACGGGTTGTCGTTCAAGAGGATCGGCGATGGGCCAGTTTTGTCTGCGTCGCTCGGAGAGCCTTGCTTGGTCGGCGATGGCTTCGTAAAGTTCATCAACGGCGCCTTCCACATGTGGTACATTTTCGGAACTGGATGGAAAGTATATTCCTCCGAAGCCGCGCCAGACCGCACCTATAAAATCGGTCACGCAACATCCCGGGATGGCATCAATTGGCACAAGGAAGAAGCCCGGCAGATTATCGCTGATCGGCTTGGTCCCGATGAAAGCCAGGCTTTACCTACGGTCATTGAGATCGAGGGGCGCCATCATATGTTCTTTTGCTACCGGCAATCGTCAGATTTTCGCACGAATAAAAGCCGTGGCTATCAAATCGGCCACGCCTGTTCGGACGACCTGATTAAGTGGTCGCGCGATGACGTCGAACTAGCAATCGAAGGAACAAGCGGCGAGTGGGATTCTGACATGCTTTGCTATCCGCATGTATTTGAGTCAGACGGTGCCATTTACCTTTTGTACAATGGAAACCAGTTCGGCCGGTATGGATTCGGCGCCGCGATCTTGGAGCGGACCGCTTGACCCCAAATTGGAGCCGCAACTTCGCTTCGGTAGGCGAGATAGCCCGACATTTGAATGAGTGCGGCGGGAATTTTGTAACTGGGCTCAGTGCAAGAATCGACATTGGGATCTATGCGCAGAAAATTCTTCTAAATGCCGAGCGCTTCGAGGCATGGTCGAACGGCATGTTAGTCGGATTCTTGGCTATGTATTGCAACGACGATAAGCAGAAGTCGGCATTCATTACGAATGTGAGTGTGCTTGAAGATTGGCGAGGCCGTGGAATAGCGGGGACGTTGCTTGAGCAATGCATCGCTCACGCAGACGAAAAAGGCTTCGACACAATATGCCTTGAAGTCGAGGCAGGCAATGTGGCCGCAGTCGCGGTCTATGGAAAATTTGGGTTTGTGCCATTCGCTGGCGCGCAGTCAACGCTCATGATGAAGCTAGATTTGGGGGCAAAAAAGTGACGAACAGGCGTGACTATAACAATGAAATAAAAGACACCAGTGATCATCGTTATGCTTACAATTTCGATTTCGATGTAATGCATCATTATATGCTGAGGTCCTTTATTCCATTCTTTCGTCGGGGGAGTTTACTTGAGCTTGGAAGTTTTCGAGGCGATTTCACGAAACGAGTGATGCCGTATTTTGACGACATCACCTGCGTCGAAGCATCCGACGAGGCGATAGCCATAGCAAAACGCGATCTAGGCGACGGGCCGATATTTATCAACGATGTATTCGAAGGCGTGACGTTGCCCAAGCGCTATGACAATATTCTGCTGACGCACGTTCTCGAGCATCTGGATGATCCTGTAGGAGTGCTTAGACGTGTCAACGAGGAATGGTTGTCGGAAGGCGGTAGGCTCTTCTTGGTTTGCCCAAATGCGAACGCTCCATCACGTCAGATCGCGGTCAAAATGGGTTTGATACGTCACAATTCGGCAATAACGCCAGCGGAATTGGAACACGGTCATCGGATCACATACTCGTTGGACACCTTGGAGCGTGATGCTAAATTAGCGGGGCTAAATGTGGTGCATCGCTCAGGCATCTTCTTCAAAGCGTTGGCCAATTTTCAGTGGGATCGGCTGTTGCAGACCGACATTATCTCCAGCGAATATCTCGAGGGATGCTATCACCTCGGACAGATCTATCCCGATCTTTGCGCCAGTATTTTCCTTATGTGCGAAGCTGGCGGGACGCGGTAGTTGCGTCCAATTCCAATCTTCTTAAGTCCGGAGGGTATCGATGCCGCGTGTATCGATCTGTATTCCCGCATATAACCCCGATTATTTCGAGCTATGCCTTCGAAGTGCGCTGGCCCAGAGCTTTGTCGATGCTGAAATTCTTGTGTCCGACGACTGTCCGACCGATGCGATCAAGGTAATATGTGATAAATATGTCCGGTTTGTTCAATATAGCCGTAACCCGAATCCCGGGCCGGAGAGCAACGTGCGTCGACTGGTGCAGATCGCGAACGGCGAATACATAAAATTCCTCTTCGATGATGACGTTCTTCATCCTTTTTGCGTGCAATTCCTGTTGGAGGCACTCGATGCGACAAGGGATAGAAATACGCGCCTTGCGTTTTCTCCACGCCATCTGATCGATGACCGAAATCATCCGACTGGTTTCATCAACCATTTCAACGCTTCCGGAGACGGCCTGAAAATCGTTTCCGGCCGTGATTTCCTAAGGTTGACGGCCCTCAATCATGTGAATCTTGTCGGGGAGTACACAACAGCCTTATTTCGCAAGGCGGACGCATTTGATAGCGATGGACAATTCAGGTTGTATCGCATGGAAGGTGATCTCTTCCGAGGCTTGATTGACCTGTCGGCGTGGGTTGAATTGGCTCAACTCGGCGATTTCGTTATACATCCCAAGCCGCTCTCGT
>NZ_LWBS01000061.1 GCF_001652265.1 Rhizobium leguminosarum
CAACGGCAGCCTGGTCGAGCTTGCCGGGATTGGTCCAGAACCAATTCGGATCCGGCGCGCCATTAGGGCTGCAGGAACCGGATGGATTGGGGCAGAGCGCCGGGATCGGCGGATCGACGAATCCTGCCGGCGTTGTCTTTATTCCCTTTGCGTTGACAGCGGCACGCGCATGGCAGGTGATGCAGGACGATGTGTCGGCAAATCCAGCTTCCGTTACCGAATTGCCGAGATGCGTCGGTACGCCGGTCGCCGAGACGAAGTCGGTCTGGCTGCCCTTCAGGCAGTAATGTTCCCACACGGGTGAAAGGCCCGCAGAGCTCAGCATGGCTTTCAGTGCGTCATTCTTTGCACAGTCGCTGTAGGTCTGATCAAGGGCGTCATTCGCGTCCACGTCGGCGACAACCGCACCATAGGCATCATGGCATCCGGTATAATCGCAACGGCCTGGATTGTTCTGGTGCTCGAAGGTTGCCCAGGTCCAGTTGGGCAGCACCTTACTGATGATATGCATGGCGGCCAGCGCGTATTTCTTTCCGTCAGCTGCCTCGCTGACATAATAATCGGCGCTATCGACCTCATCGGCGGGTACCCAATTTGCCTTGACTTCCACGGCGCCGACAGGAAATGAGATCGGCCGGCCGGCATTATAGAAGGATCGCAGACCGGCCTTGGTAAAGAGCTGGTTGCAGACGATGTAATCGAAAGTCGTCTGGTTGCGGCGAACTTCTTCGCTCCCGTCGGGCGACACCTGCCGGACGATGCCCGTCGGAGCCAGTTGATGGAGGGCTGGAATACTTAGTATTTTTGGCGTGGCCACGGCGGTGGCGATTTCCGCCGCTGCACCCGACTGTCCACAGGACGGGTCACCTTTGGCGCCCGGGAAAATGGGGTGCGGAGTGAATGTATCCGAGGAAACGCCAAGACGCCTCGTCCGGCCTGTTGATTGCCAGGTTGGCATCGACCGACTGGGCGAAGCCGTCGAGGGGTATGGACGCCAACGTAAAAGCGGCACCCGTTGCAAATAATCTGGAAATCCAGTGCATCTTGTTCTCCAAGCAGTTTCATGAGGCTCCGAGCTTTTTCGGAAGGGATTTTGTATCTTCGTTGCCTATTCGAGACATCCCGCCTCGCGTGGAAACCGTCGCGCCGAACGTGCGCAAGGTCATGTGGTCTGGGAATAGATAATTGGTAGCTGCGCGCCGCGCGCGTATGCGGCCCAGAGTCCTCCCGATGGCTCCGAGTTCGTTTCGAGGTTATCTCCGCTTCAATGTGGTTAGTATGGCGTCGCGACCGATTTTAACATACGCTATGCTTCTATATCGTCACGATATAAAACGCAAGGCCGGTGCCGAGTCAACAACCGCTTTGCTGCACCAACGAACTCACTGCGCCGTCGGCGCAGGCCTTTCGTCAGCTCATTGAATTTTCTCTTAGTGGGGTGCGGAATGAACGTCTTCGGGCTAGCGGCGCCCTGTGGACCACGCCCTTCCGCTTGGCGGTGGAAGTTAATCCTGACTTCTGGCGAGTTCTGTTTTGGTCCCGAGTAGACGACGCGAACACCGTTACCACTACCATCGTCGTCGCGCTTCGCGGAATGCCAAATCGTCGCTTTCTGCGAAGTCGCCCGCCCAGTTCGCGATGGACGCAAGCGATACAGGCCGACGGGCGCCGTGCCGTACTCGCTCTTGAGGATCTTTTGAGCTACTTGGTTGGAATGCACGGTCAGGCGATGCGCGGCGATTTCCGGGACGTTCGAGTGCCACCCTCTCCACACGCTATGGCCTGGGCGGGAAGAAGAGCAAGCCCGCAGGGCAACGAAGCAACGGCTTGTTGATGTCGACGAAGCCGGAAAAGGCGACTGTATCGCCGGAACGGATGATCGCCACGGCTTCGGCGGCGGAGACAATCTTGTTGAGCATTGCTACCCCTACCCGTCCCGTTCCTGGAGCCATTCGGGTATGATTTTAATGAGCTTGTCCTGCGACTTGCTCGAAACAAACAGGCCGACATGCCCGCACGGAAGCGGAACCTCCTTATAGTCGGTGCTGCCGATCTTGCCGCCGAGCGCCTTGGAACAGCTCGGCGGAATGATATGGTCGTCCCGCGCGTAGATGTTGAGCACGGGCATATCGATCGCGCGAAGGTCGACGATGCGGCCCGACAGCTCGAACCTGCCCTCGGCCAGGCGGTTCTCCTGATAGAGCTCCTTCAGCCATTGCCGGCCGGCTGCGCCCGGGTGATCCGGCCGGTCGGCCAGCCATTTCTCCATGCGCAGGAAGTTCATCAGCCGGTCCTTGTCGTCGACGATGTCGAAGAGGTCGACATTGTACTTGGTCAGCGAGTGCATCGGCCTCATAAGCGAGAAGATCGAGCTCATGAATTCGCCGGGGATGACGCCCAGCGCATCGACCATGCGGTCGATATCCTCGGGCGCAAGCGAGCGCATCCAGATGTTGAGGAGGCCTTGAATCGCCGCCGGGTCATCGATATCGGCGTGGAAGTCGATCGGCGTGATGGTCAGGATTAGGTTCTTGACCTTCTCCGGATGGAGTGCCGCATAGCAGGTGGTGAAGACGCCGCCCTGGCAGATGCCGAGCAGCGTTACCTTGTCATGGCCCGTCTCGCGGCAGATCCGGTGTACCGCCTCGTGGATATAGTCGTTGACATAGTCGTCCATCATCAGCCAGCGGTCGGTGCGGCCGGGCTGACCCCAGTCGATCAGCCAGAGGTCTATGCCCTTGGCGAGCAGGCTGCGAACCAGCGAGCGGTCGGACTGGAGGTCCACCATGGTGTAGCGGCCGATCAGGCCGTAGACGATGAGGACCGGCGTGTCGACGGTGCGCTCGGCCGTCGGCTCGTAGCGGAACAGCACCACTTTGTCGCGACGCATCACGAGCGTTTTCGGCGTCGCGCCGACATCGACATCCTCGTCGCGGATGCCGGCGAGCACTTCCGCCCCTTTATGGAACTTGCCGACATTCTCGGCGAAATCCTTCAGGAAGCTGTTGAAGGCGGTATCGCGGGGTTCGGTCATGACTCATTCCTTTCCTGATTGTGTGGCGACGTCGTCTGCACCTTCGGCCTCATCGCGCTACCCTGAGGCTGGCTCGCAGCTCCCGCCTGAGTTCGGTGATCTGCCGCGTCAGTTCGTCGAAGTCGTGCTGGTTCGGAGCGCCTATCAGCTTGGTGACGCTGTCGGTCATTTGCTGCTGGCGGGTGCGCAGATCCAGCACGGCGCGCAGGAATTCGCGCTGGGCGGCGAGGAAATCCTTAGAGCGATAGTTGCTGATCAGTTCCTCGTCGGCAATGTTCCTCCACTTGTCGAAGGCCTCGCGCCAGTCGAAATCCTTGGCGTCTCCTTCCTTCGTGCCGGCGAGCGTTGCGCTGTAGCGTTTATTGGCCTTGCACCACGGCACGGAGGCGATAGCGTGACAGGCCGCCATGCGCTGGCCCACATCCATCCAGGCCGCCATCGGCGCGTAGACCTGGTCGAGGTTCCACATGTCGGCAAGGCGCGGGCCATCCACCATGCTCTTGATAGTTTTTGAGATCTCGCTGCCCTGCGCGGCGGCAAACAAGCTGCTGTCAGCCGCGCGCGTGGTGAAAAAGTGCATCATTGAGTTGAACCACAATTTTCCAACCTCCCCTGACTGCTCCATGTTGCTGCGCCACATTTCCGACATGCGCAGCAGTATCTGCGAGAATTCCGGTTGGTCGTCCGAGCTCGGGGTCATGGCCTGCTCACTCCCACAAGCGCGTTGGCATAGATCGTCCGAACCTGGTCGTAGTCGAGCTCGCGCGGATTGTTGACCAGTAGGCGCTTCTCGTGCTTCATCGCATCCTTCGCCAGCTTGGAAAGATCGCCTTCGCCGATTCC
>NZ_LWBS01000062.1 GCF_001652265.1 Rhizobium leguminosarum
CCTATGAGGCGCCGCAGGGCGAGATCGAGACGCTGCTGGCCGGGATCTGGGCCGAGCTTCTCGGCGTTGAGCGGGTCGGGCGCCACGACAACTTCTTCGAGCTCGGCGGCCACTCATTGTTGGCGGTGCGCCTGCTCGTCCGGCTGACAGAGGCCTTGGCAGTGGAGCTGCCGCTGGCGATCCTGTTCGCCAAGCCAACATTGGCCGAGCTAGCCCGTGAATCTTCCATCAGCTTGATTATTCAAGAATTTGATAGCCACCAACTTCAGAAACTGCTTTCTTCTGGCGTTGGTGCATGGATCGGGACTTGAGCGGATCTGATCTGTGATGGGGCTATCTATGTGGTCGGCCCATTGCGGCGGATGGATTTAGGGCGTGCGCATGCAAGCATACGATTGAGGGCGGCGCAGCCGATGGCCACTTCCGTCTGCTGAGCGTGAAACGACCGAGCCCGCAGACGCCGCCCGATGATGGACTTGTATCGGCCGATGGCAGTCTCGACCAGCGAGCGCTTGCTGTAGCCGGTGGAGACCTGCCATTTCATTCGCCCGTCTCTGCTGATTGCAGGATATGCTGATCCCTTTGTCCGGGAGATTGATCGCCGGCTGGTTCGATCGCGTTGGCGCGCGGGGGAATGACGATGACGGCAGCCGCACTGTGGTCGGCGACCGCGTCGTAGGTGGGCTTCCCGTCATAGGCGCCGTCGGCTGTGAACTGCCCTATCCGACTATCGATCTGGTTGAGCAATACGGCACCGAGGGGAGTGACGGTGACGGCAAGATCGATTTCGTAATCGGTGCCGGTGGGCTGGAGCACGGTTCGTATAGTGATAGCGGTCGCCACGTCCGAACCGTTCACCCTCGTTAAGATCCCGCTCGCGCGCATCGGTGGGTTCGATCTCGTCCTCCTGCTGCAGTTGGACGAGGTTGAGGATTTCCTTCATCAGGTTACGGCCGGCGGTTTTGTGATCCCTCTCGACGGCATCGAGCACGGCCATCGAAAATGCATCGCCTGCAGTCGGCACGAGACGGGCAATGTCCTCGCCAATGTCGCTGATGCGCCGGGTCGACGTTTCGATATCGCGTTCAGCGTCTGGTATCTGTCGGCGAACCGCGAAGAGGTCGTCGTCGTGCGCGGCCCGCAGCCTTTCGAGGGCAATATCGGCTTCAAGCCCGGCCTTCTGCATCAGCCGCTCGTCACCGCTCGCAATGGCTTTCGCCATCGCGAACTGGTTGGCCGCACCCTCACCGAGATCTTCGAGCCGGCGGATAGACGTGTCGCCGGAGAGCGCCGCTGCAATGAAGCGCGCCTTGCGCTCATTGTTCTGCCACATCGACGCATCCAAGGATCCTTGCGTGGCATAGGCAAAGATATCGACCTCATCATGCTGGTTGCCCTGACGCATGATCCGGCCCTCGCGCTGTTCGATGTGTGATGGCAGCCACGGCACGTCGAGATGATGCATTACCTTAAGGCGAAGCTGCGCATTGACGCCGGTGCCATGGTCTCGGACGAACCAAGCAGGACCCGGACCTTCCCGGCGCGCACGTTGGCGAACAGCCGCTGCTTGGCCTCGGTCTTCTTGTAATCCTGCATGAAGGCAATTTCCGCCGCCGGCACCCCGTGCCCGACCAACTCGTCACGGATCCAGCGATAGGCGGAAAAGCCGCAGGTCGGCGTCGCGGCCAATCTGAAACCGAAGACTTCGCGCACGGATACGCGCCATTGGCGGAGCTGTGGCGATGAGGAAATTGCAGAGGCTCTTGCTTATTACAAAGGCGATGTGCAATCTGCGCTGGCATCGATGCTGCAATCGCTACCTTCGCTAGCTGCGAGTATTGACGAAGGCGCCACGGGCCGTGGCGTCACGCGCGCGTGGCGGCCGAGATACGAGCGAGATTGATATGCTTGACCATGAGCAACCCAAAACCGTCGCCTTCGAAGTGGCATTTAACGACTGGTGGCGGTCGCAACCATCGTCTTTCCGAGACAGCGTTACCCCGTCGGCTGCACGCGCGTGCTTTCGCGCAGGATATAGCGCCGCAAGAACGCCACCGAACGCCGCTTCGTCTTCAGGGCGGGCCGCATGCGGATCACAGTCTGGGCAATTGGCCCTACGGCAGCGAAGGTGAAGGCCGAAATGGAGGCGGATCTCCGGGCAGCAAAGAAGGGATGGCCCAAGCCGAAAGCGGGCTGGCAACTCCAGGAGGAAAGATGAGCGATACCGACAACCCGGCCCTCCCGCGACTCGACACGTCGTGCGATCGGCGCTTACCCGGCAGGACGACCTTTCCTTGCTGCAAACAGTCTGAAACGATCACTTTTCAGGAGAGTCATCACGTTGTCTCGACGACGACGGGGGATCCCTTTTCGTAGACCCCTGAGGGTACAGGCCCTCAGACCCTTCGGTTGACCTCAGCAGGTCGTATGATCGCCGAATCAGAAAAAGGGACGACGAAATCGCAGCCGCGAAGGGGCGCTTGTCCATAGGTGCACACCACTGTTTGCAGGCGGAGGCACGTGGGAACCCTCAGTCGCCAGCGCCTACGTTTTCGGTTGCCGACGATACAGCGAACGTAGGCTTCTGCTGCGAGAAGTACACCCGCGGATACTCGTCCTGATGGATGGGATCACTCGGTGTGGCGCTTGATCATCGTCCATGATCTCACCGGGACAGCGATATTTGGACAGAGTTGGATCATGTCCGGCAGCCACCAGTGTTTTCCGGTGGGGTCGGGTTGTTGGTCACAATCAACTTACGACATCGTCGTCACCTTTGTCGGTTACGTGACAGTCCCTGACAGGCGTTCTACTCCTCAACCCCGTATTTTTCGCCCACATCGCTGAAATAGCAGCTCGTCAGCTCAATCGGCCTGCTTGGCACCACTCTTGAAGCTAATGAGAGGCGGCGGAAAGGCAGCCGCATCCACACTGCTTCCGCAGTCGTGCGAAAACGAGAGGACATTCCGATGAAGTTTTCTTTGTCGCGCATGAAAAAGATCAGCGATTTGGTTTTGCTGTTCTCCGCTTTCTCTTGCAGCTATGCCAGCGAAACCCTGGCAAACGTTGCAACGCGCCAAGCCCTCACACTTTACGGAAACGCCGCACTGACCGGGTTGTGCAGACATCTGAGCACGAACAGACTATGGGTCTGCGAGCTATCCGACAATCCCGACATACACCTGACTTTCAACGCTGACACGGCATTGCACATTACGGTGAGGACGCCGAGCTGTGAAGGAAACTCGGTCTTGGATGGCGAATGGCCCGACAACCTTAAGCTCGCCCCCGGCCAGCCGAAAAAGGTATGCAACGTCAAAATCGTCGACGAAAAAGAGGGCGATTACCTGGACAGGTTGAATGCCCTGCCCGAAATTATTTCAAAGTGCGAGGTCAGTTTCCAAGAAGCCTTCCTCAAGAACAGACTCAACGCGGAAACCGCCAATTTCTACATCGGGCAGTGCAAGCGCTATCCGGCTCCGCCCAAAACGTCGCAGGATGAGGATCAATCAGAATGAGACTCGGCTTGCGGCGAATACATTCGTACAGTTCCGGGAGACGTCGCCCCATCCTCCCGTTGTAAAGGCGACCACGCGGATACCGGAGGGTCCTGAGGAGTAGCGGAAGACCTCGGCGTCGAAGATGTGTTCAACAGGATCGGGCCGGCGCCATTCGAGCGGCGGCCTGACCTGCGGTGTAAGGCGCGATCATGGTAATAACGCGCGAGGACGATGTCACGTTGTCTGCGGCTTAACGATTGTGGGATAACGGGTTGGGATGAACAGTCCGACCGTAAGCTACAAGAACCACCGCTTTCCACCGCAGATCATCGCCCGTGCGGTCTGGCTGTATTTTC
>NZ_LWBS01000063.1 GCF_001652265.1 Rhizobium leguminosarum
ATCATTGCCAGCATGTTCCGGGCCGACGACACCAATCCCGCCCGACATGGTGCCGGCCATGTCAAGCAGGATGCCGGTGGAACCAAGCGGCTCACGCGGTGCGCCGAAGCCACCTCAAATCCGTAGCCGGTCCGATCGCGCCGGTGTTTCCAAGTCCGAGAGTAGCGATGCGATCAAAGCATCCGGTGCCTTGAATCGTCCGCGTCGTAGTTCCGGCGGGACGACCGCCTCGACCGCTTCCAGCTTTTCGGTAGGATCCATGCGCAGGTAGACCTCCGTTGTACGAATGTCGGTGTGACCCAACCACAGGGCGACCTTCCGGATGTCATGGGTAGCCTGTAGCATCATGACTGCGCAGCTATGTCGAAGCTGGTGCGGCGAGACGTTCTGATCACGCAGCGAAGTGCAGGTTTTCGCCGCCTTGCGGACATGCTTGTCGAGGATATACTCGAATCCCGCACGCGTCATCGCATCCCCTTGTGCGTTGACGAAGAGTTCCGGCACTCGGACCAAGCCCCTGACGCTCAGCCAGGCGCGAAGGTCTCGAGCCGTGTCCTTCCACAGCGGTAGGCAGCGCTCCTTACGGCCCTTGCCCTGAACCATCACGGTCGCACCGTGTCGAAGTGACAGGTTTTCTGTGAGAACGCCGACCAGTTCGGAGACCCGCAAGCCTGCCCCGAAGCAAAGGTGCATCATGGCCCGGTCGCGCACGCCAAAGCGTGTCGCAAGATCGGGAGTGTTGAGGATTGCTCGCATTTCCTCCATTGTCAGGTGACGGATGAGCTTCTGGTCGTGGCGCTTGGCCGGGATCGCATGGACCCGGCCGATCTGCTCCAGGGCGGAGGGCACCTTGTGCTCCACATAGCGCATGAACGTCTTGATGGCAGCAAGCCGAACATTGCGCGTGGACGCGCTATTGCCGCGATCGTGTTCAATGTGACCAAGGAAAGCGACGATCATCGGCGCGTCGAGGTCCTCAATCATCAGCAAAGATGGACGGGTACCCAGCCGTTTCGCCGCATAGTCGAACAATAGTTTGAAGCAGTACGCATAGGTCTCGCAGGTTTGCGGACTGTAACCCCTTTGGCGGGGCATATAGTCACGCAGAAAGCCGGTGATGAGTGGAGCGAGCTTCGTCATACGTCACCCTCCCCAACCAGCTTTTCCGCGGCCGCTGCGATATCGACCATCATTTCTGGCGTCGCCTGAAGATACCAGTATGTATTGTGGATACTGACATGACCCAAGTAGGTCGACAGGGCGACGAAGTGCTTGGCAATCGTGCCGCGCTCGGCGCCGCATTGTTCCAGGACACGGGTTGCGAAGGTATGTCGGAGATCATGGATGCGCGGCTGTCGACTTCGATCCGGCGCGATGCCCGCTCGTCGCAGGATGCAGCGGAATGCATAGTTCACCGTCGATGGGTAAAGCTGTCGGTGCTTAACGGATGGGAAGAGCCAATCGCTTTCGCCTGCAAGTTGGCATCGCGCGTCAAGATAGCCTTTGAGCGCCTCGACGACGGTCGCGTGCAGCGGCACCAACCGGCTTTTACGGAACTTGGTTTCGCGAATGTGCAACACGCCGTCATGCAAAATGTCATCAACCCTGAGCGCAAGAGCCTCGGAGACACGCAGTCCAGTGGATGCAATCAACCCAAAAAGCATGGCATAGAGTTCGCGACGCAGGGGATTGGGCCTTTGGCGCCTTAGATGACCGGTAGTATCGAGAATCCGGGCTATCTCGTCCGCTGTATAGATGTAGGGAACCGGCCTATTGGTGATCCGCTTGATATCTGGGGGCGGTATCTCGTGGCGAGGATCTTCCGCCTGCAGGAAGCGAGCAAACAGGATAATGGCTGTCAGGCGATGCGCCATGGCGTTTGGGCTTTTGGCCGCCATGGGCAACCACGTAAAAGCTGTTGCAGTGCGAATGTGGCTCTCGCCGCGTTCCGCTGCAAAGCGCGCGAACGCGAGAAGATGCCGTTCGGCCTGGACAAGCTTATAACCTAGCGCGCGGCGCAGACTGATATAGCGGTTGACGTCGGCACTCAGCATGGCAACCTCCCGCCCCATGGTTGCGCGATCTCGGACAAGAGGCCGATGTCTACCTTGGCGTAGAGCGCGGTCGTCGATGGAGAACGGTGACGCAATACGGCTCCAACGCCGGCAAGGCTTGCGCCGTTACGCAGCATCGCGGTCGCCGCCGAGTGCCGGAGCACATGCGCACCTCGATGGACACTTTCAATCCCCGCTCTGTCGAGCGTGCGGCGCACGATACATTTCACGGCAATTCGGCTGAGTGGCCTGATCGGTGCAATATCCGTCAGGAACACTCGAGTCGTCGCAATGCGCGGCCTTGCCCGCTCGATATAAGCTAAAATGGCATCGCCAACGTCTTGAGGTAGCGGGAGCCGTTCCTCCCGCCGGGCCTTGCCGACAAGCGTTATTCGGCCATTTTCCCAATCAATGTCACAGAAAGTGAGATTAGCGACTTCGCTGGCCCTGAGGCCCAGCCGAGCCAGGAGCAGCATGACAGCGCGGTCGCGTAACCTGCTTTCTCCGTCACAAGTGGCAAGGAGGCGGTCGATATCACTTTGACCAAGGAAACGCGGCGTCGTCGCCAGTTGCCAGCTCGCAAAGCTCGGAACCGCATATTGCCGGCCGATTGGGCATTGCCCGATCGCCACAAGATATTTGAGGTATGCCCGCGTTGCGACAGTGATACTCTGAGCCCGTGCGCGGCCATGCGGTTTCGCGCGATCGAGCACGAAGCCACGGATCGCGGCCGCCGTATAAACCTCTGGATCAGTGCCGAGCGACACCAGAAGGTCGATCAAGATTGGCTGATAGGTATCGAGTGTGGAATCCTTGATGCCACGCTGCTCCCTCATCCAGCATCGGAACGCGGCAAGCGCCGGCCAGGTCTCTTCCAGCGACGGGTGCAGTTCTGGAGGCAGAATGTTCTTCTCGTGCAGATAAGAGAGGAACAGCCCGGCCGCACCCTGCGGAGCACGCGCTTTTTTGCTACCTTGGAACACCGACGCCGATGCGGCGAAGCCACCAGCGAGCGTGTCGATCTCGAAGCCGGTCGCTCGTACGCAGTCGCTCCATAGCGCCAACAGGCGCACCACCTCCACGATCGTTGCAGGCGAATAATTCCGTTGGGATAACCACTCCTTGAACCCATCGACATGCGGCTGTAGCCAGTTGATCCGAACATTGATACTGCGGCGATGTCGGTACTTTCGCTTTGTCACTATTACCTCCAGTTGATTGTCGGCGCCGGAGAAGTCCGGCGTGTTGAACAAATCGGAGGTTTAAAGTCCATACTAGCAGTCGGTATGCAGCTCATCCGTTATCGGCACGGCGAGTTTGGCCTCACAGGTCCACGTGTCTTGCTGCTGGTCCTCAAGATGCTGGCAATGAC
>NZ_LWBS01000064.1 GCF_001652265.1 Rhizobium leguminosarum
TGCGGCCTTTGCTTTCCTGGATAGCGCCGCAATCGTAATGGGGTTTACGACGTCAAACCAGCAAGCAATATCGAAGAAGGCATAGCGGGCGAGATTGTGTCACTTCATGTGGATGCAAACAAATGCAACCTAAAGCGCGCCGCGGTCTTTGAGTTTCAGGATTTCATATCAGCAGAACTGCACTTCATGACGAAGGAGCAGCTTCATGGGCAAGTCACATCCGGCGTGTTGTGGCGTTCACGGCCCTTACCAACCCCCGAAAACCCTTGTTCTCTAGGGCTTTCCCGCCGATTCCTAGATAATATCGGGTATTCCCATTAATTCCGGAACTTAGTGTCAGACAACAGCCGGACGCGAATTTCCGGAATTTTGACACGAGGTTCCGGAATTTTTGAAAATCTTTCAAAGCTTCCTCGCAGCCGGCTTTGAAGGAGACAGTGCTCTTCAAAGTGGATCTGCATACGGTGGCGCCAATCGGCCACCTCGTAAGAATTTAGCAAGAATCGGATAAAGCCTCGTCCACCGTCTACCGCAGTCCTCAAGATGGGCTGCTGCTGAATGAAAGCCCAGCGAGGTGTATTCCCCGACTGGCTCGCCCTCTCCTTCGTGGACCAGCGTGTTTGCCGCGATTGGATGATGTAGGTTCGAAACGGCCGGATATGGGATCCGCGCCTCAAGGCGCCTTCTGCCAATGCAAGCTGCTGGCGCAGATGGCGGATGTCCTCGAGCAATTGCCTATTCGGCCGCCTCATCTCCTTTGCGAAAGGCTACCACCTCGGCGGATTCGTCGCCGACCGGGCCTGACCTTCGCTATGGATTGATGGCCGTACCCATGAGCCTCGTACTACTCCAGATTGGCAATCGACCGGGGTTTTCAGCCAATAACAAAATCTTGATCGACAACGACAGTGATCAGGACGCGCCATGGCCCTACTTGCCAGGATTACGGACACTTTGGACAGTGAGGAGTGGGGAGATGCTTCAAACTCGCAAACTATTGGGGGCCATGACAGCCGTCTTCGTCATTGCCATGTCGGCATCGGCCTGCAGCACGAGCACAAACGACTCGATACAAACGGGCTCGATCGGGTATACCGCTCATAGCGCTGACTTTGCCCTTCGGCCCGCCTGCCGCGATGGATTCGGCAATGATCGCCCATGCAGCTATTAGCGCTGGGAAATTAGAAGTCTGATTGCCGCGATAGTTCGCTCCGGCGATGGCCAGTAGCACACGACTTCGTCCGACGGCATCATGCCCGATCGGTGCACATTTCTAATAGCTACAAGAACGCCCATCGCTCGGCCTGAACCCACCCCCACACGCCGGATTAAGCGGCTGACTCTCATAGTAACCGCCGCCGATCGACGAAGTCTGGTCGAGGCGCCCGGACGAAGTGCAAGCCGAAATGATCGTGGCAAGGCTGATCAGCGTTCCGGTCGCGATAAATGCGAAAAATCGGTTCATCTGAGCTTCTCCTTCGGAAGGGCATGGTTTTACCCCAAACGGGCAATCTACCACGCCACGGCGAAGGGAGACGAGGATTAATAGCGCCAGACCGCTCTCGGCGGCCCCTTCTGACGCCAATGTGATCACCTTTTAGGCCAGCCGCTCTCCAGTCATGCACTGTCGCATAACTGTCATGCTAAATTGCCCATTGTTACGGCAGCCTGGGCAAAATATATGCTGCCGGCTAACAAAAAAAAGAATGAGTGAACTGCCATGAGTGCCATACAGAAACTTTTCAACCGCAATCTCCTCACCCGTTTCGTCGCCGGTCTCGGTGCTGTTCCCCAGCGCATTCGCGACGCACGCGAAGAGCGCAAGCCCGCCATCCATCCATCCTTCATGGACGATTTCGGCGCGTAAAGCGGGTAGCGATCTTTTAGATTCCCTGCCCCGCTTTAGCTTTGGTTTTGCGCATCTCTTTATCGCAAACCGCTCCACACATTTGCACGACATGCTTTGGCCATCCAAGGCATCCGCTCGCCGCCGGGTAAGGTGGTGACCTCATCCCGGCTGGCGCGCATCCTCAGTTGACTGCGGGTGCGGCTGGAGCATTATTTGGCGGTGTCCGGCGTTTCTGATCCGGGCATTGTGATGATGATCAGTGCCGCCGTGCCGTATAAGCCCCCTCTGCCCTGCCGGGCATCTCCCCCACAGGTGGGGAGAACACAAGTGGCTCTCGCTTTCTACCCATCTTTCGTTTTGCCGTGTTGCAACGCTGATTGTTTGGGGAAGCCGTTGCGCCCAGCCAATCTCCCCACCTGTGGGTTCCGAAGGATGGGTCGAGACCCGTGGCTCGACCCTGGGCCCGGCAGGGCAGAGGGGGGCACACACGGCACGCCCTCTCCTCGTTACTCCACATTTTTCTCTCGCTATGCATGCGCCTGTCTTTTCCGCCGCAATAGCTTCACAATCAACCGACAGAAAGCTCATCCGGGAAACGACAACCAAGGAATGAAAACATGGCGCCGAACTATACCAGAACTGTCCTGATGACCGCCCTTTTGGCGCTGCCGCTCGCCGCCGCAGCGCCCGCGTTGGCGCAGGAGATGAAGCCGCGCGAGCCGGTGATTTCGGTGACCGGCGATGGCGAATCGTCCATCGCTCCCGATATGGCCGTCGTCAATCTCGCCGTCGTCAAACAAGCGAAAACCGCCCGCGAAGCGCTCGATGAGAACAACAAGGCGATGAACGACGTGCTTACCGCGCTGAAGAGCGGCGGCATCGCCGAGCGCGATCTGCAGACCTCCGGCTTTTCCATCCAGCCGCAATACAACTATCCGCAGCCGGTCGACGGCCAGCAGCAGCAGCCGCAGCTGATCGGCTACCAGACCATCAATTCGATCACCGTCAAGCTACGCGATCTCGCCAAGCTCGGCGCGGTGATCGACCAGTCCGTCAGCCTCGGGATCAACCAGGGTGGCGATATCCAGTTTACCAACGACAAGCCGGACGCCGTGATCGACGAGGCACGCAAGAATGCTGTCGCCAGTGCCGTCAAGAAGGCGAAGACGCTGAGTGAAGCCGCCGGCGTCAAGCTCGGCCGCATTCTCGAGATCAACGAGAATGTGCCGCGCGCGATGCCGCAGCCGGCCTATCGCGCCACGATGATGAAGGAGGCCTCCGACGCTGCCGTTCCCGTCCAGGGCGGCGAGAACAATTACAATGTCAGCGTGACCGTGACCTTCGCGATCGAGCAATGAGCATTACAGCGCCGCGCATCTGAGAAGGCGCGCGGCGCTCAAACCGCTGACAAAGTCGGCCAATGGCCTTCATCCTGCTCGGGCTTGTCCCGAGCATCAGCCTCCAGTTGATATCAAGCAGATCCTCGGCACAAGGCCACTGCTGTCCGATCAATAAAAGTAAACTGGGCGCATGATCTTGATTCTAATCGATTTCAGACGTTTGAGACTGAAGCAGGGGTTCAATGTCATATTCGACTCCTCGGCCTAAGAGATCGCCGATGCTGGCCCCTCATCCGGCTGCCGCCACCTTCTCCCCGCCTGCGGGGAGAAGGGGATATGCCGCAACCTCTCCGTCCCCACTTCGCTCTCGCAGGGTACGTCCCCTCGCCCCGTTTACGGGGAGAGGGTTAG
>NZ_LWBS01000065.1 GCF_001652265.1 Rhizobium leguminosarum
ATGCCCACCGTCGAGCATCGATCACACAAGGGGCTGAACAACCGCGCCGAAAACTCGCATCTTCCTCTGCGGAAACGGGAGCGGATCATGCAGAGATTTCGCTCGCCGGGTTCGCTGCAACGTTTCGTCAGTGTGTTCTCCGCGATCCGAAATCTCTTCGTCCCCGCACGCTCCAACCACTCTGCCACCGCTGTTCATCTGCATCGCCTCACGGCGATGGCACATTGGAAGGCGGTCACCGCGACAGCGGCCTGATCCAACCAGCATGCCGAAAGCTTACTTGATCGAGTTAACCTGACATCACCAGAGTCCGCGCAAGTTTGACTTGCGGTTTATGGTATACCATAATACGAGAAGATAAGGTGGAACGGCGGTCAAGTCCGCGGTTATCCAGTGGAGACAGTTCTCATTGAAGGCGTCACATTCGCCTCCACACTCGTTAGGAGGGAGATCGTGCCCCGATATTGATGGGACCATCAAGGTGTGGTTGAATGCGTTTTAAGGGCCTGGACCTAAATCTTCTCGTCGCTCTCAATGCTTTGATGACAGAGCGAAAGCTCACGGCAGCAGCGCGCAGCATTAACCTCAGTCAACCGGCCATGAGCGCAGCCATTGGCAGGCTTCGCGCCTATTTCAACGACGAGCTATTTGTGATGCAGCAACGCAAGCTCGTCTGCACGCCGCGAGCCGAAGCGCTTGCCCCTGCAGTTCGCGATGCTCTTCTGCATATTCAGTCTTCTATCCTTGCTTGGGACCGACTAGTTCCGGCAGAGTCGGACCGGCGCTTCAGGATCATCCTTTCCGATTTCATGGCACTCGTATTCTTCGAAAAGGTGATAAAGCGGGTGGCGCGCGAAGCACCCGGCGTCAGCTTCGAGTTGCTCTCCCTCGATGATGATCCGGACGAACTTCTCCGCAGTGGCGATGTGGATTTCTTGATCCTTCCAGATTTGTTCATGCTAGCCGCCCATCCCAAGGCTAAGCTGTTTGACGAGAAACTGGTATGTGTCGGCTGCCCTACCAACCAGCAGCTGCGCGGGAAGCTTTCCCTCGAGCGATTCATGTCGCTGGGACACGTCGCGGCCATGTTTGGACGTACTTTGAAGCCATCCATTGAACAATGGCTGTTGCTTGAGCACGGTTTTAAGCGGCGTATCGATATCGTGGTGCCCGGCTTCAACTTAATCCCATCATTGCTATTGGGGACAAACCGAATAGCAACGCTGCCCTTGCGGCTCGTCAGACATTTCGAACCCACCATCCGCCTCCAGATCGTCGATCATCCGCTGCCTTCCCTCTGGTTCACGGAGGCTGTGCAGTGGCCCTTGCTTCACAATTCCGACCCCGGAAGCATCTGGATGCGCGAGATAATGTTCCAGGAGGTTTCGCGCATGGAGGCCCCGGCGGAAAGCTCGACAGACATCGACACGCCTATGTTTGACAGCGTCGCTGCCGAATGGTGTGCGGCTTGAGCCTGAACATGCGGATACGCAGTTTTGTCAGCGGTGCTCGAAACCCGGGACGTTACTATGTTCCGGCTGGGTGAAGATCTGCGTGTCTGCTGATCCGGTCGTGGATGGAAACGAAAACGCTGAAGCTGTCGCGATACTTTGAAGCGCTTCATGATCCTCTCCCGTCGTCGGACGGGTTGATGAGGATTCTCCGCCCTATTATTCAGTCGGTTGTGAGAACGATGATCGACCTGGTATGCTCTCTCGTTTCGCCGCACCATAGGACGCAGCTTGTCGGTGATCATTGCACGGGGCGGACGGTCTTGTGTTTTCAGGAGCTTGCGCATCAAGCGCTTTGCCGCCCGGTTCTTCCGAAGTAGCGGACCTCTGAATGCTAGCATGCTGTCTCTTAGGACAAGGGCCCACACCGACCCCGTTTAAGGATCGCCAGGACTCCTCACGGAGTAATGGCGGTAGCCATTGGCGCACCGCCACCGATTTCCTGAAGATGGGGCAATTTGCGAGCCAGCCTATTGGGTCTTTGAGAATTTGAACCATTATTGTTCGAGATTTTCGTCGTTGTCCGCGAAATGAGCAGTCAATGGCGCCCGCATCTGGTCACAATATGATGTCATCTGCAGCGTCCGAAAGAATGGTTTATCACTCAATGATTTCAAAACTGATCCAGATTGCCATCGTGTTCCTTGCGCTGGTGCTTACCGCTTGCTCAAACACCGAACCGCTCCAGACGTCCACAGTTGCTCCGGTTGCTGCTGCGGCAGTTCCGATCACTGACCAAACGGTGATCGCCGAAACCGTGGGACGGGCGACGATCGGTTCTGATCCGCTAGCGTGGGCCAACCCGTCAACTGGCAGCGCCGGGGTGATCGAGCAGGTCCGGCCGGGTACAAACAATCCAAATGGATGTCGCGACTTCGTCACAAGCAAGCAAAGTCTCGAGGGCGTGACTCGGTTCAATGGTGTCGCTTGTCCATCAGATGGATCTTGGAAGATAAACGGCTCGTCTGGCTTGCATTAGGAACCAAGTTCGGGGATCAGCGATTGCTCTTGAACTCAATCTCCTTCGCGGAACTCAATCAGAATTTCGGCCTGTCGCAAATTTTCTGGTTAACCGCATGTCGCCCATCGGCAGAGATTTTCGGCTGCGAATGTTGGGGAGCACAGACTGCCCTCTGCGCGCTCGAGAAGGCGGCGAATGCGAAAGCCGAGAAACTTGTGACCAAGGGCAAGCCACTCGATCCCGAAGAGCTGATCCGCACCGGGGCCGCGGTAAGACCAACATGCCAAAACTCAATTTTCCGCACAGCCTAATTGAGCGCCTGAGCTGAGAGCTTGATCGTCTCGGAAAACGAGAAAGCCTGCCGCGGGAGGAGGTGCGGCAGGCTTTTCTAATTGAACAGCGGCTGGGGGAGGAGTCCGCTGTTCCGTCAAGCGCCCCTTGGGAGGAGGAATAGGTTCACCTGGGACACGAAGCTTTGCGAGGAAGAGGAGCATCGCTTCGATGGTCAGAAGATAGCAGAGGCTGCCCCTAACGCCAGCGCTCAGATCGCAGTGCAGGCATGCGCTTGCTGCAATGCAATATAATATAATCCTTTGTAAGTGAAGGCCGCGCTGTCGGCGATGATTATCAAGACGGACGGGAAAGATGCGCGTGGCATCGCGCAGCGGCGATGTCACGTTGTCAGCAACTTAACGGGTGGATAATTCGGTTGAGATGACCTCATCGACCATCAGCTACAAGAACCACCGCTTTCCACCGCAGATACTTTCCGATCGAAGCGCGGGCCTCGCGGACGCTGTCGTAAGCTTTGAGGTAGATCTCCTCATATTTCACCGACCGCCACAGCCGTTCGACGAAGACGTTGTCGCGCCAGGCACCTTTGCCGTCCATGCTGATCTTGATCTTCCGGTCGAGCAGCACCTTGGTAAAGTCATGACGGCGATGTCACGTTGTCTGCGGCTTAACGATTGTGGGATAACGGGTTGGGATGAACAGTCCGACCGTAAGCTACAAGAACCACCGCTTTCCACCGCAGATCATCGCCCGTGCGGTCTGGCTGTATTTTC
>NZ_LWBS01000066.1 GCF_001652265.1 Rhizobium leguminosarum
GGTGCATGTTGGAGTTCTGGCCGCGATAGGCGCCGCCATCGAGCGGCTGCCAGTCGGCGGTGAATTCCTCGGCGATCGCGCCGTGCTTCGCTTCCCAGAACTTCGTGTTGAGGATCTCGGTGATATCGGCGAGCATGCCGTCGGCAAGCGGATGACCGATCGTCTTTGCCGATGAGGCGGCGAGCAGCACGAAAGCATGGCCATAGCCCTGCTTGTTGGAATCAATAGGACCGTCATTGTTGAGCGACCAGAAATAGCCGCCGTTTTTCCGGTCGCGATGATGGTTCCAGATATAGTCCATACCGTAGTCGACAACATCGGCAGCGCCGGGGCGGCCGAGCAAGGCGCCGATCGAGAAGCAATGCACGGCGCGCGCCGCGATATGGATGCCGCGAACCTGGCCCTCGGCGTCGAGAGGCCTACCTTCGGCGTCGAGATCGTAGAAGCCGCCCTTGGGATTGACCGAATTGTGCTGGAAGAAATCGAAGAGGCCGTTTGCCTGCGCCAGCAGCCAGCTGCGGTGATAGGCGCGGCCCGCCCAGTTTCCAAGCACGGCGTTGCCGATTGCGGGTGCCATGATACTCCTCCAATTTCGTGCACAAAGCGTTGTAAACGCCTATATAGGGGTCGGACGAGTCTGTCATCCGGCTATCGCATTGGCCCGTAAAGCGGGATCGGTTTTCGGAGGCACGATGCGTCGATTCAAACTGTTACAACGTCCTTTGCGCGCCTGAAAAGACGCGCGGCCTGTAGGCTTGCAAAGCACGAAATCGACAGGCATATATTGACATAAAGATATCTTTATGTGATTTGGACTGTCTGGTCTTACGACGTCAAGGAGCCTTCCCGTGTTTGATAATCTCTTTGGTCCGGAAACGGGCAAACGTGACGGCAGTGAAGTTTTCGCAGCTTTGAGACAAGCCGCGAGCGAACGCATCCTTGTTCTCGACGGCGCCATGGGCACGCAGATCCAGGGTCTCGGTTATGATGAAGACCAGTTTCGCGGAACACGCTTCATCGGCTGCGCCTGTCACCAGAAAGGCAATAACGACCTACTGATCCTGACCCAGCCGGACGCGATCGAAGAGATCCATTACAGATACGCCAAGGCCGGCGCCGATATTCTCGAGACCAACACCTTCTCCTCGACCCGCATCGCCCAGGCTGATTACGAGATGGAAGGTGCGGTCTACGACCTCAACAAGGAAGGTGCCGAAATCGTGCGGCGGGCAGCACAGCGCGCCGAGCGCGAGGATGGCCGCCGCCGCTTCGTCGCCGGCGCCATCGGGCCGACCAACCGCACTGCCTCGATCTCGCCCGACGTCAACAATCCGGGTTTTCGCGCCGTCACCTTCGACGATCTGCGTTCCGCCTATGGCGAGCAGGTCGACGGTCTGATCGACGGCGGCGCCGACATCATCCTCATCGAGACGATCTTCGACACGCTGAACGCCAAGGCTGCGATCTTCGCCTGCGAGGAGCGCTTCGAGGCCAAGGGCGTGCGCCTGCCGGTGATGATCTCGGGCACGATCACCGATCTCTCCGGCCGCACGCTGTCCGGCCAGACGCCGTCGGCCTTCTGGAATTCGGTGCGCCATGCCAATCCCTTCACGATCGGGCTCAACTGCGCGCTCGGCGCCAATGCAATGCGCCCGCATCTGCAGGAGCTTTCGGGCGTCGCCGACACCTTCATCTGCGCCTATCCGAATGCCGGCCTGCCAAACGAATTCGGCCAATATGACGAAACGCCGGAACTGATGGCGGCGCAGATCGACGGCTTCGCCCGCGAGGGCCTGGTTAACATCGTCGGCGGCTGCTGCGGCTCGACGCCGGAGCATATCAAGGCGATCGCCGAGACCGTTGCGAAATACAAGCCACGGCCGATCCCTGAGCATCGCCCCTTCATGTCGCTGTCGGGTCTCGAACCTTTCGAACTGACGAAGGATATCCCCTTCGTCAATGTCGGCGAACGCACCAACGTCACCGGCTCGGCCCGCTTCCGCAAACTGATCACCAACGCCGATTTCACGGCAGCGCTCGATGTGGCGCGCGACCAGGTCGAGAACGGCGCGCAGGTGATCGACATCAACATGGACGAGGGCCTGATCGACTCCGAAAAGGCGATGGTCGAATTCCTCAACCTGATCGCCGCCGAGCCTGACATCGCCCGTGTGCCCGTCATGATCGACTCGTCGAAGTTCTCGATCATCGAATCCGGCCTGAAGCGCGTTCAAGGCAAGCCGATCGTCAACTCGATCTCGCTAAAGGAAGGCGAGGAGAATTTCCTCGCCCAGGCGCGGCTGCTGCACAATTATGGTGCCGCCGTCGTCGTCATGGCCTTCGACGAGACGGGGCAGGCGGACAGCTACGAGCGCAAGGTGGATATCTGCACACGCGCCTATAAGCTGCTGACCGAAAAAATCGGCTACCCGCCCGAGGACATCATCTTCGATCCGAACATTTTCGCGGTCGCGACCGGCATCGAGGAGCACAATAATTACGGCGTCGACTTCATCGAGGCGACGCGGACGATCCGCGAGCGCATGCCGCTGGTGCATATTTCGGGCGGCGTCTCGAACCTCTCCTTCTCGTTCCGCGGCAACGAGCCGGTGCGCGAGGCGATGCACGCCGTGTTCCTCTACCACGCCATCCAGGCGGGCATGGACATGGGCATCGTCAATGCCGGCCAGCTTGCCGTCTACGACAACATCGATCCCGAACTGCGCGAGGCCTGCGAGGACGTGGTGCTGAACCGCCGTCCCGACGGCACCGAGCGGCTTCTCGAAGTCGCGGAGAAATTCCGTGGCGGCGCGGCACGCGAAGGCCGCGTCCAGGATCTCTCCTGGCGCGAATGGAGCGTCGAAAAGCGTCTCGAACATGCGCTGGTCAACGGCATCACCGAATATATCGAGGCCGATACTGAGGAGGCGCGCCAGCAGGCTTCCAGGCCGCTGCACGTCATCGAAGGGCCGCTGATGGCCGGCATGAACGTCGTCGGTGACCTGTTCGGCTCGGGCAAGATGTTCCTGCCGCAGGTGGTCAAGTCGGCGCGCGTGATGAAGCAGGCGGTGGCCGTGCTGCTGCCCTACATGGAAGAGGAAAAGCGCCTCAATGGCGGCGAGGAACGCCGGTCGGCCGGCAAGATCCTGATGGCGACGGTCAAGGGCGACGTGCACGATATCGGCAAGAACATCGTCGGCGTCGTGCTTGCATGCAACAATTACGAGATCGTCGACCTCGGCGTCATGGTGCCGGCGACGAAGATCCTCGAAACGGCGATTGCCGAAAAGGTCGATGTCATTGGCCTTTCCGGCCTGATCACGCCGTCGCTCGACGAGATGGTGCATGTCGCCGCCGAGATGGAGCGGCAGGGTTTCGAGATCCCGCTGCTGATCGGCGGGGCAACGACCAGCCGCGTGCATACGGCCGTGAAGATCCATCCGGGCTACAACAAGGGGCAGACGGTCTACGTGACCGATGCGAGCCGCGCCGTCGGCGTCGTCTCCGCTCTGCTTTCGCCGGAAATGCGCCAGAGCTATGTCGACGATTTAAGAGCCGAATATGCCAAGGTGGCGGCGGCCCATGCGCGCAGCGAGGCCGAGAAGGTGCGCTTGCCGTTGCCGCGGGCTCGCGAGAATGCCCACAAGATCGACTGGTCTGCCCACCAGCCGGTGAAGCCGCAATTCTTCGGCACACGGGTGTTCGAGGATTACGATCTGGCCGAGCTTGCCAAATACATCGACTGGACGCCGTTCTTCCAGACCTGGGAGCTGCGCGGCCGGTACCCCGCCATTCTCGAAGACGAGAAGCAGGGCGAGGCGGCGCGCGCGCTCTGGGCCGATGCGCAGGCCATGCTCAAGAAGATCATCGACGAGAAGTGGTTCCGTCCGCGCGCCGTCATCGGCTTCTGGCCGGCCGGCGCCGTCGGCGACGATATCCGGCTGTTCACGGACGAGAGCCGGAAGCACGAGCTTGAGACCTTCTATACGCTGCGCCAGCAGCTTTCGAAGCGGGACGGGCGGCCGAACGTGGCGCTCTCCGACTTCGTGGCGCCTGTCACAAGCGGAGTTCAGGATTATGTCGGCGGCTTCGTGGTGACGGCCGGCATCGAGGAAATCGCCATCGCCGAGCGTTTCGCGCGGGCGAACGACGACTATTCCTCGATCCTCGTCAAGGCGCTGGCCGACCGCTTCGCCGAAGCTTTTGCCGAGCGCATGCACGAGCAGGTGCGGCGCGAATACTGGGGCTATGCCAAGGACGAGACGCTCAGCAAGGAGGATCTCATCACCGAAGCCTATGCCGGCATTCGCCCGGCGCCCGGTTATCCCGCCCAGCCCGACCACACCGAAAAGGCAACACTCTTCAAGTTGCTCGATGCTGAAAGAGCGGCCGGCGTGAAGCTGACGGAGAGCTATGCGATGTGGCCCGGTTCCTCGGTCTCCGGCCTCTATATCGGCCATCCCGACTCTTATTATTTCGGCGTCGCCAAGGTGGAGCGCGATCAGGTGGAAGACTATGCTGCCCGCAAGCAGATGGCGGTGTCTGAAGTCGAGCGCTGGCTCGGACCGGTGCTGAACTATGTGCCGCGCAAGACGGACGAGCAGATCGAGGACGCGGCCTGATTGCCGAGTCTTCGCGGTCGCTTAGAGCATGATGCCGAAAAGTGTGAGCGGTTTTCGGACGACATCATGCTCTAACTATATAATGTAGAACAGGATTCAGATTTTAGGCCGACCCGGCCTAAAATCATCCTGTTCTATGGCGGCGTCCTCAGAGATTGATTCAATAAATAAAAGCCGGAAGCGGTTCACCTCCCGGCTTTATGATTTTGATGCGGCTCATAGTTACCCGCATTCAGGCTATTTGAATTTGATAGCGCAATTAACGATGAAGTGGTATGCTTAGCCAAGTTAGCTAATGAGGGCGACGATGCAAGTTACCATCCATGCCGCAAAGACAAATCTGTCGAAATTGATCGACGCTGCCCTTTCCGGTGAGGAAGTGGTGATCGCCAAGGGACGCAAACCTGTCGTGAAGATCATTCCGATTGTGCAGTCTTCCTTCAAGATCGGGCTGCTCAAGGGACAAGTTATTGGAAATGGCCCCGACTTTTTTGAGCCCATGGATCAGGACGAGCTTGCGCCTTGGGAAGGGGGCGAGTGAACTCGCTCCTGCTCGACACCCATGCTTGGGCATGGTCGCTGATCGGCGATGAGCGGCTCTCGGCCAAGGCAATTGCTCTGATCGAAAAAGCGGAGACGATTTTTGTCAGCCCAATATCGCTATTTGAAATCGGGCAGAAGGTTCGTCTCGGCAAATGGCCGGAGATGGAGCCTTTCATTGGCCGGTTGCCGGAACTGCTGCATGAACAGGGTGGCATTGCCGCGGCATTGACACCGGAAATCTGTCTGACGTCGGCCATGATGGACTGGACACATCGCGATCCGTTCGACCGGTTTCTTGCAGCGACCGCCATGCAGAATGGGATACCGCTTATCTCCGCCGATGCGATCTTCGATGATCTTGTCGGAAATCAGCTCTGGATCGCCCGCTTCTGGTAAGGCTTACGTCACTGCAATCGTCAGTTCCGCGACAAAATCATAGGCATCGCCGCGATAGAGCGAGCGGGTGAATTCGACGGCGCGGCCGGAACCCAGGTAGGATATACGCTCGATCGACAGGCCGGCCGCGCCGACGGAGACGCCGAGAAGCTGGGCGTCGGCCTCCTTGATATTGGTTGCCGAGATACGCTGCACCGCGCGCACCGGACGGACCTGGAGGCGTTCGAGCTCGGCATAGAGCGAATTGGTGACGGCTGCGGGATCGGGCAGGAACTCGCCGGAAACGCTAGCATTCTCGATCGCTAGCGGCTGGTCGTCGGCGATGCGCAGGCGGGAGAGGCGCGAAACCTTGACGTCGGTACCGAGGCCAAGGATCATCATCTCGTCGGGCGAGGGGGTGTGGATGCCCTTATGCAGCCATTCGGAGCGGGAGGACATGCCGCGGCGCGCCATATCCTCCGTAAAGGAGGTAAGCTGCGACAGGCGCTGCTCGACCTTGGAAACTGGCTTGGCGACGAAGGTGCCCGAACCGTGACGGCGCACCAACAGGCCGTCGGCGACGAGTTCGTCGATCGCCTTGCGCACAGTGACGCGGCTGACGGCGGCGAATTCGGCGATGTCGCGTTCCGGCGGCAGCGCATCGCCGTGACCAAGCGTGCCGGTGCGCACGGCTCCTTCGAGCGTGCGGCGCAGCTTGACGTAGAGCGGCCCTGTGCCGGCTGCCTGCAGGCGCTCCAGGGAAAGGAGGGTGGCGAGGTCATCGGTCATGCCGCACCTCTCTGCCCGTCGTTCATGAGCTTGACTGCAAGTTCAACTGCGCCCTGCAGGGCATCGCCCTTCGGTCTGGCAAGCAGCGACCGGTAGCGTTCGGAAAGCCACGGCTCATAAGCTTCGGCAAGACCGCCGAGCAGGCAGATCGACGGGCATTCGGGCCAGAGCAGTGCTTCGAGACTTTCGCCGATCGCCGTTGCCGCATCCGTGACGATGGCGGCCGCGGCGGCATCGCCCTCGGCCGCATGTCCGAAGACGGTGGGGGCGTAACGGGCAAAATCCTTCGGTCTTGCCGAATGGGCGAATTCGACGATGCGCTCGGGATCGTTGCCGTATTCGGTCATGACCGCGTCGGTGATCGGCGATGCCGGGCGCACCCCGTCATGGGCGAGCAGCGATCGTTCCAGGAGATCGCGGCCCAGGCGGGCACCGCTTGCCTGGTCGCCGACAACGAAACCCCAGCCGCCGATGCCGTTCAGCCGGCCATCCTTGCGGGCATTATAGACCGAGCCGGTGCCGAAGGCGCCGACGATGCCGTCGGCATCGCCGAGCGCGCCCTGCAGGGCGATCAGCGCATCGGTGACGACGCGGCCTTCGGCAAAGGGCAGGGCCTTTTCGATTCGCCTGCCGTAATCGCCGACATTGGCGCCGGCGACGCCGACGACGGCTGCGACGGAGGAAAGGGTTTCAGCGGCAAGCCCGGCATCGCCTAGCGCCTGCCGGGCGGATTCGACGATATTGAGAAGGGAGTTTTCCAAATCCGACAGGATGTTGGCAGGGCCGGCTTTGCCGCGGCCGATGACATTGCCGTTCCTGTCTGCGACTGCGGCCCGGCAGCTCGTTCCGCCGCCGTCTATGCCGATTGCAAGCTCCGTCATCGGGCCTCCGAATATGCCGTTCCCCATGGTTTTCAATACAATACCAAAAAAATACCATTTACCAAGTGGGAATGATGGAGAAAATTCATCTTTTTATCATATTGATTTTGCTTGATAAAATTTTTAGAATAATTTTATATGGCCAAAAAGTTAAATTCGGCTGGACAATTGGTATTTTTTTGGCCTTAATTCGGCAAAAGGGAACAGCACTTCGAGGCCTACGAAAACCGGCAGTTAAGCCAAGCCGGAACCGCTTCGAGGATGATCGAGATGACGACCCGCCGGCCCGTCAAGCTGGTGACGAAGTTCAGGCATCCATCGGCTTTCCCCGCCATTTCGCCACCCGGCCGCCGGGAAGGCGCGCAGTTCGGCCGCAGGCGTCCGCCTTCGTGTCCGTTGAGCTTTCGGGACCGGCATTGCTGGCGGTCCTCCAAGGGGCGTTGGGTGTGACCTCAAACACGCCAATTGCTTGTTTCAGATCGAAAACAGCGCCTAGCGGCGCTTAAAACAGGAGAGGGAAATGAAAAACACTGCTCTGAAAAGCCTGCTGCTTGCCTCCAGTCTGCTGACTTCTGCGGGTCTCGTCCACGCCGCCGACGTCACGCTGACGATCGAAAGCTGGCGTAACGACGACCTGCAGATCTGGCAGGAGAAGATTATCCCGGCCTTCGAAGCGAAGAACCCGGGCATCAAGATCGTCTTCTCGCCGACAGCGCCGACCGAATACAACGCCTCGCTGAACGCCAAGCTCGATGCCGGCTCCGCAGGCGATATCATCACCTGCCGTCCGTTCGATGCCTCGCTCGAACTCTTCAACAAGAAGCAGCTCGTCGACATCACGAGCCTGCCTGGCATGGAGAACTTCTCGCCGGTCGCCAAGGCCGCCTGGAGCACCGACGACGGCAAGTCGACCTTCTGCGTGCCGATGGCTTCGGTCATCCACGGCTTCATCTATAACAAGGATGCCTTCGACAAGCTCGGCATCTCGATGCCGAAGACGCAGGTCGAGTTCTACGCAGCGCTCGACAAGATCAAGGCCGACGGCACCTACATCCCGCTCGCCATGGGCACGAAGGATCTCTGGGAAGCCGCCACCATGGGCTACCAGAACATCGGCCCCAACTACTGGAAGGGCGAAGAGGGGCGCAAGGCTCTGATCGAAGGAAAGCAGAAGCTGACGGATCCCGAATGGGTCAAGCCCTTTGAAGAGCTTGCCAAGTGGAAGCCCTATCTCGGCGACGGCTTCGAAGCCCAGACCTACTCCGATAGCCAGAACCTGTTCACGCTCGGTCGTGCAGCGATCTATCCGGCCGGTTCATGGGAAATCGCGCTGTTCAACAGCCAGGCCCAGTTCAAGATGGGTGCCTTCCCGCCACCGGTTCCGAAGGCCGGCGACACGGGCTACATCTCCGACCATCCGGATATCGGCGTCGCCCTGAACGCGAAGAGCACCCATGCCGAGGAAGCCAAGAAGTTCCTCAGCTGGGTCGCTTCGCCGGAGTTCGCCGATATCTACGCCAACTCGCTGCCGGGCTTCTTCAGCCTGAACTCCACCGCGGTCAAGATGTCCGATCCGCTCGCTCAGGAATTCGTTTCCTGGCGCGGCCCTTACAAGTCGACAGTGCGCTCGACTTACCAGATCCTGTCACGCGGCACGCCGAACCTTGAAAATGAGACCTGGGTCGAATCGGCCAACGTGATCAACGGCACGGATACGCCTGCGGTTGCTGCCGAAAAGCTCCAGAAGGGCCTCGACAGCTGGTACAAGCCGGCCAAGTGATGTGATCAGGGGCGGCGTTTGCAGCCCCTGATCCGGCCTGCCGGCCACCTTCTCCCCGCTCGCGGGGAGAAGGAGACTCGCAGCGACCTCCCAGCCCAATATAGCATCTCAATAGGGCGTATTCCCTCTCTTCCCAGGTGGCAGAGAGTTAGGGTGAGGCGCAACGTTTTCCACCTGTGCTGCCCTTGCAGCCAGTCGACAAGAACAGGCAAAGCCATGAGCGAAACCGACACGGTCGATATCGTCCCGATCAGGCGCCCGGTGCGCTGGCACATCTTCGTCTTCATGCTGCCGGCCTTGATCGTCTATTCCGCCGTCATGGTGCTGCCGCTCATCGAAACGCTCAGGCTTTCGCTCTACAATACGGTTGACGGGCAGCCGGCCTTCGTCGGACTGGCGAATTTCAAGGTGCTGTTCGGCGATGCGCGCTGGGCGCGCGATTTCTGGAATGCGCTGGTCAATAACCTGATCTTTTTTGCCATCCACATGTGTGTGCAGAACCCGATCGGCGTGGCGCTTGCCGCCCTGCTTTCGGTGCCGAAGCTGCGCGGCGTCGCCTTCTACCGCACGGCGATGTTCCTGCCGACGCTGTTGTCCTTCGTCATCGTCGGCTTCATCTGGAAGCTCATCCTTTCGCCGATCTGGGGCGTGGCGCCTTGGATGCTCGATCTCATCGGGTTGAAATTCCTGTTCGCGCCCTGGCTCGGCAAGTCCGGTTCGGCGCTGATTGCGGTGTCGCTGATCTCGAACTGGCAATATATCGGCATTCCGATGATGCTGATCTATGCCGCATTGCTCAGCATCCCCGAAGAGGTGATCGAGGCGGCCGAATGCGACGGCATCACCGGTTGGGCCCAGTTCTGGAAAATCAAGCTGCCGCTCATCCTGCCGGCGATCGGCATCATCTCGATCCTGACCTTCGTCGGCAATTTCAACGCCTTCGACCTGATCTATACCGTGCAGGGGGCGCTCGCCGGGCCTGACATGTCGACCGACATTCTCGGCACGCTGCTTTACCGCACCTTCTTCGGTTTCCAGCTTCAGCTCGGCGACCGCTCGATGGGTGCGACGATCGCCACGGTGATGTTCCTCATCATTCTCGCCGGCGTCTCGCTTTATCTCTTCGTCATCCAGCGGCGCATGCGTCGCTACCAGTTCTGAGGAGCGCGCATGTCCAAGGCACGCACATCTCCCATCCGCACCGGCCTCGTGCATCTGGCGCTCAGCGCCTATACGCTGGTCGCGCTGTTTCCTGTTTTCCTGACCATCGTCAACTCGTTCAAGGATCGTGCCTCGATCTTCCGCGAGCCGCTGATGATCCCGACGCCGTCGACCTTCAGCCTCGTCGGCTATCAGACGGTGCTTGGGCAGGGCGATTTCGCCACCTATTTCCAGAACAGCTTCATCGTCACGATGGTTTCGATCCTGCTGGTGCTGCTCTTCGGCGCCATGGCGGCCTTTGCGCTCTCTGAGTATCGCTTCCGCGGCAATATGCTGCTCGGGCTCTACATGGCGATCGGCATCATGATCCCGATCCGCCTCGGCACGGTGGCGATCCTGCAGGGCATGGTGGCGGCCGGCCTCGTCAATACGCTAACGGCGCTGATCCTGGTCTATACCGCGCAGGGCATACCGCTGGCGATCTTCATCCTGTCGGAATTCATGCGCACGGTTTCGGACGACCTGAAGAATGCCGGGCGTATCGACGGGCTTTCCGAATATGCGATCTTCTTCCGCCTGGTGCTGCCGCTGGTGCGCCCGGCCATGGCGACGGTTGCGGTCTTCACCATGATCCCGATCTGGAACGATCTCTGGTTCCCGCTGATCCTCGCACCCTCCGAGGCCACCAAGACGGTGACGCTCGGCTCGCAGATCTTCATCGGCCAGTTCGTCACCAACTGGAACGCGGTGCTGGCGGCGCTGTCGCTGGCGATCCTGCCGATCCTCGTCCTCTACGTCATCTTCTCGCGGCAGTTGATCCGCGGCATCACGTCAGGAGCCGTCAAGTGAGCCAATCCGAAAAGCCGATCCGCGTCCTCGTTGCCGGCCTCGGCAATATGGGCCGCAGCCACGCGCTCGCCTATCACAACAATCCGGGCTTTGAGATCGTCGGTCTCGTCAACCGCTCTACGCCGTCGCAGCTTGCGCCGGAGCTCGAGCATTACACGATCCATCCAGACTTCACGACGGCGCTCGCCGCGCTGAAGCCGGACCTCTGCTCGATCAACACCTATTCCGACAGCCATGCCGATTATGCGGTCGCCGCCTTCGAGGCGGGCTGTGATGTCTTCGTGGAAAAGCCGCTGGCGACCACGGTCGCCGACGCCGAGCGCGTCGTCGCCGCAGCGGGGAAGGCCGGGCGCAAGTTGGTGATCGGCTATATCCTTCGCCATCACCCTTCCTGGATGAAGCTGATCGAGGAGGCGCGCAAGCTCGGCCCGCCTTACGTCTTCCGCATGAACCTCAACCAGCAGTCCAGCGGCCCGACCTGGGCGACGCATAAGTCGCTGATGCGCACGACCTCGCCGATCGTCGATTGCGGCGTGCATTATGTCGACGTCATGTGCCAGATCACCGACGCGAGGGCTGTCGAGGTGCGCGGCATGGGGCTGCGAATGTCCGACGAGATCGCTGCCGACATGTATAATTACGGTCACCTGCAGGTGCTGTTCGAGGATGGTTCCGTCGGCTGGTACGAGGCCGGCTGGGGGCCGATGATCTCGGAAACCGCCTTCTTCGTGAAGGATGTGATGTCGCCAAAAGGCGCGGTGTCGATCGTCATGGATCCGAACGCCAAGTCCGACGATATCGATACGCACACCAAGACCTCGGTGATCCGTCTGCACACGGCCGAGACAGGCCCGGACGGCATGTTCATCCGACCCGATCAGGACATGACGATGGAAGGTGAGCCCGGTCATCAGGCGCTCTGCGACCTGGAACAGGCCTTCATGCTGAGGGCGATCCGCGAGGATCTGGACCTCGGCCGCCATATGGCGGATGCGGTGGCGTCGCTGCGCATCTGCCTTGCCGCCGACGAGAGCGTGCGTACCGGCCAGCCGGTCAGATTATAAGGAAAGACCTGTGGGATCGCTTCAACTCAAATCCATCCGCAAGACCTATGGCACGCATGAGGTGCTGAAAGGTATCGACCTCGAGGTCAAGGACGGCGAATTCGTCATCTTCGTCGGGCCGTCGGGCTGCGGGAAATCGACGCTGTTGCGCAGCATTGCAGGCCTCGAAGACGTCACGTCGGGTGCCGTCGTCATCAATGGCCGCGATGAGACGCTGACGCCGCCGGCCAAACGCGGAATCGCCATGGTATTTCAGTCCTACGCGCTCTATCCGCATCTGACGGTCAAGGACAATATGGGGCTCGGCCTCAAGCAGGCCGGCACCGCCAAGGACGAGATCGACAACCGTGTCAGCAAGGCGTCCGGCATGCTTTCGCTGGAACCCTATCTGGCGCGCCGGCCGGCCGAGCTCTCCGGTGGCCAGCGCCAGCGCGTCGCCATCGGCCGTGCCATCGTGCGCGAACCGGAACTCTTTCTTTTCGACGAGCCGTTGTCGAATCTCGATGCGGCGCTGCGCGTCCAGACCCGCCTCGAAATCGCCCGACTGCACCGCAGCTTGAAGGCGACGATGATCTATGTCACCCACGACCAGGTCGAGGCGATGACGCTTGCCGACAAGATCGTCGTCTTGAATGCCGGGGCGATCGACCAGATCGGTTCGCCGATGGAACTCTACAAACGACCCGCCAATGTTTTCGTCGCCGGCTTCATCGGCTCGCCGCAGATGAATTTCATCGCGGCCGAGAAGGTGGGCGATCACAGTGCCAAGACGATCGGCGTGCGTCCCGAACATATGACGCTGTCGCGCGAGCAGGGGACTTGGGCTGCGAAGGTCGTGCATGTCGAGCATCTCGGCGCCGACACGATCATCTATCTGGAATCTGATCAATGCGGCCTGTTGACGGCGCGTCTTTTCGGCGAGCACCAGTATGAGCCGGACGAGATCGTCTATGCGACGCCGGACCAGGCGCACGTACATCGTTTCGATGTAGACGACCAGGCGATCCGCTAAGCGCATGACAGAACGGAAAAGCCCCGCTAGAGCCTTTCCGGGTTAGATTGAAGCATTCTGTTGACTCAAACGGAGTCGGATGGTCGACCGGCCGGCGCGCGTCGTAGCCAAGCTCTACGGCCAAGCCGGCCGGTCGATCAGCCGGCCCGTTTCAGCCAACCCGAAGGGCCGGGCATCTTTCCGCCAGGATCAAAGGCGATCGGCACGCACGTACCTTGGGGTATGCCCTTCGCCAATCGCCTTTGCCCTGACGAAAACCTGCTCCGGCAGAATGCTTCAATCTAACCCGGAAAGGCTCTAGCCAGCCTGGCGGGGTTTTCATTTCCCGTCGTGCGCGGGTTTGATCAGCCGAGCACGGGCCGCATGAAGCTGCGTTCATAGCTGACGATACTGCGGTTGCGTTTGTCGAGTTCGAAAGCGGCCTGACATTCCGGATCGCTTGCCATGTGGCTGCGATAGTCCTCGTAGGCGGCAAGGCTCGGGAAGGAAAACAGTGCAACGGCAATATTATTGGCGCCTTCGGACGGCAGGAAATAACCGTGATGGCTGCCGCCCATCCTGTTGACGATCGGGATCCAGAGCCGGGCATATTCTTCGAATTCGGCAAGCTTGTATGGATCAATCACATAACGCAGGTGGCAGGTAATCATTGACATATCCCATCGCGCAAAATGCCGGGCGGAGGGCTGCTCAGCCGGCTTGGTTTGCTCAACTTCTGGCACGGAGCTCGGAGAGTTCAAGTGCTTTGCGGTGATGGCTGCATCACGTTTGCTGACAGGTCGGACGAGCTGAAATGAAAAAGGCGCCGTTTTGCGGCGCCTTTTGTCTGAGCGGCATTGGCGAAATCAGTCGCGGATGATGAGCAGGTCGGCTGCCATGAAACGCAGCGTTACCGTTTCGCCGGCCTGCGGCGGGGTAGTGCCCGGGCTGTTGAACATGTCGAAGGAGATGACGTTGCCGCCGACATTCATGCGGGTGCGGATGACCGACCCCAAGAAGTGGGCCGAAACGACCTGGCCGGTCAGCGCCGTGTCGCTCTTGACGCTGTCGGAGAGCGAGCCCGCTTCCGGGCGTAGCGCCAGCGAGATGGTTTCTCCGGCCTTGTGGGCAGCGACCGACTGCTTCAGCGTTATACCCTGATCGCCGATCTGGATGCGGTTGGTATCGGGATCGACGACCTTGGCCTCGATGAGGTTCAGCGTGCCGACGAAGGAGGCGACGAAGCGCGTTGCCGGCGTATTGTAGATCTCGAAAGGCGAACCAATCTGGTCGGCCTTGCCGGCATTCATGACGACGATGCGGTCGGAGATCGAAAGGGCTTCTTCCTGATCATGGGTGACGAAGACCGTGGTGATGCCGAGCTGCTGCTGGATCTGACGGATTTCCTCGCGCAGCGACACGCGAATCTTGGCGTCGAGTGCGGAGAGCGGCTCGTCGAGCAGCAACACTTGCGGCTTGACGGCGAGCGCACGGGCAAGGGCGACTCGCTGCTGCTGGCCGCCCGACAGTTGATAGGGAAAGCGGTCGGCCAGGTGATCGAGCTTGATCAGGCCGAGCATTTCCTTGACGCGGGCGTCGATCTCAGGCTTCGGGGCGCCGGCGACCTTGAGACCGAAGGCGACATTGTCGTGTACCGTCATGTTGGGGAAGAGCGCGTAGGCCTGGAACACCATGCCGATATTGCGCTGGTTCGGCTTCAGCGCGCTCTGGTCCTTGCCGTTGATGGTCAGCGTGCCGCCGGTTGGCGTTTCGAAGCCGGCGATCATGCGCAGAACGGTCGTCTTGCCGCAGCCCGACGGTCCGAGGAAGGAGACGAACTCACCCTTCTCGATCGTCATGTTGAAGTTCTTGACGACCTGAACCGGGCCGAAGGATTTCTGAATGTTGGTCAGCGTGAGAAAAGACATGAGCCAGATACCTTAAGCCTTTGCCGGGCGGGCTTTGCCGACGCGGGAAACGATGTTGAGCAGGCCCATGCTGAGCCAGGTGATCGAGAAGGCGATGACGGCAAGCGCCGAAGGCTCATAGGCCTTGTTGGCGCCGACGAGCTGCAGGTAGGGACCGAAGGCCGGACGGTTCAGAAGTGCGGCAAAGGTGAATTCGCCCATGACGATCGCGAGCGTGATGAAAGCGCCTGAGAGCACGCCGCTCATGACGTTCGGGAAAATGCATTTGAACATGATGGTCGTCCATCGGGCGCCGAGGCTTTCGGCCGCTTCCGTCAGCGTGCGAACGTCGATGGCGCGCATGGCGGTATCGACGGCGCGGTACATATAGGGCAGGGACAGGGTGATATAGGAGAAGACCAGCAGGATGTTGGTGCCGGTCGTCGAACCCGTCAGCGGCAGGTAGGACGACGAATTATACATCCTGAGGTATCCGAAGACGATGACGATCGCCGGAATGACAAGCGGCAGCAGGGTGATGAATTCGACGACCGGACGCATCTGCGGCAGCCGCAGCCGCACCCAATAGGCCGTCGGCACGACGAGCAGCATGCCGAAGACGATGGTGAGCAACGCCATCAGCATGGAATAGCCGAAGGTCTCCCGGAACTGAATGTCGGAAAATACCGACTTATAAGCATCGAGGCTGTATTCGCCGCGACGCATGCGCAATGAAAACTCGATTGTGCCGATCAACGGGATGACGAAATAGGATGCACCTAGAATGACGGCGATCCAGGCTCCGAGACGCTGAGCTTTCATTTCTGCCACCGTTCTGCGCGCATGCGCAGCATCAGGTAAAGGACGTTGGAGACGCCGGTGATGACGATCATGCCGAGCGCGATGGCGTAACCGAGATTGGCATTGTGCAGAACGTCGCCGCGGATCTGCGCATAGAGCAGGATCGGCACGATGTTCAGCGAGCTGCCGGTCAGCGCGAAAGCAGTGGCGATGGCGCCGAAGGCGTTGGCGAAGAGCAGCAGCGTCGTGCCGAGCAAGCTCGGCCAGAGGATCGGCAGCGCGACCATCGTCCAGTACTGGCGGTTGGTGGCGCCGAGGATCTGCGAGGCTTCGCGCCATTCCTTCTTCATGCCGTCGAGGGCCGGCGTCAGAATCAGCACCATCAGCGGGATCTGGAAATACATGTAGGTGATGGTGAGGCCGAAGAAGGACAGCAGATTAAAGCCGGTGCCGTAGAGATTGAAGCCGAACCATTCGCGCAGGAAAATCGTCACAAGCCCGGTGCGGCCGAGCGTTGCGAGAAAGGCGAAGGCGAGCGGCACGCCGGCAAAATTCGAGGCGACGCCGGAGAAGGTCAGCAGCGTCGAGCGGACGGAGGCGGGCAAGCCGCCGAGCACGACGGCCCAGGCGAGGAAGAAGCCGATCAGCGCACCGCCCAGAGCCGACGCCACCGACACACGGATACTGATCGAGTAGGCGCTCATGATGGATGGGGTAAAGAGATCACCGATATTCTTCAGCGTCAAATCGCCCTCGGGCGTCAGGAATGCGCCCGCCACAAGATAAAGCGTGGGGATGATCAGGAACAGCAGGGAGAAAATGATGAAGGGTGCAATGCCCAGCCAGTCGATCACGCGATCTCTGTTGATCAAGGGGGCACTGCGCACCATAGGCGTTGAAACGGTGCTCATGGAAAAGCTCATCCTGGGGCGTCGGAGTGAGAAAACCTCCCCGCCTTGCGGCGGGGAGGCAGGATCAGAGGTTACTTGACGGCGGCGCCGACGACGGAATCCCAATTCTTGGTGATGGCTTCCTTGCCAGCAGACTGTTCTTCGAGCGTCGGGAAGACAGCCTTTTCATAGGATGCAGCCGGCGGCAGCTTGTCGAGCAGTTCCTTCGGGATCTTGTTGTTCTTGGCAAGATCGTTGAAGCGGATCGGGTGGCAATAGCCCTTCAGCCAGCCGAGCTGACCTTCGTCGGAATAGAGGTATTCCATCCAGAGCTTCGCAGCGTTCGGGTGCGGAGCGAAGGCGGAGATAGCCTGGACGTAGACGCCGGCAACGACGCCTGTCTTCGGAACGACGACCTCGAAGGGAGGATTGCCCTTCAGGCTTTCGCCCCAGGAGAGGGCGTTGTAATCCCAGGCAACGATGATCGGCGTGGAGCCCTGGGCGAACGGAGCCGCCTTGCCGACGACCGGCACGAAATTGCCGCTCTTGTTCAATTCAGCGAAGAACTTCAGGCCTTCTTCGCCTGCCTTGGCCGCGTCACCGCCGGATGCGGAAAGACCAGCGGCATAGACACCCTGGACAGCCTGGTTGGCGGCGCGCGGATCGCCCGCCAGGGCGACGCTGTTTGCGTAGTCGCTCTTCTTCAGATCGGCCCAATCGGCCGGCGATTCCTTGACGAGATCCTTGTTCACGAGGAACGAGAGAACGCCGTAATAATCGCCGTACCAGTAGCCTTCGGCATCCTTGGCGGTATCCGGGATGGAGTCCCAGGTGGAGACCTTGTAAGGCTGGATCAGGCCGTCTTTCTTTGCAGACGGGCCGAAAGAGAGGCCGACATCGATGACGTCAGGAGCCTGCGGGCCGGTGTTGCCCTTGTTGGCCTTGATGGCTTCGACTTCGTCGCCCGAACCCGCATCCGGGTTGAGCTCGTTGACCTCGAGGCCATATTTGGCCTTGAAGCCGGCGATGACTTCGCCGTAGCCGCACCAGTCGTGCGGAAGAGCGATTGTCGTCAGGGTGCCTTCCTTCTTGGCGGCGGCGATAAGTTCAGCGCTCGGCTCGGCGGCGGCAATCGCGGTCGAAGCCACGATCATCGCAGTAGAAAGCGACAGAAGTCGAGAAATATTAGAGATCACTGTTGTTCTCCTTCGGGTTTTCAGTGTCTGGCGATGCTGTTAATGAGATTACATGAAGCTTGTGTGACAGTAGGATGACGTTAATTCTGCTGTGAATAGCGGAGGTTGTAGCAAATGTTTTATTTGCGACAACACCGTCTGCCCTCGGCAAAATCCGTCATTGTTTTTCTTCTGTTTTAGTCTTGTCCTCCTAACCCGGTTTGCGGAAAAGCCTGGTCTGCTCGAACAGGCCCTCCAGTGTCTTCATGCGTTCTTTCGTCTCGTCCCAGGTCGAATTCTGAACGGCCTCGATCAGCGCTTCGACGATGAAAAGGGTGACGACGGAGGAATCCCAGGCCGACGGCGCCTCGATCCGGACGCGGAAGGCATGCCTGGCGAGCTTGGCGGCAGGCGAGCCCCACTGGTCGGTGAAGACGACGATTTCGGCGCCGCGTGTGCGGGCGGCGGTGGCGAGGCTCACCATCTCCTGCTCGTAGCGGCGGATGTCGAAGATGATCAGGATGTCGCCGGCATTCATGTTGAGGGCATATTGCGGCCAGCTGCTGGAATTCGACGACAGCAGCGTCGTTGCCGGCCGGATCACCTGCATATGGGTGAAGAAATATTCGGCGAGCGCGCCGGTGATGCGGCCGCCGACGAAATAAAGGCCGCGTTTTCGGTCGGAAAGCAATGCGGCGACGCTGTCGAAAGTCGCGGTGTCGAGATCGGTCAGCGTCTGGCGCAGATTGCCCATGATCGCATCGGCGAAACGGTTGAGAATATGGGTGCCCGGGGCGTTTTGCGCCCAGCGGTCGTGCTTGGCGATGGGGTTCGAGATCGTCGCCTCGACTTCCTGATGCAGATGCGCCTGAAAGTCCGGATAGCCCTTGAAGCCGAGTTTCTGCACCATGCGCACGACGGTCGGCGTCGAGACGCCGGCGTTCTCGGCGATCGTGGTGATGCTGCCGAGGCCGGAGACTGGATAATTGTCGAGCAGGCTTTCGGCCAGCTGCTTCTCGGCACGCGTCAACACCCCCAAATGCGAGTGTATGACGTCCGAAACCGTCTTCGACGCAACTGTCACTTAATTATGCTCCCCGGGATGGTCTGGCGCCACTTTCCCACTCAAAGTTAACAACGCTGTCATAATCCATGTCAACTACTGTCATGAAAAGAAATTTTCAGTGCATGCTTGACACTGGCCGAAACCTGAAGAATTCTTTTCTTCATCAAGAATTTGTTAAGGGATAAGGAGTGGCGCCTTTGGTGCTGGCCCGGCCGAAAATCCTCAGCGAAGCGGACGGCGACTGCGTCGGGATCGAACGCATCCACGGCCGGAGCCCGGTGCTTCTGATTTGCGAGCACGCCTCGAATGCCCTTCCAGCCCTTTTCGGCGATCTCGGCCTGCCCAGCGAAGCGCTCTCCAGTCACATCGCCTGGGATCCGGGCGCGCTTGCGGTTGCCCGCAACATATCGGAAGCGCTCGACGCGACGCTGGTTTACCAGCGGTTCTCCCGGCTTATCTACGACTGCAACCGGCCGCCCGGTTCACCCGGCGCCATGCCGGAGACCAGCGAGATCTACGCCATTCCCGGCAACAACGATTTGAGCCCCGAAGAACGGCTTGCGCGCACCGACGCGCTTTACGTGCCTTTCCATGATGCCATTCGCGGGCTGATCCGCGATCGCCGGGCGAGGGGGCAAGATAGCATCATCGTGACGATGCACAGCTTCACGCCGGTCTATCATGGCCGCGAACGCGTCGTCGAACTCGGCATATTGCACGATGAGGACAGCCGGCTTGCCGACCTTATGCTGGAGGCTGCGACCGAGGCGCCGCTTTACAGGACGGAGCGCAACGAGCCTTACGGGCCCGAAGACGGCGTCACCCACACGCTGATCCTGCACGGGCTTTCGAACGGCTTGCGCAATGTGATGATCGAGGTCCGCAACGACCTCATCGCAGACGATACCGGCCAAGGGGTCATGGCCGACTATCTGACAGGACTTCTCCAGCAAAGCCTGGAAGCCTGACATAAAAAGAAGACCCGAGGGAGCAGTTTAACTGCGGACGTCCGCATGGCGCAAATGCCGCGGACAATTGGCACTGAACCGGCCGCAATTCCGCGGCCGATCGTGAACAGGGGAAAGTCATGTCGGACTATACCGATCAGGATAAGAAGCAGGACGTCCATGTTCTGCATTCAATGGGTTACGCCCAGGAACTCGAGCGACGAATGAGTTCGTTCTCGAATTTCGCGATTTCGTTTTCTATCATCTGCATCCTTTCAGGTGGTATCAATTCGCTCGCGCAGGCGACATCGGGCGTCGGCGGCGCGGCCATCGGCATCGGTTGGCCGGTCGGCTGCATCATCTCGTTGTTCTTCGCCCTCGGCATGGCGCAGATCTCTTCGGCCTATCCGACTGCCGGCGGCCTCTACCACTGGAGCTCCATTCTCGGCACCCGCTTCACGGGCTGGCTGACGGCCTGGCTGAACCTGCTCGGCCTCATCACCGTTCTCGGCGCCATCAACATCGGCACGGCCCTGTTCCTCGGCGGTACGTTTGGCGCCCAGCTCGGTATCGCCGATGCCAGCGGCGTCGTCTCGCCCGGCATGCAGGTCGTCCTAGTCGTGCTCTTCACGATCCTCCAGGCGGCGATCAACCATTTCGGTATCGGCCTGACGGCAAAGCTCACCGACTTCTCCGGTACGCTGATCCTCGTGACCGCGGCCGTCTTGACGATCGCATGCTTCTACTTCGCTCCGACGCATGATTTCTCGCGTCTGTGGACGTTCACCAATTATTCCGGCGAGGCCGGCGGCTCGGTTTGGCCACAGTCGGACAGCATGTGGTATATTTTCGGCCTTGGCTTGCTTCTGCCGATCTATACGATCACTGGTTACGACGCTTCCGCTCACACGTCGGAAGAGACCAAGAAGGCGGCTCTTTCCGTGCCGCGCTCGATGGTATCAGCCGTCATCTGGTCGTCACTTGCGGGTTGGGTAATGCTCTCGGCTTTCGTCATCGCCATTCCCGATATGGCCGAAGGCGCAAAACAGGGCTGGAGCGTGTTCTTCATGACCGTCAACGCCATCATGCCGGCCTGGCTGGTGACGCTTCTCTATGTCGCTATCTTCATCTCGCAGTTCCTCTGCGGCCTTGCGACGGTCACCTCCTGCTCGCGAATGATCTTCGCCTTCTCGCGTGACGGCGGCATTCCAGTCGGTTCGAAGGCGCTTGCGAGCGTCAGCCCGAAGTTCCGCACACCGGTTGCGGCGATCTGGACGGGCGCGGCTCTCGAAAGCCTGTTCGTCTGGGGCGCGTTGTTCATCTCGGTCGGCGAGGCGAGCCTCTATGTTACCGTGGTCAACGCGACGCTGATCTTCCTCTTCCTGTCCTTCCTCTTCCCGATCGTGCTCGGCATCTTCGCCTACGGCACCAAGAAGTGGCCGGCACCGGGACCGTGGAACCTCGGCAGCGGCGTCTACAAGGCGGTCGGCGTTCTCGCAACCCTTGGCATGATCCTGATCATCTACATCGCGATCCAGCCGCCGAACGACAAGGTTCTCGGCGTAACCCTCGGCCTCATCGTGCTGGCGATCGTCATCTGGTTCGCGGTCGAGAACCGACGCTTCCAGGGTCCGCCGATCGGCGACATGATCGCCAAGCGAAAGGGCGAGATCGCCGCCGCGGAAGCCGCTGTCGGCGAAACCGGTGCTGTCGCCGTTCCCGGCGAATAATCGGGCGCATTGCGAAGAAACGGGGCCGCATCCTGCGGCCCCATCACCGGTCCAACGAAAAGGCATCCGGCCGGCCAATTCCGGCGATGGCATGCCGTTTCGTTGCCCCGATTTTCGATTTTCCCATTTCTCTTTCAGGCGGGTCAATAATGAGCAGCTACACGATAGACGATCTCAGGAAAGATGTTGCCGAAGGGCGCATCGACACGGTTCTGGCCTGCCAGGTGGACATGCAGGGCCGGCTGATGGGCAAGCGTTTCCAGGCGGAATATTTCGTCGAGAGCGCCTGGAAGGAAACGCACAGCTGCAACTATCTGATCGCCACCGATATGGAGATGGAGACCGTCTCCGGCTACAAGGCGACGAGTTGGGAGAAGGGCTACGGCGACTACACGATGAAGCCAGATCTTGCGACGCTGCGTCGTATTCCCTGGCTCGAAGGCACCGCGCTGGTGCTCTGCGATATGCTTGACCATCATACGCACGAGGAGGTCGCCCACTCGCCGCGCGCGATCCTGAAGAAGCAGGTGAAGCGACTTGAGGATATGGGCATGAAGGCCTACATGGCCTCCGAGCTCGAATTCTTCCTGTTCGACCAGAGCTACGAAGCGGCGCAGGCTTCCGGCTACCGCAACCTCAAGCTCGTCAGCGCCTATAACGAGGACTACCACATCTTCCAGACCACCAAGGAGGAAGAGGTGATGCGGGCGATCCGCACCGGGCTGCAGGGCGCCGGCATCCCGGTGGAAAACTCCAAGGGTGAGGCTTCGGCCGGCCAGGAGGAGATCAATGTGCGCTACGCCGATGCGCTCGCCATGGCCGACCGGCATGCGATCATCAAGAATGGCTGCAAGGAGATCGCCTGGTCGAAGGGCAAGGCCATCACCTTCCTCGCCAAGTGGAATTACAACGCCGCCGGCAGTTCCTCGCATATCCACCAGTCGCTCTGGAGCCTGGAGGAAAAACCGCTGTTCTTCGACCATACGGGCAAATACGGCATGTCGCCGCTGATGCATAATTACATCGCCGGGCTTCTCGCCCATGCGAGCGAGATCACCTATTTCCTGGCGCCCTACATCAACTCCTACAAGCGCTTCATGGCGGGCACATTTGCGCCGACCAAGGCGATCTGGAGCAAGGACAACCGTACCGCCGGCTATCGGCTCTGCGGCGAAGAGACCAAGGGAATTCGTATCGAGTGCCGCGTCGGCGGCTCCGATCTCAATCCCTATCTCGCCTTTGCGGCACTGCTTGCCGCCGGCATTGACGGGATCGAAAACAAGCTCGAACTCGAAGCGCCCTTCGTCGGCGACGCCTATGGCGGCAAGGGCGTTCGCGAGATACCACGCACGCTGCGCGCGGCGGCGACTGAAATGACGGAATCTGCAATGCTGCGCAAAGCCTTCGGCGACGACGTGATCGACCACTACACCCGCGCTGCCGAATGGGAGCAGGAAGAATACGACCGCCGCATCACCGACTGGGAAGTGGCGCGCGGTTTCGAAAGAGCTTAATAGGCATTTGCGGGTTTGCCCCTCACCCTAGCCCTCTCCCCGTTTGAACGGGGAGAGGGGACGTGCTCTGCGCGGGGTTTGCGGTTGAGGAAAACGGTGCTGCATATTTCCTTCTCCGCGCAAGCGGGAGAAGGTGCCAGCAGGCGGATGAGGGGCTACGGCCTTCGCAAAGATTTTGAAGAATACGAGGACAGGAAACAGATCATGGCAATGATCCAATGCATTTCACCGGTTGACGGCTCGGTCTATGCCGAGCGCGCAGCCCTTTCCCTCGATGCCGCCAAGGACGTGGTGGCGCGCGCCCGCAAGGCGCAGAAGGCCTGGGCGAAACGGCCGCTCGAAGAGCGCGTGCAACTGGTGCTGAAGGGTGCCGCGCGGCTGAACGAGATGTCCGAGGTCGTCGTGCCGGAGCTTGCCTGGCAGATGGGCCGGCCGGTTAAGTATGGCGGCGAATACAAGGGCTTCAACGAGCGCTCCAACTATGTCGCCTCGATTGCGGCGGATGCGCTGGCGCCTGTCGTCGTCGAGGAGAGCGAGCGTTTCGAGCGCCGCATCGAGCGCGAAGCGCATGGTGTGGTCTTCGTCGTCGCGCCGTGGAACTATCCCTATATGACGGCGATCAACACGATCGCGCCGGCGTTGATGGCCGGCAATACTGTGGTGCTGAAACATGCTTCGCAGACGCTGCTGGTCGGTGAGCGGCTGGTGCAGGCCTTCATCGAGGCCGGCGTTCCCGAGGATGTGTTCCAGAACGTCTTCCTCGATCATGAAACGACGTCTGCGCTGATTACCGCCGGCAGCTTCAATTTCGTCAATTTCACCGGATCGGTCGAAGGCGGGCGGTCAATGGAGCGGGCGGCTGCCGGCACATTCACCGGCCTCGGCCTCGAGCTCGGAGGCAAGGATCCGGGTTATGTCATGGAGGACGCCGATCTCGAGGCGGCCGTCGATACGCTGATGGACGGCGCGACCTACAATTCCGGCCAATGCTGCTGCGGCATCGAGCGTATCTATGTGCATGAATCGCTCTACGATGCCTTCGTGGAGAAATCGGTCGCCTGGGTGTCGAACTACAAGCTCGGCAATCCGCTCGATCCCGATACGTCGCTCGGGCCGATGGCGCATAAGCGCTTCGCCAAGGTGGTGCGCGAGCAGATCGCCGATGCTGTTTCCAAGGGCGCCAAAACTCTTGTCGATCCCAAGCTTTTCCCCCAGGATGACGGCGGCGCCTATCTCGCTCCGCAGATCCTCGTCGATGTCGACCACTCCATGGCCTTCATGCGCGAAGAGACTTTCGGTCCGGCAGTCGGCATCATGAAGGTGAAGAGCGACGAGGAGGCACTCGCTTTGATGAACGATAGCCAGTACGGGCTGACGGCCTCGCTCTGGACCCAAGATGTCGAGCGGGCAGGGCGGCTTGGGCGCGAGATCGAAACCGGCACCGTTTTCATGAACCGCGCAGATTATCTCGATCCGGCGCTTTGCTGGACCGGCGTCAAGGAGACCGGCCGCGGCGGCTCGCTGTCGATCATCGGCTTCCATAATCTGACGCGCCCGAAATCCTTCCATCTGAAGAAAGTCACAGCATGAGCAGCAACATCACCGCAAACTGGAGCTATCCGACATCGGTCAAGCTCGGCCGGGGCCGCATCGCGGAACTGGCCGACGCCTGCAAGAGCCTCGGCATCAGGAAGCCGCTGCTCGTCACAGACCGCGGGCTTGCTTCGATGGCGATCACCAAGACTGCGCTCGATATTCTCGAAGATGCCGGTCTCGGCCGGGCGATCTTTGCCGATGTCGATCCGAACCCGAACGAGAAGAACCTCGAAGCCGGCGTCAGGGCTTTCAAGGACGGCGGCCATGACGGCGTCGTCGCCTTCGGAGGCGGCTCCGGCCTCGATCTCGGCAAGTGCGTCGCCTTCATGGCCGGCCAGACGCGGCCGGTCTGGGACTTCGAAGATATCGGCGACTGGTGGACGCGTGCGAGCCTTGAGGGCATCGCCCCGATCGTTGCGGTGCCGACAACGGCAGGCACCGGTTCGGAAGTCGGGCGCGCCAGCGTCATCACCAATTCCGAAACCCATGTGAAGAAGATCATATTCCATCCGAAGTTCCTGCCTGGCGTCGTCATTTCCGATCCGGAACTGACGGTCGGCATGCCGAAGATCATCACGGCCGGCACGGGCATGGATGCCTTCGCCCATTGCCTGGAGGCCTATTCCTCGCCCTTCTATCACCCGATGTCGGCAGGCATCGCGCTCGAAGGCATGCGTCTCGTCAAGGAGTTCCTGCCGCGCGCCTATCGGGAAGGCACCGATCTGGAAGCCCGCGCCAACATGATGGCCGCCGCCGCCATGGGCGCGGTCGCCTTCCAGAAGGGGCTCGGCGCCATCCACGCGCTATCGCACCCGATCGGCGCCGTCTACAACACCCATCACGGCATGACCAATGCGGTGGTGATGCCGGCGGTGCTGCGCTTCAACCGCAAGGTGATCGAGGAGAAGATCGGCCGCGCCGCCGCCTATCTCGGCATCTCGGGCGGTTTCGACGGGTTCTACGACTATGTGCTGAAGCTCCGCTCGGAACTCGGCGTGCCGGAGACGCTGTCAGCGATGGGAATCGCTGCCGACCGCATCGACGAATTGTCGGCCATGGCGATCGAAGATCCGAGCGCCGGCGGCAACCCGGTCGCAATGACGCTCGAAAATACCAAGGCCCTTTTCAGGGATTGCTTCTGACAAGATAAGAGCGGACCAACAGACTGGCCTGGAAAACCTCGGTTTCCAGGCCTTTTTTCGTTCCGGCGGCATCCCTATTTTTAGGATGTGAAAAATACCGGCTGCAATTTCGCCGCGCGTGTTTCGAATTTGTTAACCATGATTAGAAAGAATGAATTAACCGCACGATGCTCCGAGGGTGCGTAAAAGAGCGATTTCGGCTCGCACCATTTTCCTTCCGAGGACTGAACATGCCTGTCATCACTTTCGCAAATACCAAGGGCGGCGCCGGCAAGACGACCGCTGTTCTGCTGCTCGCGACCGAGCTTGCCCGCAAAGGTTATCGCGTCACCATTCTCGACGCCGACCCGCAACACTGGATTTCGCGCTGGCACGAAATATCAGGTCATGTGGCCAATCTTTCGGTGATCGATTTCGTCACAACTGCGTCACTGCCGCTGCATATCAGCGAGAACAAGCACAATACCGACTATTTCATCGTCGACCTGCCCGGTGCGCGCAATCCGCTGCTTGCCACCGCCGTCGGCCTTTCCGACCACGTGCTGATCCCGATCCAGGGCTGTGCGATGGATGCGCGCGGTGGCGCGCAGGTGCTCGAACTGCTGCAGTATCTGGATGAGAAGGCCGGCATCAAGATCGGCCATTCGGTGGTGCTCACCCGCGTCAACTCGATGGTGACGACGCGAGCGCTGCAAGTCGTCAAATCGCTGCTCAGCGAGCGGCATGTGCCGGTGCTGGACACTGCGATTATCGAACGCTCCGCCTTTCGCGACATCTTCGACTGTGGCGGCACGCTGCACACGATTGATCCGACGCGCGTCAGCAATCTCGACAAGGCGCGGGAAAACGCCACCTGTTTTGCCGAGGAAATGATGCGCAAACTGCCGGTGAGGCTGGTGGCGTCCGCCCGCATCGCGACGGCAGCCTGACAGTTCCCGCATCCTCGAACGAAGTGCGTCCGGTTCGCTCCGCGATGCATTTCGTTTTTCAGGCACTTGCCGCGCGGCTGCCATTATTGAGAGAATGAGCCAGAAGGTCGGAAAGACGCCTTTTGACTTCGGCCAATTCGTCCGACATGCGATTGCGTTGTCGCGGCAGGCCTATATCGACCACCTCTAGAATGCGTCCCGGCCAGGGGCGCATCACGACGACGCGATCCGCCAAAAAGGCTGCCTCTTCGATATCGTGCGTGACGAGCAGCATCGTCGTGGCATTTACGCGCCATAGATCGATCAGATGATCCTGGAGTTCGACACGCGTCATCGCATCGAGTGCGGAGAAGGGCTCGTCCAATAGGAGAACGGCCGGCTTCGTCACGAGTGCTCGCGCCAAGGCCACGCGTTGCGCCTGCCCGCCGGACAACTCCTTTATCCAGCGCTTCTCGTAGCCGCGAAGGCCAATCTTCTCCAGGGCCGCCGATACCTGCTCATCCCGTTTGCTGCTTGGCAGATGGCGCAGGCCGAAACCGATATTGTCCGCGACTGTCAGCCATGGAAAGAGCCGGGGCTCCTGGAAGACGATATTCACGAGCGAGTCCGGCTCGGTCAGCAGCCGTCCCTCCAAGCTGATTTCGCCCTGTGTAGGGGCTTCGAGGCCCGACAACAGTCTCAGAAGGGTGCTCTTGCCGCAACCCGATCCTCCGATGACCGCGACCAGCTCTCCCTTGCCGATATTGAGGGAGAAGTCTTGCAGAGCATGTGTTCCGTTGGGATAGATCTTGGATAGGGAGCGGATGTCAAGCATGTCAGATCCCGCTCGCATGGGTGTCGCGCCAGCGCAGGAACGGCGCGCTCGCAATCAGAAGCAGGCTATCGGTCGCCTTGCCGACAACGGCAAAGATCAAAATGGCCGCCAGGATCTGATCCGGCTTTCCGAGTTGCTGACCATCCACCAGAAGATATCCCAGGCCTTCGGATGCGCCCATGAATTCCGCCGCAACGACGAACATCCAACCGAGGCCCAGGCCTGCGCGCAGGGCAAGGATAAAGTCCGGAAGGACCGCCGGAAGCAGGATCAGACGAATGAGCTCGAAGCCCGAAAGCCGAAAGACGCGACCGACCTCTACGATGCGCCTGTCGACGCCGACGACGGCGCCATAGACTCCTAGATAGACCGGGAAGAAGACGCCAACGGCAATCAGGGCGACTTTGGAGGCTTCGAAAATACCGAACCACAGGATGAACAGCGGCACCCAGGCAATGGAGGGAATGGCTCTCAGAGCCTGCAGGGTCGGATCCAGCAGACGTGCGAGCGGTTTGGAGTAGCCGGTCAACGCTCCAAGAGCGGTCCCCGCCAGGGACCCGAAGGCGAAGCCGATCGCCACTCTGCGCAGCGTCGCGCCGACATGCGTTGCCAGATCGCCGGAGGCCGCCAGCGCATAGACCGTATACAGAATTTTCGAGGGCGGGGGCATCAAACGACCTCCGACTATTCCCGCACGAACGAGGATTTCCCAGGCGGCAAACAACGCAACCGGAAACACGATTCCGACAATCGGGCGATCGAAAGGCGAAACCCGGCGCTGCCGGGTCTCCCTTCCTGTTTCCGCATTGTGCCATGACAGCGCGATGTGCACCAATGACATGGGAACGCTCTTTCTATCGCTTCACTGGCCGAGAGCGGCCGAGGCGTAGCTGGGGTCGACCAGCGCCGATACGGTCTTGACGACATCGACATCCGCCTTGATGACGTCGGCCTTTTGCAAAGCGAGACCCGCTGCTTCGATCGTCTCGCGCTGTGCATCGCCGATCACGGAATAGGTGAGGTTCGTGCGCTCCAACTGGCGCTCTATCACCGTGTCGGGCAGCTTGGTGGCGGCAACGAGGGCGGCTTTGAGTTTTGTCGGATCTTTCAGAGCTTCAATGCGCGCCTTCTCGTAGGAAGCAAGCACGCGTTTGACGAGATCAGGATGCGCGGTAGCAAACTCTTCGCGCACGTTAAGCACGCCCCAGCTGTTGTTTTCCGGCTTGCGGTAGAACAGCACATCGCCATCTTCAATCTCGGCGGAGGCCATGATCGGATCGAGGCCGGCCCAAGCGTCGACGTCGCCCCGCTTCAGCGCAAGGCGGCCGTCCGCGTGCTGTAGCAGAACAAGCGAAACGTCCTTTTCAGTCAGACCTGCATCGGCGAGGGCGCGCACCAGGAAAATGTGCGGGTCGGTGCCGCGCGTCACGGCGATGGACTTGCCCTTGAGGTCCTGGACCTTGGCGATGCCGGTATCCTTGCGTGTTACGAGCGCAGTCCATTCCGGACGCGAATACACGTAGATGGATTTGATCGGGTTGCCGTTGACGCGACCGATCAATGCAGCCGCACCCGCCGTCGAGCCAAAGTCGAGGGAGCCGGCATTCAGGAATTCCAGGGCTTTGTTGGAGCCTGCGGACTGGACCCAGGTTATCTTGATCCCATCCTTTTCGAATTCCTCTTCAAGGATGCCTTCATCCTTCAGAATGAGGCTGACCGGGTTGTAGGTCGCCCAGTCCACCCGAATTTCCGAGACATCGGCAGCCTGCGCCGTGCCGACTGCGACCAAACCCGCCAAAACGCTTAAAGCCAATCGAACAAGCGATTTCATACCACCCTCCAAATGTTATGAATTTAAATCTACAGATTTAATAGCTTTTGGCGCGCCTTTGGGTTCCAAACTTTGGTACGGGAGAGCAATTTTGAACTGCCGTCGCGGCCCGCGCTAGATTGTTGTGTCAAAGTGCGGGGCAGCACCGATCCTGCCGCGTGTTGGTCGATCCAGTCGCGTGACATTGTCTGATCGCTTTGCGGTCATTCCGCCTGAAGACGCGATGGTATGTTCAGTCGACGAATTCGACCGTCACTCCCGGTTTGACCATCTTGGCAAGTTCGGTGGCATCCCAGTTGGTCAGGCGGATGCAGCCGTGGCTCTGGGTGCGGCCGATCTTTGAGGGTTCGGGCGTGCCGTGAATGCCGTAGGTCGGCTTGGAAAGCGCCATCCAGACGGTACCGACGGGGCCGTTCGGGCCGGGCGGGATGTTGAGGATCTTGTCGTTGGCACCCTGCTGGAAATTGATCTTCGGATTATAGGTATAACCGGGATTGAGGGCGACACGCTCGACATTCACCAAGCCCGACGGAGAGGGGGTGTCGGTGGAGCCGATCGACGCCGGATAGGCGGCGAGGAGATTGCCGGCGCCGTCATAGGCGAAGACCTGCTTGCGGCCCTTGTCGGCGATGATGCGGGCAACTTCGCCGCTCTTCGGCTCACCCGGATTGACGACCTTGATGACGGTGCCGGGAACGCTGAAATCGGCGCCGGGGTTCATCTCCTTGAGAAAGGCCTCATCCATGTGGAAGCGTTCGGCCAGCATTTCGGTGGTCGAGGTGTAGGCGAGCGACGGCAGCAGCGCCTTGTGCGAATAATCTTCCGGGATCTCGGCGACGAAGGGACCGGCGGCATCGGCCGGCGTGATCGTGTAGCTGATGACGGGCAGGCCGCCGTTCATGCGCAGCTCTTCCAGAATGGCATCGGTGTCGTTGGGATCGAGCTTCGACCCGGTCATCTGGTCATAGGCATAGATCCCCTTGGTGACGTTCGAGCCCATATGGCCGTCGATGACGCCCGGAGAGATGCCGGCGCGATCGAGGAAGACCTGCAATGCGACGATCTCGGGCTTCGACTTGTTCTTCAGCGTGATGACGGGCTCATCGGGTGCGGTCTTCGGCTGGTCGGCGGGCGGGATCTGCTGGTCGGGGTCGATCGAGGCATAGTCGCCGCCAGGCTGTGGATTGCCGATGCTGTTGTCCTCGGCATAGGGCTCGTCGCCGAGCGGCTGACGTTCGATCGCCGCATCGCGCGGAATACCGCCGGTGACGGCGCCGCGCTCGGAATAACGTGTATCGCCATCGGGATTGTTGTCGGGATAATAGGGATCGTTGCCGTCCTGGTCGTTATAGACCTCGCGCGGACCAGGCCGCGGCGGATAGTAGCCGCGGGCGCGCATCTCGGTGGCGACGACATTCCCGTAGTCGTCGATCAGCACGCGATTGCCGCTACGGTCCCGGGCGTAGATATAGCCAGCTGGAACATAGTCAAGGATTTCGCCGCTCGGCGTCACAAGCACGATATCGCTCTGGCGGCGATCGCGGAACTGCTGCGCGCCTGCCTCCGGCGCTGTAGCCGCAAGGACAGCCAGGACGGCCGCGAAGCAAAAGGCCGACTTCAAAAAGCGATTCACGTCTCATACCTCGAACAGTGACTGGGCAGACACACACATGCCAATTTTGACGCTAGTGTGGAATTTATGAAACCGTGCTGAACAAAATATGAAAATCACTAAGATTTCCTTTTACTCATAAACGTTTGCGTCCTTGTGTCAGTTCCGCAAAATCCACGGTTGCTGCAAAAGCACAAGATGGAGATGACGCCGATTGACGAATGGCGGCGCGAAACCTAACGCTAGCGCATCCTGCTTTCCGAAAATCGGATTGGATTTTCGGAAAGCAGGATGCGTCGATTCAAAGTGTTATACAGTTAGAGCATGATGTCGTCCGAAGACCGCTTACACTTTTCGGCATCATGCTCTAAGGGCCGACAATTCCCCGAGGAGACCGTGATGATCGAATTTGCCGCCGCAAGCGGGCCGCGCCTGATGCTGGACGAAGCATCGGTGCTGGATATCGGCGGATGCATCGTCGACGGCGTCGACATCGCGCCGAAACGCGCCATCCCCGACGACGGTGATGCGCGAATCGATCACTCGCTCGAAGGCTTTCTCTTCACATGCGGGCCGGATCATATCCGCCACCGCCAGCCAATTCCCGGTCGGGATGACGGCAAGGTCTATCCGCTGCACGGATCGGCCTCCGGCCATGCTGCAAAGGTGCTGTGGACGAAATTCGAGAACGGCAACGCCGAATGCCGCGCCGATATCGACATCACCACCATCGAGGAATTGCCGCAGCGCATCGAACGGCTGTGGCAGATCGATGGGGCGACCGGCGAGGTGCGGCTCGAGGACCGGGTCGTCAATACGAGCGATCGGACGGTGCCGACTTTCCTGATGTATCACATGAACACTGGCGGTAAATGGCTGGACGAGGGCACACGGCTTGAAGGCCGGATGCTGGAGAATGGCGGTTTCCCCTGGGCATTCGGCGAGGAGCCGGGTGGCATCTTCTGCGTCGCGGCGCCGGCTGCGGAGGAGGGCTTCGCGGAGGTCCGCCTTGGACCGATCGCCGCAATCGGCGGCAGGACGCTGCGGGTGCGCTTCCGCGCCGACACGCTGCCCCATCTGCAGGTCTGGCGAAACCAGAAGGCGCCCGCCCATATCATCGGCATCGAGCCGGTTTCGCATCGCTGGATATCGCGCGATGAGCTTCAGGCAGCCGGTGAGTTCAATATGCTGGCGCCCGGCGAGAGCCGCAGCTATGCGCTGACCTTTACCTTCCTGTGAACGAAGTGTTGTTGACGCTGGCAGACCTCCGTCGTAGACCTTCAGCCTAGGATTTTTGAGGAGACAAGACGATGGATATTCGCCAGATCGACGATGAATATTCGGTTTCAGGCCAGATCACGCTTGAGGAGCTCGACGAGATCAAGGCGCTGGGGTTCAAATCGATCGTCTGCCACCGTCCCGACCACGAAAGTCCCGACCAGACGTCGTTCTCCGTCATCGCAGCGCGCGCCAAGGAGCTCGGTCTCGAGATCGCCCATGTGCCGGTTGGACCGATGGGCGTGACCGAGGAAGCCGTGCAAGGCATGGTCGACGCGCTCGATGAATTCCCGCGGCCGATGCTCGGCTATTGCCGCTCTGGTGCACGCTCGACGGCGATCTACCAGAAGACTCACCATATCCGTAATTGAGTCCGTTCCGGGGACCGATTTTCCGGCGTTGAACCTCAGCGCCGCCATCTTCCATTCACTCAGGAGACTATAATGAGCATCAAGCGTATCGACGTCGGCTCGCGCATGAGCGGCGCCGTCATTCACGGCAACACGGTCTATCTCGCAGGTCAGGTTGGCGAGGGCGAAAGCGTCACCGATCAGTGCAAGTCCTCGCTTGCCGAAGTCGACCGCCTGCTGGCTGCATCAGGCAGCAGCAAGTCGAAGATCCTGCAGACGATCATCTACCTGTCCGATATCGCCGATTTCGCCGAGATGAACGCCGTCTGGGAAGGCTGGATCGATCCGGCCAATCCGCCGGCCCGCGCCACCAGCGAAGCCAAGCTCGCAGCGCCGAAATACAAGGTCGAGTTCATCATCACGGCGGCACTCGACTAAAGCAACTCCAGGAAAAGTGCGAAGCGGTTTTCCGTCCGGAATTGCGCAAAAACAAAAGGTTAGAGCGGCTCTGCGCTTCTATGAAAAGCTGAACCGCTCTAAGTCGCACCATTCCGATTGCCTGAAGCCGGTGAGCAGTGCGCGTACTCACCGGCTTTTTGTTTGCGCGATTTCGGAGAGCGTGCGTGTCGGCGTGATCGCTTCGGGATCGAGCTTGACCTCGATGATTGCGGGCTTGCCGCTGGCGCGTGCCCGCTCGAAGGCCGGGGCGAAATCCGCTGTCGTTTCCACCGTCTCGCCGTGGCCGCCATAGGCGCGGGCAAGGGCTGCGAAGTCGGGATTGGTCAGATCGGTGCTGCTCACGCGGCCGGGATACTCGCGCTCCTGATGCATGCGGATCGTGCCGTAGATGCCATTGTTGACGACGACTGCGATGATCGGCAGGCCGTAGCGGATGGCGGTGGCGAATTCCTGGCCGTGCATCAGGAAGCAGCCGTCGCCGGCAAAGCAGATAACCTCGCGCTCGGGAAACAACCGCTTGGCGGCCACCGCCGCCGGCAGGCCGTAACCCATTGACCCGGAGGTGGGGGCGGCCTGAGTGTTGAAGCGGCGAAAACGATGGAAGCGGTGCACCCAGGTGGCGTAGTTGCCCGCACCATTGGTGAAGATCGTCTGCGGTCCGGTATTGGCCTCCAGCCATTCCATGATCGGCCCCATATGGACGGCGCCCGGCCCGCTCAAGGGCGGCTTCGACCAGGCGAGATAGGCCTGGTGCAGGCGCGCGGTGCGCTCGGTCCAATCTGGTTTGGCCGGCGCTTCCAGATCGGCGAGCCCGGCGACGAAATCGGCAGGTGCGGCGCAGATGGCAAGATCCGGACGGTAGACGCGGCCGAGCTCGGAAGGGTCGGGATAGATGTGTACTAGCGATTGCTGGGGGTAGGGGATATCGATCAGCGTATAGGACGAGGACGGCATTTCCGACATGCGGCTGCCAAGCAGGATCAGCAGGTCGCTCCCCTTGATCTCTTTTGCCAATGCCGGATTGATGCCGATGCCGACATCGCCGGCATAAGAGGGATGGAGATGATCGAACAGCATCTGCCGGCGGAAGGAGCAGCCGACGGGGAGTTGGAAACGCTCGGCGAAGCTCTGAAAATCGGCGACGGCATCGGCATCCCAACGTGTGCCGCCAAGGACCACCATCGGCCGCTCGGCCTTCAGCAGTCTTGCATAGAGATCGTCGATCTGGCGGCGGCCGGGATGGGCCTCGACGTTGGCATAGTGCCTGGCGCGGGGTGCCTCGACTTCATCGCGCAGCATGTCTTCCGGCAGCGTCAGCACCACTGGGCCGGGACGGCCGGAGGTTGCGACCGCAAAGGCGCGGGTGACGAACTCGGGAATGCGGGCGGCATCGTCAATCTCGCCCACCCATTTGGCGAATTCGGTGAAGGCGCGGCGGAATTCGACCTCCTGGAAGGCCTCGCGTTCTCGCGCTTCCCGCTGCACCTGGCCGATGAACAGGATCATCGGGATCGAGTCCTGCCTTGATATATGCAGGCCGGCGGAGGCGTTGGTGGCGCCGGGGCCGCGGGTCACCATGCAGATGCCGGGTTCGCCGGTCAGCCTGCCCCAACAATCCGCCATCATCGCCGCTCCACCCTCCTGGCGGCAGACGAGGACGTCGATATCGCTGTCGCGCAACGCGTCGAGCACGGCGAGGAAGCTCTCGCCGGGCACGCAGGAGAGACGTTTGACGCCGTTCGCCTTCAGCGCCTCGACGATCAGTTCTCCGCCCGTCTTCTTCATGACAATGCCTTCTTCATGACGATGCCTTCCTCTCGCGCTCGGCGAGTTCCGCCAGAATTTCTGCCTGGTGTTCGCCGAGACGCGGGCTCGGCCTGATATAACGCAGCGGCGTCTCCGACAGCACCACAGGCGTCCTGACACCGGGGATGACGGTGCCGGCGGCATCCTCAAGGTCGATGCGTAGGCCGCGGGCCTGCACCTGCGGATGGGCGAACATTTCCTCGATCGTGTTGATTGCGCCTGATGGAACCGCGTTCTCTTCACAGGCCTTCAGCAGATCCGCCTTCTGCCATTTCAGCGTCTCGGTGGAGACGAGGCGGTGCACTTCGCCGCGATTGCCGACGCGGGCCTTGTTGGTGGCGAAACGCTCGTCACCGGCGATGGTCTCCAGGCCGAGGATGGTGCAGAGGCGGCGGAACTGGCCGTCGTTTCCAACTGCGAGAATGAGATACCCGTCAGCCGTCGGCACGACCTCATAGGGCGAGATATTGGGATGGGCGTTGCCGAGGCGGGTCGGTGCCTCGCCGGAAACCAGGTAATTCATGTTCTGGTTGGCGAGCACGGCCGATTGCACATCGAGCAGGGCCATGTCGACCAACTGGCCTTCGCCTGACTTCAGGGCGTGGATCAGGGCGGCTTCGATCGCCGAGACGGCATAGATGCCGGTGAAGATATCAGCGATGGCGACGCCTGCCTTCATCGGCTGGCCGCCTGGTTCACCAGTGATCGACATGAAGCCGGACATGCCCTGGACGATGTAGTCGTAGCCGGCGAGGCTGGCATAAGGGCCGTTCTGGCCGAAGCCGGTGATCGAGCAATAGACGAGCTTCGGGTTCACCTTGCGCAGGCTGTCATAATCGAGCCCGTATTTGACGAGGCCGCCGACTTTGAAATTCTCGATCACCACATCGGCGGTGGAGACGAGGCGGCGGACGAGATCCTGGCCTTCGGCGCTCTTCAGGTCGGCGGTGACGGAGCGCTTGCCGCGATTGGCAGCGTGGTAATAGGCGGCCGAGAGGTTGTTGCCGTCGGCGCCCTCGACGAAGGGCGGGCCCCATTGGCGCGTATCGTCGCCGCCCTCGGGATTTTCGACCTTGATGACGTCGGCGCCGAGATCGGCGAGCATCTGTCCCGCCCAGGGGCCGGCGAGCACGCGGGCAAGCTCGATCACCCGGATGCCGGCAAGCGGCGGTTTTTTCGTCACGGTCTCCGTCATGTTCCTCCGGCAGGTTCAGAGCATTGTGCCGAAAAGTGTGAGCGGTTTTCGGAATTGTACTCTCATTCTTAGATTTACGGCGTCCACGTCGCCTCTGATGTATCGGATACCGGTTTCGATGCAAAGCGCCGCTCGCGCCAGAGGATATAGAAGCCAGACGCCATAATGATTATGATGCCGAGCCATTTGAGCGCGTTCGGGAAGTCGCCGAAGACCAGCCAGGCGAAGATCGTTGCCGAGACGATCTCGAAATATTGCAGCGGCGCCAGCGTTGAAGCCGGTGCTGCGCGATAAGCATAGACGCCAAGGATGCCCGATATCGCGGCCATCGCGCCGACGCCGGCGAGATAGAACCAGGCGCGGCCTTCCGGCATGACCGGATCGAAGACGTCGGAGCCGGTTCCCCGGCTGAGATAGAGCAGGATGATGCAGAAGAGCAGGCCCCAGATGCCCATCTGGAACTGCATCGACCAGGGATCCTCCCTATGCGAGAGGACGCGGGTCATCAGCGCGAAGATCGCGATACAGAAGGCGCTGACGACAGGCAGAAGAGCGATGTAGCCGACCTCTTCGAAACTCGGCTGGATGATTAGCATCGCTCCGAAGAAGCCGACGCCGCAGGCCGTGTAACGCCGCCAACCGATCATCTCCTTCAGGAAGATACCGCCGAGGATCGTCAACATGATCGGTTCGACGAAGAAGATCGCTATTGCGTCAGCGACCGCCATGTATTTCAGCGTAGTGACGAAGGAGATCATCGAGATCGTGATGATCGCGCCGCGGATCGCGTGGAACAGGCTCTGGCGCCAGGAAAAATCGGCGAAGCTGCGCCGCCACACGACGATTGGCAGCATGCAGAGCGCTTGCACGGCGAAGCGGGCGGCGGTGATTTCGGCGGACGGGACGGTGACGATGGCAAGCTTGGCGAAGATATCGATGATCGGCGAGAACATCACCGAGATAAACATCAGCGCAAGCCCCATCGTCACGTCGGAGGCGGACGAAACAGGGCGGGCGGAGGTGCTGTTCATGATGAAATCCCTGTCACTCAGCATATTGGTCGCTCAGGATCCTGCGACGGCCCTGTCGCACCAGTCCGCGAAGGCTGCGATCGTCGCATCCGCGCCGATCTCATTCAGTGTTTCGTGACGCATGTCCTGATATATCTCAGTGCTGATACGGGAGAAGCCTTGTCCTTTCAAATGGTTTGACAGCCAGAGCAGGGCTTTTCCACGCTCCGTCGCAGGATCGTGCCCGCCTCCGACGAGATGGATCGGCATGTCCCGCGGCAGCCGGTCGAGGTGGGTTTTCTGCGGCGCGCGGAAGGTCAGCTCGAAGAGATCGAGCCAGAGAGAGACTGAGGCGTCGAAGCCGCAGAGCGGATCGGTGACATACTTGTCGACTTCATCGGAAAGACGCGACAGCCAGTCGAACTCGGTGCGGCGGCCGGGAATGGATTTGCCCCAGGTGCCGAAGGTAAGCTTCGGCAGCAGGCCGCTCGGCACGTCGGAGCCCTTCAGCATGCGCTCGGCAAGCAGGATCGCCTGGGCGGCTCGGCCGGCAAGACCGACGGCGAAATTCGAATTCCAGATGGCGACGGCGTCGAAGTCGGCCGGAGCCGTGACGGCAGCGTTGAGGGCGATGAGGCCGCCCATCGAATGGCCGAAGAGGATCACAGGCAGGCCGGGATGGCGGAAGGCCGCATAGCCGCGCATAGCGATGACGTCGCCGGCCACCTTTTCGACCCCGCCCCGCCGGGCAAAGCGACCGATCGGCGCATCGGGTGCCGTCGTCTCGCCGTGGCCTCGGTGATCATGGGCATAGACGTGATAGCCGCGCACCGCCATCGCCTCGGCAAAGGAGCGGTATCGTTTCGAATGTTCGGCCAAGCCGTGCGATATCAACAGGATGCCGCGTGCTGCAGCTTCGGCCCTGGCATGGTGATAGGCCAGCGACGCCCCAGGCACGGCGAGCCTTTGCGTTTCAGCAAACATATGGATCCTCCCGGCGGCAACAGACCAGATCGCTGGGTAATTGCAACATGGGTGCTTGATTATCCGACAATAAATTGCGGCCCTGTTGCGATTCAGGGTTGCGGCGTTTCGATCTTCGTGCTTATTTGTTCCTGTATTGTTCTTTTTTGGGGGTTGAAATGAGCAGCATGCAGTTGCGTACCTTGACGTTTGCCGTGTCGATGGTTGTTGCCGGCGCCGGCGTGGCGCAGGAGGCCGGCGGGCGCACCCGCTTCATTCTGGCGGCGAGCTGGCAGCCGGCCTTTTGTCAGACGAACCAGAAGAAGGCCGAGTGTGCGAGCCAGACAGGCGAGCGCCCCGACGCGACGAACTTCTCGTTGCACGGGCTCTGGCCGATGCGGGAGGATTATTGCGGCGTGAGCGCCGAGCAGAAGACCGCCGACAAGGATGGCGACTGGAACAAGCTGCCGGAGGTCACGCTTGCGGCGGAGACGCAGGCGGCGCTCGCAAAGGCGATGCCCGGCACCCAATCCGATCTGGAACGGCATGAGTGGGTGAAGCATGGCACCTGCACGAAGATGAGCGCCGACGACTATTTCGGCGTCGGCGTGCACCTGGTGGGCGCACTCAACGCGTCGGCCGTGCGCGATCTCTTCGCTGCCAATATCGGCAAGCCGGTCAAGTCCGAAGCGATCAAGGCGGCTTTCGACAAGAGTTTCGGGCCCGGTGCCGGCGACCGCGTCAAGATGAGCTGCCGGCGGGCCGGCAATATCAGGATGATCAGCGAGCTGACGATCGGGCTTTCGGAAGCCGCCGGAGCGGCATCGGCGAAAAGTGCCGGGCTTGCCGATCTGATCCAGGGTGCTGGAAAAACCTCGTTCGGCTGCGACGAGGGCGTCGTCGACGCTGCGGGCTTTTGACCGGAAATCCTGAGTAAACCGGGTTTCGGCGTTGCCCGGAGGCGCTGTTTCGCCTACATAGCGGCACAATCAAAGTTTCCCGCCCGGAGCAGCGCAGCATGGCACGTCAGTTCATCTATCATATGTCCGGCCTTAACAAGGCCTATGGCAACAAGAAGATCCTGGAGAATATCCACCTTTCGTTCTACCCGGATGCCAAGATCGGTATCCTTGGTCCGAACGGCGCGGGTAAATCCACCGTGCTGCGCATCATCGCAGGCCAAGACAAGGAGTATACCGGCGAAGCCTGGCTCGCCGAAGGTGCGACGGTCGGCTACCTCGAGCAGGAGCCGCACCTCGATGCAAACAAGACGGTGTTCGAGAACGTCATGGAAGGCGTTGCCTCCAAGACGGCTGTCCTCGATCGTTACAACGAATTGATGATGAACTATTCCGATGAAACGGCGGAAGAGGGCGCCAAGCTTCAGGACGTCATCGATAGCCAGAACCTCTGGGATCTGGAAAGCCAGGTCGAAATGGCGATGGAAGCGCTACGCTGCCCGCCGCGCGACGCCGATGTCACCAGCCTTTCGGGTGGCGAGCGACGCCGTGTCGCGCTCTGCCGCCTGCTGCTTTCGCAGCCGGATCTGCTGCTGCTCGACGAACCGACCAACCACCTGGACGCCGAAACCATCGCCTGGCTTGAAAAACATCTGCGCGACTATCCGGGCGCCGTGATGATGATTACCCACGATCGCTACTTCCTGGACAACGTCACCGGATGGATCCTCGAACTCGACCGCGGCCGTGGCATTCCCTACGAAGGCAACTACTCGGCCTACCTGCAGGCGAAAGCCAAGCGCATGCTGCAGGAAAGCCGCGAAGACGCGTCGCGCCAGAAGGCGATCAGCCGCGAACAGGAATGGATCGCGTCCAGCCCGAAGGCTCGTCAGGCCAAATCCAAGGCGCGTATCAAGTCCTACGAGCAGCTGGTGGATGCCGCCGAAAAGCAGCGGCCCGGCGACGCGCAGATCATCATCCCGGTCAGCGAGCGCCTCGGCCAGGTGGTCATCGAGATGGACGGCATCACCAAGGGCTTCGAGGGCCGCACGCTGATCAACGACCTGTCGATCAAACTGCCGCCAGGCGGCATCGTCGGCATCATCGGCCCGAACGGCGCCGGTAAGACGACGCTATTCAGGATGATCACCGGCCAGGAAACGCCGGATGGCGGTTCGATCCGCATCGGCGAGACCGTGCATCTCGGTTATGTCGACCAGAGCCGTGACACCCTTGCGGCGGACAAGACGGTCTGGGAGGAAGTCTCCGGCGGCGCCGAAATCATCAAGCTCGGCAAATTCGACATGAACTCCCGTGCCTATTGCGGCGCCTTCAACTTCAAGGGCGGCGATCAGCAGCAGAAGGTCGGCAATCTCTCCGGTGGTCAGCGCAACCGTGTTCACCTTGCCAAGATGCTGAAGGCCGGCGGCAACGTTCTGCTGCTCGACGAACCGACCAACGACCTCGATACGGAAACGCTGGGTGCGTTGGAAAACGCGCTGGAAAACTTCGCCGGCTGCGCCATCATCATCAGCCATGATCGCATGTTCCTCGACCGTCTGGCGACGCATATTCTCGCTTTCGAAGGCGACGGCCATGTCGAATGGTTCGAAGGCAACTTCGAGGATTATGAACAGGACAAGGTTCGTCGTCTCGGCCCCGACGCCCTCAACCCGGGCAGCCAGGCCCATAAGCGCCTGACACGCTGATTTCACCCATTTTTCGTTTGTGAGAGCCCCGGTTCGCTGGGGCTTTTTCATGTCGGGCTCTGTCGCAATCTGAGCAGGCAATTTCGTGGAGAGAGTGAATTGCCGCTTGCCACTACTTTTCAAATCACATAAACATATCTTTATGTCTTGATTGGATTAGAGATGAGCGAACCGTTGAAGCTTGGACTGGATGCGCTGGTGGACGTCTTGAAGGCGGCCGGCGAGCCCACGCGCCTGCGTCTTCTGGCGCTTCTTGACGGCGGCGACCTGACGGTCACCGATCTTACCGAAATTCTCGGCCAGTCCCAGCCCCGCATCTCCCGCCATCTGAAGCTTCTCGGCGAGGCCGAACTGATCGAACGCTATCAGGAGGGCGCCTGGGCCTATTTCCGCCTCAAGCAGGACGGCAAGGCCGCCATGCTGGTGCGGGCGCTGCTCAAGCATGTCTCTGAGAACGATCCGACCATCCTTCGCGACGGCGAGCGGCTGTCGCAGGTCAAGCGTCAGCGCGCCGAGCGGGCGCAAGCCTATTTCAGCCGCAACGCGGCCGAATGGGACGAGCTTCGCCGCCTGCATGCGGCCGATGAGGAGGTCGACGCCGCGGTCATCCGGCTGCTCGGCAGCCAGCCGATCGACTCGCTGCTCGATCTCGGCACCGGCACCGGCCGCATCCTCGAACTCCTGTCCGGGCTCTACCGCCGGGCGACCGGCGTCGATGCCAGCCGCGACATGCTGAGCGTGGCGCGCGCCAATCTCGACAAGTCCCGCATCACCAAGGCCACCGTGCGCCACGCCGACATCCTGAATCTGCCGTTCGAGGGACAGGATTTCGATCTGGTGACGATCCATCAGGTGCTGCATTTCTTCGATCAGCCAGAGATTGCGATCGCGGAAGCGGCGCGCATGCTCCGGCCGGGCGGCCGGCTCGTGGTCATCGACCTGGCGCCCCACACGCTCGAATATCTCCGCGACGAGCATGCGCATGTCCGTCTCGGCTTTTCGCACCAGGCGATGTCCGACTGGTTGCGCAAGGCCGGGCTCGACGTCGAGCAGGTCGTCGATCTTCATCCGGGTCAGCAGGCCGGGCAGGGGTTGACGGTCACCGTCTGGCTCGCGCGCGATCCGAGGCGCCTCATGGCTTCGCAGACGAGCGAAGGCGCCGAACCTACATTTGCCGGGAGGGTATGACATGGCTTTGAAGAACGAAGCACGCGGCCGCAACGACATCAGAGTCTCTTTCGAATTCTTCCCGCCGAAATCGGAGGAGATGGAAGGACAGCTCTGGCATGCCGTTAGCCTGTTGCAGGACTGGGACCCGGATTTCGTCTCGGTGACCTATGGCGCCGGCGGCACCACCAAGGCGCCGACACTCTCCACCGTCACGCGCTTCCTCTCGCAGACGCCGCTTGCCACCGCCTCGCATCTCACCTGCGTCGGTGCAACGAAGGAGGAGACCCATCAGATGGTCGACACCTTCCGCAAGGCCGGCGTGACGCATTTCGTGGCGCTGCGCGGCGATGCGCCCGGCGGTGCCGGCGCGCCATACCAGCCGCATCCCGGCGGTTATGCCAATGCGGCGGAGCTGGTGGCTGGCCTCAAAGAAATCGGCGATTTCGAGATTTCGGTTTCCGCCTATCCGGAAAAACACCCGGAAAGCCGCGACACGGCGGCCGATATCGATATGCTGAAGCGCAAGGCCGACAATGGCGCCGACCGGGCGCTGACGCAGTTCTTCTTCGACAACGATAATTTCGAGCGCTACCTGGAACGGGTGCGCGGTGCCGGCATCTCGATCCCCGTTGTGCCCGGCATCATGCCGATCCAGAACCTGACGCAGCTGAAGCGTTTCGCCGGGGCCTGCGGCACTGTTATCCCCGCCTTTCTCGACGAGCGCTTTGCGGGCTTCGACGACAAGCCCGAGGAGCGGGCGAAGGTCGCCGCCGAAGTCGCTGCCGAACAGATCGAAGATCTCGTCCGGCGCGGCATCCACGACTTCCATCTCTATACGATGAACCGTGCGCCGCTGGTTTCCGCCGTGCTCGACAATCTCGGCCTCTCCCGCCGGCAAACAAAAAGTGCTGGCGCAGCCGCCTGATCTTTGCGTGTCTGAAGGACGCGCGGCGCTGTAAAAGTGAAAAGCGCATGTCGGGCGGGACATGCGCTTTTTCGTTGGCGGACTGATCAGCTATTCAGGAGTTTAGGCACTATCAGTCGTCATACTTTCGCCGGCCGGCTTCAGATGAAGAGCATGGACAAGACGAAAGCAAACGCTGCACTGACCAACAGAACATTCAAGGATTGCGTGAGTCCCATGTCTGTCTCCTCGCGTTAACCGGCCGATAATATGTCTGAAATATGTCGGTTGGGAAGCAGATCTTATGCTGCGCTGCAGAACGGTTCGGTGGATAAGTCGAATAGTGCTCTTGCAAAGCTTTGAAATAAATCAATAATTTTCAACAAAATTTTGTTCACACAATTTAACATGCCGTTAAATCAGGCGATTGTGGATTTACCTATGCGTCTAAAACATGGCGGAGCGGCAATCGGTTGAAAACATACGAAATTCGCAACCGGGTCAAACAGCTTTCGCCAGCAGGCGATAGGCGCGGCCATCGAGAATGATGAGGCCGAAACCGATCAGCGCCATGCCGGCCAATTCGCCAAGTGCGAGCCTTTCGCCGAGGAAAAGCACGCCGAGAAGGATGGCGCTCGGCGGCACCAGCAGGGTGACGAGCGACGCGTTGGTGGCGCCGGCGGTCGCCATGATCCGGAAATAGAGAATATAGCCGAAGGCCGTCGACAGCAGCGCCAGCGCCAGGATGGCGAGGAATGCATCGAGCGGCGGTGCGGCAAGCGCCCAGGGATGATCGGCCAGCAGCGACAGCGGCAGCGCAATCAGCGAAGAGGCGGTCAACTGGCCGGCTGCGGTGACAGGGGCGGGAACATTCTTGAAGCGTTTGCCGTAAGTGGCGGCGAAACCATAGGAGATCGCGGCAAGCACGGGAAGAAACAGCGCCCAGAGCGGGGCTTCGCCACCGGCCGACATGCCGGGGCCGATCAGCACGATCGTTCCGATCAGGCCAACGAGGCAGCCGGCGATCTTTGCCGGCGACAGCTTCTCGTCTGAGGTGAAGTAGTTGGCGATCAGCACGGTCCAGATCGGTGTCGTCGCATTCAGGATCGCCGCAAGACCGGCGCCAATGCGGGTCTGGCCGAAGAAGATCAGCGCATGCGGCAGGGCATTGTTGATGAGCCCGAGGATCAGGAATTCGCGCCAGCGGGCCTTGAGGATCGCATAGAAGTCGAAACGGCCGGCGATATAGATATGCAGCGCCAGCGCCGCGAGCAGCAGCCTGAAGAAGACGAGGGTCAGCGGCGGCACATGCTGGACGGCGATGCGGGCAAAGAAGAAGGAGCCGCCCCAGATCAGGCCGAGCAGGACCAGCAGGCCCCAGGTCCAGGAATTCATCCTGCTGTCCACGTCGGTTCCTCCACCGTAAGCCGCTCGTTTTGCCGAAAGCCGGCACCGGATTTCGACTTGATGCTTTAGCGCAGGTGGCGGATCGCGCCACCCGTTTCTTGCGATGCGGGCGGCGGTAAAAAGTCAGCGGGGCTCAGAGAGCATTGAGAAGGGCAGGCGTCGCCCAGCCGTCGGCCGGCATGCCGAGGCGCTGCTGTTCCTTCTGGATCGCGACACGCGTGCCGGAGCCGAGGATGCCGTCGATCTCGCCGACATCATGGCCGAGCGACTGCAGCTTGGTCTGCAGCGCCTTCATCTGGTCGCTGGCGAGCCCCTGTTCCGGCACGCCCTTGAGATAGGGCTCGGCGCCCGAAAGGCGCGTCCCGAAATAGGCAGCCGAGGTCGTGTAGATGAACGACTTGTTCCATTCGAGATAGATCTTGAAATTCGGATAGGCGATGAAGGCCGGTCCCATGCGGCCCTGCGGCAGAACGAGGTCGCCTTCGAGGTTGCCGAAGGCGGTATTGCCGTCGCGCGGCTTGACGCCAAGCGCGAACCATTCTCCCGCTTTCATCGTGCCGCCGAGGCCGGATTTTTCCCAGGGCAGATTAACGGGCAGGGTCACTTCCTGCAGCCAGGGCTGGCCACGCTCGAAGCCGAGATGCTGGATGAATTTCGCCGCCGTCAGGATTGCGTCCGGGCTGCTTTGCTTCAGGCGGATATGACCATCACCGTCGCCATCCATGCCATAGGCAATGATGTCGCGCGGCAGCATCTGCACCTGGCCGATCTCGCCGGCCCAGGCGCCGGTATTGGTGGCGGGGTCGAGGTCGCCGTGCTGAACCATCTCGACAAGGGCGATCAGTTGCGGGCGGAAGAGTTCCGGGCGGCGGCAGTCATGCGACAGCGTCACCAGGGCGTTGCGGGTGTTGAAATCGCCCTGGACGGCGCCGAAATCGGTTTCCATCGCCCAGAAGGCGGTGATGACCCCCGGCGGGACGCCGAACTCCTGCTCGGCGCGGGCAAAGACGTCGGCATATTGCTTCATCTTCTGGCGGCCGATGTCGAGGCGGGCCTGGCTGACGGTGCGCTGGGAGAATTCGAGGAAGGTCTGCTTGAAGACGCCCTGGGCGCGGTCCCGGCTCAGCACCTTGGGATCGATCTCGGCGCCGGCGAAGGCCTCGTCGGCGGCTGCCGCACTGGCGCCGGCTGCGACCGCATCTTTCTTGACCCCGTCGAGGAAGGCGGATAAGTCGCCGCCGCAGGGCGCCGCCGGGGCTGCGCCTGGCGCCTGCTGGGCGGCCGCGCCGCCTGCGATGGCGAGGGCAAACAGAAGGGCGAGTGCAGAGCGGCTTGCGAGCGAGCGGTGCATGGATGCGGTCCTTATATCAAACAGATTGCCGTCGCTTTCACAGACGAATGTGACGGAAGCAAGAAACATCGCAAGACGTTACTAAGAATTTCTATCCTTGGAAACGGCCGCGACCCAATTGTTCCAGTTCTTTGCGCTGCCCGCGAAGACATTGATATCTGTGGGACCATTGATGCCGGGAATAACGCCGGTCGAGGTATATTGCCAGAAGGCCCAGCGGCGGTCGGAGTAGGTCACCTCGGGATGTTTTGCCACTGAACGGACCCAGAAATGATAATCCTGGAAGTAGCCGGCGAGATTGTCGCGATGGAAATCGACCGAGGTATAGATGATCGGGCGCTTGCCGTAATAGGCCTCCAGCCGGTCCATGAAACGCTGCATTGCGGCACGCACCGTTTCAGCGTCGGGGCGGTAGCGGCAGGTCTTCGATTCGGCATTCCATTCGACGTCAAGCACCGGAGGCAGGCGCATGGCCTCCTTCGGCACATTGCGGATGAACCAGTCGGCCTGCTCGTCGGCGGAAGAGCAGAAATAATAGAAATGATAGGGAGCGTGCGGGATGCCGGCGGCGCGGGCCTCGCGCCAGTATTCGTCGAAGCGCGGATCGACCCTGTCCTTGCCTTCCGTTGCCTTGATGAAGGCGAAGGCCACTCCGGAATTCTTCACCGTGCCCCAGTCGATATCGCCCTGCCATTTGGAGATGTCGATGCCGTGGATCGCGTTCTGCTGCGGATGCTTCGCCCCGAAATCCTGCGGATCGGTATCCTTGAAGCGTGTCTTCGGTTTGATCGACGCCGTTTCGAGATAGTCATGACCGGAGGAGCTGCAGCCGGCCAGCAGGATGGCCAGGGGCAAAACACAAAACAAAAACCGGCGCATGGGCGTCCTGTCGTAACTCGAATGATCTCTTTGCCCCACAGCCTGACCTTCGAAGATGACGAGCCCAGCAGAGGAATAATCCTCTTTTCACCATATCAACGTAAAAAATCGGTTAGTTTCAAGCGAATTATGAGCGCTTGCTTATTATAGATGCCCGCCAGGCATAGCCGCCGCCGACGGTGTCAAACAACAATCTCGCGTTGTTTACATGGGCTTGCGCCTCCAGGACCTCGCGTAAATCGGGGCGCGGGGTGACGTGGAATTTCGCAAGCCAGGACTGCAGCATGCGCCGGAACCAGCCCGGCAAGCCTTCTTGCTGGCCGAAATCGACGATGTGCAGCTGACCGCCGGGATTGAGTGCGGCGATCGATGCATCGACGGCGCGCTCCCAGTCCGGGATCATCGACAGGGCATAGGAAATCAGGATGCGGTCGAAGCCGCTGACGCCGAATTCGCGCGGTGTGAACGCCGTGGCGTCGGCGACGCGGAATTCCGGAATCGTCGCCTTGGTCGCGAAGGTCCTGCGCGCCGAAATCAGCATTTCCTGGGATATGTCGAGGCCGAACAGTTTGGCGGTCGGGAAATGCCGGTGAGCGAAAGCCATGTTGCGCCCGGTGCCGCAGCCGACTTCAAGCAGGGTGCCGCCTTCGGGCACGTCGAGATTGCGGATCGTGCTGTCGCGGCCGAGAAGATAATATTTGCGGGTCAGGTCGTAGATGTGCCGCTGGTAGCGATACATGCCATCCATGAGGCTGGCATGTTCATCGCTTTTTCCTGCCGCCTCAGTGCCGACCTTGCTCACGCCTTCTTCCCATAAATGTGGAAGCCGCCGTAGATAGCCGAACGATCGAGCGCGGTCAGTTCATGCGACTTCTCCTCGAAGTAATCCCACTGGTCGCGGATCACAGGCGCCAGGCGGCCTTCGATAATGCTTTTTTCTGCGGCGGTGCGGAAGATCACGCGGGCGCCTTCGCGCGCCGTGCGAGTGATTTCAGTCCAGACGTCGTTCAGTTGCTCGTCGGTCATCCAGTCCTGTGCGTCGAGCAGGATGTAGCGGTCGCGCGAGGCGGCCGGCTCGCCAGCGAGAAGCTCGGTGAAGCTTGCGTGGTGGACGTTGACGCGGTCGACATTGGCACGGATCACCTCATAGTGCTCCGACTTCAGATAGGTCGGCAGCGGGCCTTCCGCTTCGGTGCCGTAGCGGCGGCCGAAGGCCTGCCAGGCGAAATAGTTGTCGCTCATCGGGAAATGACAGGCGAGCTTTTCCAGGCGGTGCTTCAACACCGGCGCGATCGAATGATCGGCGGCAAGGCTTGCAAGTTCGTCATATTGCTGCGGCGGAATGCCGAGGCCGAAGAGCGAGCTCTTGCGACCGGTGATCCAGCGCACCACCGGCTTTTCGAAGAGCGGCGCGATCTGCTCGTCGAAGAACTGGCGCTGCTCACGGATCGAGCGGGTCTTGGTCATCTCGCGCAGCTTGACACCATGCAGGCGGGCAAGAAGATGGGCCGCGCCGATGAAGCGGCCGAGCAGACCGGTTTCGTAGATGTTGCGGTCGAAGACGGTGACACGGCGGCGGCCGAACCTGCGTCCGTTCCAGTAGCTGCGGGTCGCCTCATCCAGGCGGGCGGCGAGATGCAGGTCGTAGGCGCGGCTGTTCGACTTCTCGTTCGGCATCGCCAGGAAGCGGACGAGATCGGCATGGCCGGGAAGGTGTTTGAAGGCGGCAAGCTTCAGGCGGTTCAGTGCGATGTGATGCGGGTTGAGATCGACGACGTCGATTGAGGCCGGCGCCTTAGAGAGATAGGCGAGCATGTTGCAGCCGCCAGAACCGATGGTGACGATGCGATGGTTGGGCTTCAGCTCCATCGCCTGCATGTCGAGATCCGGATCCTCCCAGATCTGCGGATAGACGAGGCCGGAAAAGAGAAGGCCGAAGAGACGCTCGGAAAAGCCATCCTTCGAAAAAGCCTTGTGGCGGAGAAGGGCGTCCTTGAGTTTCCGGTTCTTGCGGAAGCCGGCATCCGGTGCAAATTCTGACATGAGTCTGTCACCTTTTTAGCGTTCAGGGCGTGTAACGCGCCTCTGCTACAGTTTGATGACGCGGGCTGTGGGGCACCGTTCTTCGGAGACTTCGAACTCCTCGGCAGAGCGATCGTTTGCTCTCGCGAAAAGCGATCGCTCGCACTCCTAGGAAAGTGATCGCAATGAGGAGCCTTGTTCGTTCCGGCCCCTTTCCGGCGCGTGCGATTCCTGCTTCTCTCCCGGCAGGGAGGAATGCCATGCGATTTGTCCTGCGTATCCTGAAGGCGCTCGCTCTCCTTCTCGTTCTCGTCGTCATCGCTGCAGCCGGCTGGCTCTTCATCCGGCCGCCGGAATTGCTGCGCGTCGGCGACGGTTATGCCGCCAAGATCGTCTGCTCCAACGTCTTCATTGCTGGCCGAGAGGCTGAGGATGTGCTCCACGACGATGTCCAGGCGCCTGGAAGTCCGTTGCTGCGGCTGGTGCGCGTCAGCGTCGACCGCGACAACGACCGTGTGACGGCGCGCTTCATGGGGCTGTTTGCGCCGAGTTATGCGCTCTATCGCGGCGCTTTCGGCTGCACGAGCGTGTCGGACGGCAATTTCGAGGCGGCGGCGAATGCGGTGCCCTTCGATCCGCCGGCCAAGGTGCAGGCGAACGATGCATTATGGCCCAAGGGTGAGGGCACCGGCGATCAGCAGGACGGAAAGATCGCCGTGCTGCTTGCCGATACCGGAGTTGCCGGCCCGGCAATGCGGGCGATCGTGGTGGTGCGCGATGGCCGCATCGTCGCGGAAGCCTATGGCCCCGGCTTCTCGGCGAAGACGCCGCTGATCGGCTGGTCGATGACGAAGACGGTGAATGCGACGATCCTCGGCCGGCTGATGCTCGGCGGCAAGATCTCCTTCGACGATGAAAACCTGCTGGCGCAGTGGAAGAACGATGCGCGCGCCAGGATCAAGGTTTCCGACCTGCTTGGCATGGAGAGCGGCCTTGCCTTCAATGAGGACTATGGCGACGTCGCCGATGTGACGCGCATGCTCTACCTCAATCCCGACATGGTATCGCTGCCGGCCAATGCGCCGATGGAGGCCGCACCCGGCCAACGCTTCCGCTATTCGAGCGGCACGGCCGTGCTGCTGTCGCGCATCTGGATGGACAGGGTCGGCAATACTCAGGGGGCCTTTTCTTATCCGCACGATGCGTTGTTTTCGCCGCTCGGCATGACGAGCGCCGTGTTCGAGCTCGATGCGCGCGGCACCTTTGCCGGAAGCTCCTATCTTTATGCGACGGCGCATGACTGGGCGCGCTTCGGGCAGTTCCTGCTGCAGGATGGCGTCTGGAATGGCCAGCGGCTGTTGCCGGAGGGTTTCGTCGGCGCCATGCGCACTCCAACGGCGGCTTCGAACGGGCGGTATACGCAAGGCCAGGCCTGGCTGGCTGGCCCCGGCGACGGCTCGAGCGCTGAGGCCGGGCTGCCGGAGGATACGTTCTGGCTGACGGGGCATGACGGGCAGAGCATGGCGATCGTCCCCTCCGCCAATCTGATCGTCGTCAGGCTCGGCCTGACGCCGAGCTGGCTCAACTATCAGCCGCAGGTGCTGCTCAAGGCGATCCTGGCGGTATTGCCGCAACCGCGTGGGCCGCCACAGCAGGCCGGATCGCAACGACAGACACAGCCGCTGCCATAGGCAGGGCTTCAGCCGCTATCTCCAGATTTCAATAATTTCCTTGGGCGATGTCGGTCATGCCCTTGCGCTTGGCGTCGTAATAATAGCCGCGCGCATACAGGCGGACGGCATCGTCTTCCTTGCTGTCGGAGACGAGCCAGGCGCCGCGCAGATATTTCGCGGCATATTTGATGTTGGTCTCGGCATCAAAGAGGCCGCCCGGGGCACCGTCATAACCCATGGACTTGGCTGTGTTGTACTTGATCTGCATGAGGCCGAAATAGCCGCGCTTGTTGTAGGCCTTCGGATTGTAGCGGCTCTCGCGATGGACGATGCGGTGGAGCAGCGTCTCGGGAATTTCATAGACCTTCGAATATTTGGCGATGAGCTTGGTGACGAAGCTCTTCTCGACCGTCGGCGCATCGTCTTTGTCGTCATCGCTGAACATCGGGGGCGCCGTCGGCGGGTCGACCGGCCCCGATTCGTCGAAACCGTAGTCCATGCTGGCGCGCGGCGTGGTGTCGACTGCGGCAAGTGCTGCAAGCGCGCTGTTCTGCGGTGTGGCGGCAAAGGCAAGCTGCGTCGTCTGCTGTGCCGGCGTTCCCGGACGCGGCGTCGGCACGACGGACTGGATCGCCGTCATCTCGGGCGTCAGCGGGATCTGCGCATAGGCTGCCGGCTGCATGGTAAGATCGCCAGGCTGAGAAGCTGTCACGGCCGGCATCGCCGTTGCGGTCAGGGAGAGGGATGATGCCTGGGGAATGGTGGCGCCGGCCACGGCTACGCCTTCGGCTGTCGGGATCGCGGCGAGTGTTGCATCTTCGCCGGGTTTTGGCATCGGCACGACGGTCTGGACAGCTGTCAGTTCGGCCTGGGATGTGTATTCGACGCTCGCACATCCCGTCATCATGCCGCAGAGTATCGTGGAAACGACAAGACTGCGTTTCAGGCCGGATAATCCGATCGCTACCATTCCGCCACTTTCGTGAAATCGCGCCGCCCCGGCAGCGTATAAAAAGTTACCAAAAACCCCTAAGCCCTGGTGACCCCATTAACCTATTCGTGACATTCCGGCAACCACGGAATATTTCTAGGCTGCAATACGGCGATACCCTGCCGTTACGGCACCTGCAGCGATCAGCAGAGTGCCTCCGGTGCGGTTTACGGCGCGCTGGATGCTCGCCTTGCGAATCAATCCGCGCGCGGTATGGGCGAGAAAAGCATAGGTGGAGGCGTTGAGGATCGCCAGCACAAGGAAGGTCGCTTCCATGATCGCCATCTGCCCGACAAAGGGCAGGGCCGGATTGAGGAACTGCGGCACGAAGGCGACGAAGAAGATGATGCTCTTCGGATTGAGGGCGGTGACGACATAGGTGTGGAGGAAGATTTTGAGCGACTTCTCCTCCGGCAGATTGTCGTTATCGGCAACCGGTTCGCCGATAATGGGAGCCCGCCAGAGCTTGATTCCCAACCAGATCAGGTAGGCGCCGCCGATCCACTTCAAGACGGTGAAAAGGGTCGCGGAGGCGGCCAGAACGGCGCCGAGACCGAAGAGAGAAGCCGTCATCGCCGTGAAGTCACCAAGCGCCACGCCGCCCACCGTCGCAAACGCCGTCCTGCGTCCATGACCGAGCGCATAGGAAACGACGAGCAGTATCGTCGGCCCCGGTATGGCCAGCATGATGGCGGATGCGGCGGCAAAAGCGAGCCAAGCTTCAAGTGACATGGTGTCTCCTCCTATTCCTCAGGAATAAGCAAAGACATCATATTAACCATCCGTCAATCACGCTTCTTTGTATTTCTGGCCTATATTGTCCATGACTTCGGCAAACCATCCCATCGAAAGGTCAAAAGTCTTGCCGCCCTTGATGCGCGGGAATTCTATAGTGCGCAATTTACCGTTCTGGCCTTCGTCGTGGCCGGTGACGCCGGAGACTTTATTGAGAGCGCTTTCGACGGCGAGATCGACCATGCTCTGAATCAGCCTGAGGTCGTCGCCGTTGGCAGGCGCGGAGCGAGCGAAATAGCCCGATTTCTGCACGAGGGACCGCTCGGCATTCAAGAGATTGGCGAACTGCTTCTGGAACCAGGCGCCGACATTGATCGTGTCGATCTTCACATGGCCAAAGGCGTCGCGTTTGATGGTCTCGCCGGAGGCTTCGCGCTCGGCGACGATGGCGTCGAGGCAGGCGCCTTCCGAGACGAAGACGGTAGCGTGGCCGTTGCGGTCCATGCTCTCCTTCAGACGGGCGGCCTCAGCGTCGAGGTCGAAGGCCATCTCGGGCAGGTAGACGGCGTCGATGCTCTTCAGATGTGCGTTCATCATCAGGCCATCGACATACTGGTTTCGGCTGGTGCGCTGGAGATAGGCGCGGGCGGTGGCGGCCGTCAGCCAGCCAGAATGGCGGCCCATCACCTCGTGGATGACGAGAGTGCGGGGGGCAGCCGTCTGCTCATTGCCGACATTGTCGAAGAAATGCGCGCCAACTTCGGCGGCCGTCCAGGCGCCGAGCGACTGGCGGATCGGTACGACGTCATTGTCGACAGTCTTCGGCAGGCCGACGACGGTGAGATCGTAGCCGTTGGCGGCGAGGTAGGCCGCAAGGTCGGCGGCCGTGGTGTTGGTGTCGTCGCCGCCGATCGTGTGGAGAATGGTGATGCCGTCATTGGCAAGGCGTTCGGCGGCGACCCGCAGCGGGTTCTCGCCTTCTTTGACCAGGCCGCGCTTGACGCAGTCGGCGGCATTGGTGAGCTTGACGCGGCTATTGCCGATGGGCGAGCCGCCGTAGCGGTGCAGCAGCGGCGCTTTTTCGCGCATCTCGCGGGTGATCTCGATGCTGTCGCCGATGAGCACACCCTGGTAGCCCGACTTGTAGGCGACGATATCGAGATCGGGCGCTACGTCGCTGTAGCGTTCGATGAGACCACCGACAGCGGAAGAGAGACAGGGCGCCAGGCCTCCGGCGGTCAGCATTGCGACTTTCTGCTTGGCCATGATCCCTCCTATGGCGTTTCGGTGCGGCGGCGTTAGGTAGCGCATGGATGCGGCAGGGAAAGGGGCCTGTAAAGTAAAGAATTTACGAAAAACGCGCCTTTCTGCCGCGTTGGACTGCAATGGCGACTGGAAGTGCGATATAATCGTTTCAAGCCCGATCTGCTTGCCGAGAACTGTTGTGGAAATTTCCGTCGCGCGCACCGGAGCCAACGTGCCGGGCGATGCCGGCGAGTGTCGGCCAGTCGCCTTATACGAGATGAAGCGGGCGCGATGAATCGTTTGCTGCGGTGCGACAATTACCAAATCGTGAAAACTGTGTTCGGCCCTACGACCAATAGTCGCCTTGCAAAGGCTGCGATTCTTTGGTCAAGCTGTTTGCCTATAAGTTGACAAGTGTGTGAGATTTTCGATGTCCTTCTGGGAAAAACTGTTGAATGCCATTGGCAATACTGCAGGCAATGCGCTGTCTGCGGTGGTCGAGGCTATCCGCACGGTTTTCGAAGGCGATCCCGAGACCCGGCGTAAGGTGGCTTTCTCCGTGGCGATCATCGCGCTGTCGGCCAAGATGGCTAAGGCCGACGGCATCGTCAGCGAGAAGGAGGTCGAAGCCTTCCGCGAAATCTTCGAATTCCCGCAGGATCAGGCAAAGAACGTCGCCAGGCTTTACAACCTCGCGCGCCAGGACGTCGCCGGCTACGAAGCCTATGCCGAACGGCTGTCCACGCTCTGCGTTACTTGCGCAGCCAATTGCACGGTGCTGGAAGACGTGCTCGACGGCCTCTTCCACATCGCCAAGGCCGACGGGCTGATCCACGAGAAGGAACTGAATTTTCTGCGCCATATCGGTGAGATCTTCCAGATGAGCGAGACCCGCTTCGAGCAGATTGCTGCCCGCCACGTCTCGTCCGGCGGCGATCCCTACAAGGTGCTCGGCGTCTCGCCTTCGGATGATTTCCCGTCCATCCGCCGCCGTTACCACGGCCTCGTCAGCGAACATCATCCCGATCGGCTGATCTCGCGCGGCGTGCCGAAGGAATTCCATGTGATCGCCAATGAGCGCATGGCGGCGCTGAACGCGGCCTACGAGGCGATCGAGAAGGAACGCCACGCCGCATGACCTCTTTCGAGGCCGACTGCAGAAGCGCCCGCGTGCAGCCTTCGCCGAACCATGGCGAACGGGCGGATGGGCGCCGTCCCGACATGATCCTGCTGCACTATACCGGCATGCCGACGGCAGATGGTGCGCTCGACTGGCTCTGTCGCGCCGAAAGCCAGGTTTCCAGCCATTATTTCGTGCATGAGAACGGCGAGGTGGTGCAGCTCGTGCCGGAAATGCAACGTGCCTGGCATGCGGGAAAAAGCAGTTGGCACGGCGAGACCGATATCAATTCGCTGTCGATCGGCATCGAGATCGCCAATGCCGGCCACCCCGGCGGGCTCCCTGATTATCCGAAAGAGCAGATCGCCGCGGTGATCGAATTGTGTCGCGACTGTGTCAAACGTTGGTCGATCGTGCCGGAACGGGTGCTCGCGCATTCCGATGTCGCCCCGATCCGCAAGGTCGATCCGGGCGAGAAATTCCCCTGGGCCGAGCTTCACCGGGCAGGCATCGGGCACTGGGTCGAGCCGGCAACGATCACCGGTGGGCGCTTCTTCCAGCGCGGCGATACCGGCCAACCTGTGGAAGCGCTGCAATCGATGCTGTCTCTGTATGGTTACAGCACTGAAATCACGGGTGAATTCTCCGAAAAAACGGCAGGCGACGTGGAAGCTTTCCAGCGCCATTTCCGGCCCGAACGGGTGGATGGCATTGCCGATTTCTCGACGATCGACACGCTGCACCGGCTGCTGTCGGCGCTGCCGCGTTATTCCTGACCGGAAGAGCCAGATATCAGGACGGTTTTCTGGCGACCGGCGTGAAAACCGCCTCGCCACATCATTTCCCTATTATCTCCTCATTACGATGGTCTAAGAACGCCGCTAAGCGGTGCCGGGGGTTGTTTTCAAGTTAAACCACGGGCGCTATGTGAAACGATAAGAATTACCGCGAATCCAGATCCATCCTTGATCTGGTATTCATTATGACAGCGAGGCGCGCCGTCCGGAAATTCTTTGGGTCGGAGTGTTCAAGACTACATGAGAAAACTGATTGTTGTTGCTGCAACATGCGTTGGCATGGTGCTGGCGGGAAATAGCTTTGCCTTTGCGAATGGTTGGGGTGTGCGAGCCGATGCGCCGGTGAAGAAAGTCGAGCGTCCTTCGAAGAAGACAGAGCGTCCGTTGAAAAAAGCGGAGCGTTCGGTCAAGCCCGCGAAGCGTCCGCTCAAGACGGCGGAACGCCCGCTGAAGACGGTCGAGCGCCAGAGCGGTTATCCCGTCGCCAATGTTTCCGGCAATTCCTATTCCGCACTGATCAGCAAATATGCGAACCAATATAATGTACCGGTTGCGCTTGCGACCGCGGTCATCCGCATCGAAAGCAATTTCAATCCGAATGCGCGCGGCAGCCACGGTGAAATCGGCCTGATGCAGATAAAGCCTGCAACTGCCCGCATGATGGGCTATTCCGGCAGCGCCAAGGGCTTGTTCGACCCGGAAACCAACATCAAGTACGGCATGAAATATCTGGCTGCCGCCCATGATCTCGGTGGTGGCGAAACCTGCAACACCATCCTGAAATACAATGCCGGTCATGCCGCCACGCGCATGAACCCGGTGTCGAAGACCTATTGCGGCAAGGTCCTGGCAATGCTCGACTGAGCATAGCCAGTCGCGTCGGGACGAAATTCCCTTGCGGCATTTTTACGGATATGAATCAGCACGCTTGCCGTGATATCCCGCCTTGAAACGAGGTGGGATATGGCAGTCGATTTCAGGTTCATCATCATCGGATGCGGCATGATGGGTGCCGCCGCCGCACGGCATCTCTCCTCGATGGCCGACGGCATCGCGCTGATTGGCCCGCGTGAGCCGGATCAGCGCAAGGCCCATCACGGCGTCTTCGCCAGCCACTACGACGAAGCACGCATCACCCGCACTTTCGACGGCAATCTTGCCTGGGGAACCTTCGCCGCCCGCGCGCTCGACCGCTACGGCGAGATCGAGGCAAGGAGCGGCATTTCCTTCTATTCAGAGGTCGGCTGCCTCTTTGCCGGTCCGAGCCCGACGGACGAGCAGGACTATATCAACCGGGCACTGACCGTCAGCCGGTCGCTCGGCAGCAATATCGAGACCATCCCACCGTCGGAGCTTCCCCAGCGTTTTCCCCATCTTGCCGTTGACCCTGATTTCAGCGGATATTTCGAGCGTAAGCGCGCCGGCCACATCAATCCGCGGGCGCTGGTGCGGGCGCAGATCAAGCTTGCCGAACAGGGTGGTGTCTCGGTGATCGAGGCAACCGCGACATCCGTGCACGACGCAGGTTCCCATGTCGAGGTGATGGCCGGCGGCAGAAGCTACAGCGCCGAACGTGTGCTGGTCGCCGCCGGCGGTTTCAGCAATTTCCATGCCCTGCTGCCGCGTCCCGTCGATACCAGGGTTATGGCGCGTACCGTCGCCTTCTACGAAATCGGCGAGCGCGAGATGGCGGTTTTCGGCGATATGCCGTCGACCATCGTGCTCGGTGACCGGGAAGAGGATCATATCTATATCTTGCCGCCGGTGCGTTATCCCGACGGCAAGACCTACCTGAAACTCGGTGGCGACACCGAGGCGATTTGCTTCGAGAGGTTGGAGGATGCCGGCGCGTGGTTCCGTTCCGACGGCAGTGCTGCCGAGCGCGATCATCTCTCGCGTGTCGCCTTGCAGCTGATGCCGGAGCTTGCCGGCTGCCGCGTGACTTCGGCGCCCTGCGTGGCGAATTTCACGCCGACCGGTTATCCCTATGCCGGATTTACGCAGTCGCCACGCATCGCGGTGCTGACTGGGGGTAATTTCGTCGCGGCCAAATCCTCCGACGAACTCGGGCGGCTGGGAGCGGTGCTTCTGGCGGAAGGGCGGCTCGGCGATCAGGATTTCGGTGGCGAACTAACGCCGGTCTTCGCAGCAACTCAAGATGATACAGCGTCCTTTGCGGGTCCGAAAAGACGCGCGGCATCGTAGAGAGGAAAGGCATGGCAGTGGATTTCAAATATATCGTCGTCGGCCGCGGGCTGATGGGGGCAGCGGCGGCGCGGCATCTGGCGCGCCGAGTGGACGGTGTCGCGGTGATCGGTCCGGACGAGCCTAATGATCGCAAGGCGCATCAGGGCGTCTTCGCCAGCCATTACGACGAGGGGCGCATCACCCGTACCATCGATCCCGACTGCAATTGGGCGCTGCTCGCCAACCGTTCGATCGGCCGTTATGGCGAGATCGCCCGCGACAGCGGCATCGACTTCTATCGCGAGGTCGGCTGCGTCGTCGTCGCGCCGACGCAGAGCGATTATCTCGAGAGAACCCGACAGGCCGCCATCTCGCTCGGTGTCGAGACCCGCCTTCTCGATGGTGCCGGCCTGAAGGCCGCCTTTCCCTTTTTCGCCTTTCCTGCTGGCGGCGCCGGCGTCTTCGAGGCGAGGGGGGCCGGCCACATCAGTCCGCGCAGCCTGGTCAAGGCGCAGTCGCTGCTCGCCGAAAAGGCAGGCGCCACCGTCATTGGTGACTATGTCGTTTCGATCCGTAGCGAGGGCGGCGTGGCTGTCGTCGAGACGGCCGGCGGCCGGACCTGCCGCGGTGAAAAGGTGCTGCTGGCAGCGGGCGGATTTTCCATTGCGGAGAATCTGTTGCCGCGGCCCGTTGCCATGACGGTTTATGCCCGGACCGTGACGCTTTTCGAGGTAGGCGAGGCCGATGCTGCGCGCCTGGCCGCGATGCCGTCGCTCATTCTCCGGGCGTCCGGCATCGATATCTACCTGCTGCCGCCGATCCGGTATCCCGATGGCAAATTCTATCTGAAGATCGGCGGCGATCCTGACGATCTGGCACTCAGCAGCGACGCCGACATGCGCGCCTGGTTCAAGACCGAGGGGCGCGATAGGGTGCGCGCGCATCTCAAACGCATCGTTGAAGGTCTCGTGCCCGATATCGTGCCGCTTTCGGTTTCGACGGCGGCCTGCGTCGTGTCGCATACGGAAAGCGGCTACCCGATGATTGGCTACACCTCATCGCCAGAAATCGCGGTGCTGACGGGCTGTGCCGGAACGTCGGCCAAGAGCTCGGACGAAATCGGCCGGCTTGGGGCCGAGCTGCTGTTGTCAGGCGGAATCGGCGAACAGGGCTATTCCACGGATTTCACACCGCAATTTCGCTAGAGCAATTTCGTTTTTCTCCGAATCACGGAAGTGCACTCTCTTTTTCTTGCTCCGCAATTCCGGACGCAAAACTGCTGCGCAGTTTTGCTGGAATTGCTCTCAGCAATATCGTTTATTTCGATAGCAATTGCGATCTCTCTCGTTTATGGGAGCCCTGCCAGTTGGCTGGGCAGCCGCGCTTTACCAATGCCGAAAGGCGGTAGGGTGAGGAAAGTCCGGGCTCCACGGAAACACGGTGCCGGATAACGTCCGGCGAGGGCGACCTCAGGGAAAGTGCCACAGAAAGCAAACCGCCTGTCATGACAGGTAAGGGTGAAAGGGTGGGGTAAGAGCCCACCGCATCTCCGGCAACGGAAATGGCACGGTAAACCCCACCGGGAGCAAGACCGAATAGGGATGACGTGGCAGGCCGAAAGGCCTTCCGGCCGGTTTCCAGGCCAGTCATCCGGGTGGGTTGCGTGAGGCAGCGTGCGAACGCTGTCCCAGAGGAATGGCTGCCACGTTCCGGTTCACGCCGGAGCCATACAGAACCCGGCTTACAGGCCAACTGGCGATTACCATCTTGACGGCGCGACGGCCGGATTTTCCGCGTAAGTCGCTGAAACCGGCTGTTTTCAAGCGGATGTTTATGCATCCAGAGGATGGATTTTTCTTGTAATTGTATCAATGCGTGTCATTTGAAGATGACGCTGCTAACCCTTTGTTAAACTTAACGGCTTATAAATTTTTGATCATGCGTCCATTGCAAAATGGGTGCATCCCATTGACGCCCATATGGTCCCATGCTATCCCAAATGCGCACTGCACCAGGGCAATCATCTGCCCATTCATCGCAAAGCAAAGGCGTCTTCCTCTCCGGAAGCGTCGGAGGGGTTTTTGCTCATCCGGCTTGCGAAGCTGTGCCTGATATCGGGAGTTTCGGGCGTCTTTTGGTCCGGATCCCCGCGGGAACGGATGTTTCGTGTAATGAGCCGCTTCCTTTCGAACGCGACCAACAGGATCGACGCCAAGGGCAGGGTTTCCGTGCCTTCGGCTTTCCGTTCCGTGCTGGCGCAGCACAACGTCCAGGAGCTCTATTGCTTTCAGGACTTTGTGTTTCCGGCGATCAGCGTCGGCGGTCCGGATCTTCTCGAAAGATTCGAACGGCAGATTGCTGCGGAGGATCCGTTTTCGCCGGATGCGAACGAGATGTCGCTTCTCATTCATGGAGGCGGGGTCTTCATGAGGCTCGACGCCGAGGGGCGGCTGATGGTCACGGATTTCATTCGGGGCTTCACTGGCATCTCGGACGAAGTGACCTTCGTCGGTCGGGCGGATCATTTTCAGCTCTGGCAGCCGCAGGCTTTTGTGGCCGCACAGGCGCAGGCACGAGGGGAGCGCAAGCTGGCGGGCAAGCGTTCCTGAAAGAACGAGGGAACGGAATGGTGGCGAATCCTGGCGGAGGTTCAACTGATGCCGGTGGCGGACCGGTTCGCCACATTCCGGTTCTTCTCGACGAAGTCCTTGCGGCGCTGGCGCCCGCCCCCGGCAAACTCATCCTCGACGGTACATTCGGTGCGGGCGGTTACAGCTCGGCCATCCTGGCGACCGGCGCCGACGTGATCGCGCTCGACCGCGATCCGACGGCAATTGCGGCGGGCCAAGCGATGGGGGCTGCCCATGGCGGCCATCTCAAGCTTGTTCATTCGCAATTCTCGCATCTTGCCGATCATGCGCCGCAGGACGGGCTCGACGGGGTCGTGCTCGATATCGGCGTCTCCTCCATGCAGATCGACGAGGCGGAACGCGGCTTCTCCTTTCAGAAAAAAGGGCCGCTCGACATGCGCATGTCGGCCGAAGGCGTTTCGGCCGCCGATGTCGTCAACCGCGCCAAGGTCGCCGATCTCATCCGCATCTTCCATTTTCTCGGTGAGGAAAGCCAGGCGCCGCGCATCGCCCATGCGATCGAGAAGCGCCGCGCCGAAAAGCCGTTCGAAACGACGCGCGATCTCGCCGGTCTCATCGAGCTCGTCACGCCGCGCAAGATGAAGGACAAGATCCATCCGGCAACGCGCGTCTTCCAGGCATTGCGCATCTTCGTCAATGACGAGCTCGGCGAGCTGGCGCAGGCGCTGTTTGCGGCGGAAACGTCGCTGAAGCCAGGCGGGCGGCTCGTCGTCGTCACCTTCCATTCGCTCGAAGACCGCATCGTCAAGAAATTCTTCTCCGACCGCGCCGGCAAGGCGTCGGGTTCGCGGCACCTGCCGGTCGCGCATGAGCGGGCAGCAACTTTTGCGGTCATCGGCAAGCCGATGGTTTCGGCAAGCGAGGCGGAGGCGGAGACCAATCCGCGCGCCCGCTCCGCCAAGCTGCGCGCCGGCCTGAGGACGGACGCTGCCGCCGAGGCCGCGGATATGTCGCTCTTCGGGTTTCCCAATCTTGCCAGCCTCGGAAAGCTTGGTGGTTGATATGCTGAAAACGTTCGACCTCGTGCTCATCGGCGTCATGTCGGCCACTGCCGCCGTAACCTACACGATCAAGCACCGCGCCGAATTGAAGCTCGAGGAGGTTCATCGCCTCGAAGCCGAGATCAAGCTCGAGAAGGACACGATCGATCTTCTCAAGGCCGACTGGGCGCTGCAATCGCAGCCGAACCGGCTGGAGCGACTGGTCAGAGCCTATAATGACGAATTGAAGCTGCAGCCGACGGAATCGACGGCGCTGGTGCATGCCAAGGAATTGCCGATGCTGAAATCAGAGGTTCCCGTGCCCGACGTGACAGAGGCCAAGGCCAGCGCCAAGAGCGCGACCGAGGCCAGCGCCAAGAGCGCGACCGGGGCCAGCGCCAAGAGCGCGACCGAGGCCAGTGCCAAGCGCGCGCCAGATACCGCCAAGGGCGCGCAAGCCACCGCCAAGGCACAACCCATTCCAATGCCTGCGCCACGCGGTGAGGCAGAGGATGCAGATCAGATCGAAACCGGATCGGTGGAGGAATAATGTCGTTCCTTTCCCGCATCATGGTTTTGAAGAGCCAGGCGCATTTCTCCGCCGGCGTCTATAACCGCTTCGGTGGTCCTTCCCCCGCCGGCCTGGCGATCGAGGGATCGCGCAAGAAGAAATCAGGGCAGGCGAAAAGCCGCGTCGGCCTGCTGATCCTTGGCTTCATGGGTGTCTACGCCGTCATCGGCGGCCGTCTCGTCGAATATGCGATGAAGGACCAGGAGGTCGTCTCCAGCATCCTGCCGCCCGACCGGCTGATGGCCTCGCGCCCCGACATTCTCGACCGCAACGGCGAGGTGCTGGCGACCGACATCCGCACCGTCTCGCTGTTTGCCGAACCGAACAAGATCGTCGACGCCGACGAGGCGGTCGAGAAGCTTGCGACGGTGCTGCCCGAGCTCGACGTCAAGGACACCTACAAGAAACTCTCGGTCAAGACCTCGCATTTCGCCTGGCTGCGCCGGCAGCTGACGCCGAAGCAGCAGAGCCAGATCCTGGCGCTCGGCATTCCCGGCATCGGCTTCCGGCCGGAGAAGCGCCGCTTCTATCCGGGCGGCTCGACCGCCGCGCATATCCTCGGTTACGTCAACATCGACAACCGCGGTGTCGCCGGCATGGAGAAATTTATCGACGACCAGGGGCTGGCCGATCTCGCCTCCGTCGGCATGACCAGCGACCAGCCGCTCGAGCCGGTGCGGCTATCAATCGACCTGCGCGTGCAGAACATCGTGCGGGACGCGGTCGTCAACGCCGTCAACAACTTCCAGTCCAAGGGCGCCGGTGCTGCGGTCATCGACGTGCATACGGGAGAAGTGCTGGCGATGGCATCGGCGCCGGATTTCGATCCGAACGATCCGCAGGAAGGCGCCAAGGAGGGTTGGCTCAACCGGATGACCAACGGCACCTTCGAAATGGGCTCGACATTCAAGACCTTTTCGCTGGCCATGGCGCTCGATAGCGGCAAGGTGAAGATGACCGACAGTTTCGATGCCAGCAAATCGATTTATATCGGCGGTTTCACCATCCACGATTTTCACGGGCAGCGCCGCTGGCTGACTGTTCCCGAGATTTTCCAATATTCTTCGAATATCGGTACGGCGCGCGTCATCGACATCGTCGGCATCGATGCACAGAAGGACTATCTCACCAAGTTCGGCCTGTTGACGAAGATGCAGACCGAGCTGCCCGAAGTGAAGATGCCGAGCCAGCCGCGCGTTTGGAAGAAGATCAATTCGATCACGATTTCCTTCGGCCATGGCGTCTCGACGACGGCGCTGCAGACAGGGGTGGCGGCTGCCGCTCTCGTCAACGGCGGCAAGCTGATCGAGCCGACATTCCTGCCGCGCACGCGCGAACAGGCCGATCAGATCGCCACGCAGGTGATCAAGAAGACCACCAGCGACAATATCCGCTATCTCCTTGACTTCAACGGTTACAAGGGGTCCGGACGTGTCGCCCGTGTGCCGGGCTTTGCCGTCGGCAGCAAGACCGGCACGGCCGACAAGGTGGTGAACGGCCGTTATTCGGCGACCCTGAATTTCAATTCCTTCATCGCCGCATTCCCGATCAACGATCCCAAATATGCCGTGATCACCTTCTGCGACGAGCCGAAGACCGGTGAGAAGGCCTATGGCGGAACAATCTCTGCCGGTACCGCGGGCCCGATCGCCCGCGAGATCATCAGTCGCGCGGCTCCCATTCTCGGTATCGAGCCGAAATTCGGGGAGGGCGGATCGGCCTTGCTGGTGTCTTATTGAGTGTGAATGAATATCGACGCCGATTCGCGAGGGGTGAACCGGATTCAAGAGAGAAAAGTGCGTTCGATGAAATTGCGAGACCTGGCCGGAGATCAGTTTCCGGAACTTGAAGCACAGCTCGAAGGCCCGGCAGGCTTGCTTGATATCTCAGGCCTGTCTTCGGACAGCCGCAAGGTGGCGCCGGGCAATGCTTTCGTCGCGGTCGCCGGCACCAAGGCGGACGGTGCGGGCTTCATCGTGGATGCCGCCGGCCGCGGCGCTGCCGTCGCGATCGCCTCCCAAGCCGTCGCTGCTTCGATCCCGGTGCTTGCGGTCAAAGAGCCGCGCCGATTCCTTTCCATCGCCGCCGCGCGTTTCCACGGCAGGCAGCCCGATACTATGGTCGCCGTCACCGGCACCGCGGGCAAAACCTCCGTCGCTTCTTTCACCCGGCAGATCTGGGCGCATGCCGGCCACGCGGCCGCGATGATCGGCACGACGGGCGTCGTCTCGCCGACGCGCAACGAATATGGCTCGCTGACGACGCCCGATCCTGTGTCGCTGCATGCGCTGCTGGCGGAACTTGCCGAAGAAGGCGTGACGCATGCCGCGATGGAGGCCTCCAGCCACGGCCTCGACCAATGCCGGCTCGACGGCGTCAAGCTTGTGGCAGCCGCCTTCACCAATCTCGGCCGGGACCACATGGACTATCATCCCACGATCGAGGCCTATATGGCCGCCAAGATGCGGCTTTTCGATACGCTGTTGCCGAAGGGATCGCCGGCGGTGATCTTCGCTGACGACCCGTGGTCGGCGCAGGCGATCAAGGCCGCGACCGATGCCGGTCACGACGTTCGTACCGTCGGGCGAAAGGGCAACTACCTCTCGTTGAAGCGCGTCGAGCACTTCCGCCACAAGCAAATGGCCGAGATCCATATCGGCGGCGAGATCTTCGAGGTGGACATTCCGCTGGCCGGCGACTTTCAGGTGGCCAACGCGCTGGTCGCGGCGGGTCTTGCCATGTCGACCGGCGTTGAGGCGAAGGTTGCGATGGCCGCGCTCGAGAAGCTCGTCGGCGCGTCCGGCCGTCTCGAACTTGTCGGCCATACGAAAGACGGCGCGCTCGCTTATGTCGACTACGCCCACAAGCCGGACGCGCTGGAAAACGTGCTGGGCTCGGTCAGACCCTTCACCACCGGCCGCGTCATCGTCGTCTTCGGCTGCGGCGGCGACCGTGACCGCGGCAAGCGGCCGATCATGGGCGAAATCGCCTGCCGACTTGCCGACGTCGTCATCGTCACCGACGATAATCCGCGTTCGGAGGAGCCGGCCTCGATCCGGGCGGAGATCATGGCGGCAGCAAACTGCGCCGCGGAAATTGCCGATCGCGCCACGGCGATCCGCGCGGCAGTCGGCATGCTGAGATCCGGCGATACGCTGATCGTCGCCGGCAAGGGGCATGAGGAAGGGCAGACGATCGGCGACGTCACCCTGCCGTTTTCCGATCATGCGGAGGTGCGCAAGGCCTTGGAGGACCTGAAATCTTGAGCTGGCTCTGGACGACCGAAGACATGATCGCGGCGATGGCGGGGCGCCCCTTCGGCACTCCGCCCGAAGGCATCACCGGCATCTCCATCGACAGCCGCTCGATCGCCCCAGGCGAAGCCTTCTTCGCGATCAAGGGCGACCGTGTCGACGGTCACGACTACGCATCGATGGCGATGGCGAACGGTGCCTCCCTTCTCGTCGTCAGCGAGGCGAGGCTTCCCGCCATGGGTCGGCTGACAGTGCCGATGATTGTCGTGGAAGACGTGCTCGCGGCACTCGGCCGGCTTGGCCTTGCCTCGCGCGAGCGCTCAAAGGCCCAGATCATTGCGGTGACGGGATCTGTGGGAAAGACGACCACCAAGGAAATGCTGCGGCATGTGCTGTCGCCCTCCGGCAAGGTGCACGCCTCCGTCGCCTCCTTCAACAATCATTGGGGCGTGCCGCTGACGTTGGCACGCATGCCTGAGGATACGGATTACGGCGTCTTCGAAGTCGGAATGAACCACCCCGGCGAGATCCGGCCGCTGGTGGCGATGATTCGTCCCGATGTCGCCATCATCACGACGATCGCGCCGGCGCATCTCGGCAATTTCAAGAACATCAAGGAAATCGCCGCCGCCAAGGCCGAGATCTTCGAGAGGCTCAAACCCGGTGGGCATGTCGTGCTCAACCGCGATAACGACCAGTTCAATTTCCTCGACCGCACGGCGCAATCGCACGGCATCGAGCATATCCATTCCTTCGGCCAGCATGCCAAAGCCGAATTCCGGCTCGCAGAATTCAATGGCTCCGACGAGAATTCGACGCTGTGGTTGACGATCGGCGGCGAGACGCTGGAAGTTGCGCTCGGCGCGCCGGGCCGCCATATCGCCGAGAATGCGCTCGCAGCGCTCGGCGTCGTCAGGATTGTCGGCGCCGATATGCAGAAGGCGATCGAAGCGCTTGCGACGCTGAAGGCGGAAAAGGGCAGGGGCAAGCGCCACCGGCTTTCGATCGGCGGCGGCAGCTTCACGCTGATCGACGAGAGCTACAATGCCAATCCGGCCTCGATGCGCGCGGCGATCGCGCTGCTGGCGGCTTCCGAGCCGACCGGCCGCGGACGCCGTATCGCCGTGCTCGGCGACATGCTTGAGATGGGCGACTATGCTCAGAAGGTCCATACCGACCTTGCGGTGCCGCTGCTTGCCGCCGGTATCGAACATGTCTGGCTGGCCGGAGCGGAAATGGCTGCGCTCAAGGAATCGTTGCCGGAAAGCGTCCATGTCGAATATCGCGAGAACACCAGCGAATTGACGGACTATGTATTGAACTCGGTCGCGCCAGGCGACGTGTTGATGGTGAAATCGTCTCTGGGCATCGGTTTCGGCAAGATCGTCGCCGCGCTCCTTGACAAGTTCCCGCCATTTGCCGACACGCAACGCGAATATTGATCGGGTAAACAAGGGGCCCTGAATGCTGATCTGGCTTGTCGAACTGTCGGAATATTTCAAATTTCTGAATCTGTTCAGATATATTACCTTCCGCACGGGCGCCGCTCTCTTCACCTCAGCGCTGATCGTCTTCCTGTTCGGGCCGGCGATCATCAATTCGCTGCGAATCCGCCAAGGGAAGGGCCAGCCGATCCGCGCCGACGGGCCTCAGACGCATTTCAAGAAGGCCGGCACGCCGACCATGGGCGGGCTGATGATCCTCGCCGGCATCGTCGGCGCATCGTTGCTCTGGGCCGATCTTTCCAACGTCTATGTCGTCGCCACGCTGCTGGTGACGCTGGGCTTCGGCGCGATCGGCTTCTACGACGATTACCTTAAGGTCACGAAGCAGAGCCATATGGGCTTTTCCGGCAAGGCGCGTCTCGGCATCGAATTCCTCATCGCCGGCATCGCCGTCTATTTCATGATGCGCACCGCCCTTGCCTCGGGGATTGCCGGCTCGACCTTCGGCTCCTCGATCGCCTTTCCCTTCTTCAAGGACTTCATGATCAATATCGGCATCATGTTCGTCGTCTTCGGCGGCTTCGTCATTGTCGGCGCCGGCAATGCCGTTAACCTGACGGACGGTCTCGACGGACTTGCCATCGTACCTGTGATGATCGCCGCCGCCTCCTTCGGCGTCATCGCCTATCTCGCCGGCAACGTGGTGTTTGCGAACTACCTGCAGATCAATTTCGTGCCCGGCACCGGCGAGCTCGCCGTCGTGCTCGGCGCCGTCATCGGCGCCGGACTCGGCTTTCTCTGGTTCAACGCGCCGCCGGCCGCGATCTTCATGGGCGACACGGGGTCGCTGGCACTCGGCGGCACGATCGGCACCGTCGCCGTCGCTACCAAGCACGAGATCGTCATGGCGATCATCGGCGGCCTCTTCGTCATCGAGACGCTCTCCGTCATCATCCAGGTCGGCTTCTTCAAGATGACTGGGCGGCGCGTCTTCCTGATGGCGCCGATCCATCATCACTTCGAGAAGAAGGGCTGGACCGAGAGCCAGGTGGTGATCCGCTTCTGGATCGTTGCCGTCGGCCTTGCCATGCTCGGCCTTTCGACGCTGAAGCTTCGGTGAGGCGGCGATGATCCCGGTCACGACGCTCAAGGACAGGAAGGTCGCGCTCTTCGGGCTCGGCGGCTCCGGCTTTGCCACCGCCCGGGCGCTGATATCAGGCGGTGCCGAGGTGACGGCCTGGGACGACAATCCCGACAGTGTCGCCAAGGCCGCGGCCGAAGGCATCAGGACGGAAGACCTGCACAGCATCGACTGGAGCCAGCAGGCGCTGTTCGTGCTGTCGCCCGGCGTGCCGCTCACCCATCCGAAGCCGCATTGGACTGTCGATCTTGCCCGCGCGGCCGGCGTCGATATCGTCGGCGACGTCGAGCTCTTCGTGCGCGAGCGCCGCGCCCATGCGCCGGATTGCCCTTTCATCGCTATAACCGGCACCAACGGCAAGTCGACCACGACGGCGCTGATCGCCCATATCCTGAAATCCGCCGGCTACGACACGCAGCTCGGCGGCAATATCGGCACGGCGGTGCTGACGCTCGGTCCGCCGAAGGCCGAGCGCTATTACGTCGTCGAATGCTCCTCCTACCAGATCGATCTGGCGCCGACACTGGACCCTTCGGCCGGCATCCTGCTCAACCTGACGCCCGATCATCTCGACCGTCACGGCACAATGCAGCATTATGCCGATATCAAGGAAAGGCTGGTCGCCGGCAGCGATGTCGCGATCGTCGGCGTCGACGACAGCCATTCGGCGCTGATCGCCGACCGTGTCGAGCGGGCAGGCGTCAAGGTGGTCCGTATTTCGCGCCGCAATGTGCTGGCCGACGGCATTTATGCCGAGGGCACCAAACTCATCCAGGCTGCCGGCGGCGCCATGCTGCCTTTCGTCGATCTCGACGGCATCCAGACGCTGCGCGGCAGCCACAATGCGCAGAACGCAGCTGCAGCCGTCGCTGCCTGCCTCGCCGTCGGGGTTTCCGCCGAAGACATCCGCGCCGGCCTTGCCTTGTTCCCCGGACTGAAGCACCGCATGCAGCCGGTCGGGCTGCGTGGCCGCGTCGTTTTCGTCAACGATTCCAAGGCGACCAATGCCGATGCCGCAGCGCCGGCTCTTTCGAGCTATGATCGCATCTATTGGATCGCCGGCGGCCTGCCGAAGGCTGGCGGGATCACGACGCTCGCTCCCTATTTTCCGCGCATCGCCAAGGCCTATCTGATCGGCGAGGCGGCGGCGGAATTCGCCGCGACGCTCGGCGAGGCTGTTCCTTACGAAATATCGGACACGCTGGAGCGCGCCGTCGCGCATGCGGCCGCCGATGCCGAACGCGACGAGAGCGCCGCTTCGACCGTGATGTTATCCCCGGCTTGCGCAAGCTTCGACCAGTATAAGAATTTCGAAGTCAGGGGCGAAGCCTTCATCGGCCACGTGGCGGCGCTTGACGGGATTGCGATGCTGATCGGTCCGGCAACAGGAGAGAAATGACATGGTAAGCCGCGCGGAACGTGGGCCTCTGGCCGATTGGTTCTGGACCATCGACCGCTTCTTCCTGGCAATGTTCATCTTCCTGATGGGCATCGGCTTCATGCTGTCGTTTGCGGCATCTCCTGCGGTCGCCGAGCGCATCGGGCTGGAGCCCTTCCACTTCGTCAAGCGCCATGCCGCCTTCATGATCCCTTCGATCGGCGTCATGCTCGGGCTGTCGTTCCTGACACCGCGCCAGGTGCGGCGCACCGCGATCCTGATCCTGATCATCTCGGTCGCCATGATGGTGCTGGTGCTGTTCGTCGGGCAGGAGGTCAAGGGCGGCAGGCGCTGGATCTGGATCGCCGGCCTTTCCATCCAGCCGTCGGAATTCATGAAGCCCGCCTTCGTCGTCGTCTGCGCCTGGCTGTTTGCCGAACATGCCCGCCAGCCGGAGATCCCCGGCAATCTCTTTGCCATCATCCTGTTCGGCATCGTCGCGGCCCTTCTCATCGCGCAGCCGGACCTCGGCCAGACCATCCTGACCACGGCCGTCTGGGGCGGGATGTTCTTCATGGCCGGCATGCCGTGGATCTGGATCATGCTGCTCGGCATCGGCGGCGCCGGCGGCCTGCTCGGCGCCTATTACGTCTTTCCGCACGTTGCGCTGCGCATAGACAAGTTCATGACCGGCGAGGGCGATACTTTCCAGATCGATACTGCGCGCGAGGCGATCATCCGCGGCAGCTGGTTCGGCCAGGGACCGGGCGAAGGCATCGTCAAGCGCATCATCCCGGATGCGCATACCGACTTCATCTTCTCGGTCGCGGCCGAAGAGTTCGGCATTGTCTTCTGCATGGCGCTCGTCGCGCTGTTTACCGTGCTGGTGCTGCGCGGCCTCTCGCATGCCTATCGCGAGCGCAACGACTTCAACCGCTTCGCCGTCGCCGGCCTGGTGCTGCAGATGGGCATCCAGTCGATCATCAATATCGGCGTCAATCTCGAACTGCTGCCGGCGAAGGGCATGACGCTGCCGCTGATTTCTTATGGCGGCTCGTCTATGGTGGCGATCTGCGTCACCGCTGGCTTCATTCTGGCGCTGACGCGCCATCGACCGGAAAAACGCGCGCAGGACCGGAGCCTCTTCCGCGTCCCGCACGGCATGCCGGCGGAGTAGGAGACCATGAGCAAAGGCATCGTGCTGCTTGCCGCCGGGGGAACCGGCGGCCATGTGTTCCCGGCGGAGGCTTTGGCCTTCAAGCTGAAGGAGCGCGGCTATTCGGTGCATCTCGTCACAGACAGCCGGGCCGAGCGCTATGCTGGCAAGTTCCCGGCCGAGGAGATTCATGTCGTGGCGTCGGCGACGATAGGCTCGAAGAACCCGATCGCTGTCGCCCGATCGCTGTGGACACTCTGGAGCGGCATGCGGGCGGCAAAGAAGCTGATCCTGAGGCTGCGGCCCGTTATCGTCGTCGGTTTCGGCGGTTATCCCACTGTGCCGCCGCTGCTTGCCGCCACCCGGCTCGGCGTGCCCTCGATGATCCACGAGCAGAATGCGGTGATGGGGCGCGCCAACAAGGCCTTGGCAACCCGCGTGCAGGCCATTGCCGGCGGCTTCCTGCCGGAGGGGGGCGCTGCCTTTCCAGACAAGACGGTGACGACAGGCAATCCGGTCCGGCCGGCGATCATCGCCGCAGCCGAGGTGCCTTACACGCCGTCGCATCCGGGTGAGGCCTTCAACCTCGTCGTCTTCGGCGGCAGCCAAGGCGCGCAATATTTCTCCAAGGCGCTGCCGACGGCGATCAGCCTGCTCGACGATACGCTTCGCGTGCGTCTGCGCATCACCCAGCAGGTGCGTCCTGAGGACATGGAGATGGTCAGCGGCTGCGTCGCCAAGCTGGAGATGGGAGCCGACATCGCACCCTTCTTTACCGACATGGCCGAGAGGCTGGCGAGGGCGCATCTCGTCATCTGCCGTTCGGGCGCCTCGACGGTTTCGGAAATCTCCGTCATCGGCCGGCCTGCCGTGCTCGTGCCTTACCCGCACGCTCTCGATCACGACCAGGCGGCGAATGCGGCGGCACTCGCTGCGACCGGCGGGGCGAAAGTGATCGCCCAGTCGGAGCTATCGCCGGAGAAGATCGCGGCGATCCTGACGGCTGTCATGAATGATCCGGAAAAGCTTTCGCACATGGCGGCGGCGGCGAAACTCGCCGGGAAACCCGATGCCGCGAACTTGCTTGCCGACATGGTTGAGGCTATTGCCGCCAGACGTACAATTGCGGAATTCAAGAGGACACGCGCATGAAACTGCCGAAGACGATCGGTCTCGTCCATTTCATCGGCATCGGCGGCATCGGTATGAGCGGCATTGCCGAGGTGCTGCACAATCTCGGCCACAAGGTGCAGGGATCGGACCAGGCCGACAGCGCCAATGTCCAGCGCCTGCGCGACAAGGGCATCGAGGTGTTCGTCGGTCACCGGGCCGAAAACCTGGGTGACGCCGAAGTCGTCGTCGTCTCGACGGCGATCAAGAAGAGCAATCCGGAGCTCATCGCCGCGCGCGAAAAGCTGCTGCCGGTGGTGCGCCGTGCCGAAATGCTGGCCGAGCTGATGCGCTTCCGCAATGCGATCGCCATCGGCGGCACGCATGGCAAGACGACGACCACCTCGCTGGTCGCCGCGCTGCTCGAAGCCGGCGGGCTCGACCCGACCGTCATCAATGGCGGCATCATCAATGCCTACGGCACCAATGCCCGCATGGGCGAGGGCGAGTGGATGGTGGTCGAGGCCGATGAATCGGACGGCACCTTCCTGAAACTTCCGGCCGATGTCGCCGTCATCACCAATATCGACCCGGAACATCTCGACCATTACGGCAATTTTGACGCTGTGCGCGCCGCCTTCCGGCAATTCGTCGAGAATGTGCCGTTCTACGGCTTCGGCGTCATGTGCCTCGACCATCCCGAGGTGCAGTCGCTGGTCGGCCGCATCGAGGACCGCAAGATCATCACCTATGGCGAAAACCCGCAGGCCGACGTGCGTTTCATGAATGTGCGCATCGACGGCACGCGCTCGATCTTTGACGTCGAAATCCGTCGCCGCCGCACCGGCCAGGTTATCGAGCTCAAGGGGCTGGTCATGCCGATGCCGGGGCGCCATAATATTTCCAACGCAACGGCGGCGATCGCCGTTGCCAACCGGCTCGGCATATCGAGCGCAGATATCGCCAAGGGGCTTGCCTCCTTCGGTGGCGTCAAGCGCCGTTTTACGCTGACCGGCGAATGGAACGGCGTGCAGATATTCGACGATTACGGCCACCATCCCGTCGAGATCAAGGCAGTGCTGCGCGCCGCCCGAGAATCCTGCAAGGGGCGTGTCATCGCCGTCCACCAACCGCATCGCTTTAGCCGTCTTGCGAGCCTGTTTGAGGAATTCGCCGCCTGCTTCAACGATGCCGACAGCATTTTCCTGGCACCCGTCTATGCGGCGGGTGAGGATCCGATCGAGGGTATCGATTCCGTGTCGCTGGTCTCGCGCATCAAATCCGGCGGCCATCGCGACGCCCGCTTTCTAAGCTCGGCGGAGCTTTTGCCGCAGATGGTCGCGGAGGTTGCAAAGCCTGGCGATTTCGTGGTTCTGTTGGGGGCTGGGAGCATCACATCCTGGGCGGCGGCGCTGCCCAAGCAACTGGAAGGCCTATCGGGAAAGTCCGTATGAAACAGGTGAATGGGGAAAAGCTTCTCGCGTCTCTCGGAGACGGTGTAAAGGATATCCGCGGCCGTATCACGCCGGATGCCCCTATGGACCGTGTCACCTGGTTCAGGGCTGGCGGTCTGGCCGAGTTGATGTTCCAGCCGCATGACATCGACGATCTCGTCGCCTTCCTGAAGATATTGCCGGAAGAGGTGCCGCTGACGGTGGTCGGCGTCGGCTCCAACATCCTGGTACGCGACGGCGGCATTCCCGGCGTCGTGCTGCGCCTGTCGGCCAAGGGGTTCGGCTTCGTCGAGCTTGCCGGCGAAAACCGGATTCTCGCCGGCGCCATCTGCCCTGATAAACATGTGGCGGCGATGGCGATGGACAACGGCATCGGCGGCTTCCATTTCCTCTACGGCATTCCCGGCGGCATCGGCGGCGCGGCGCGCATGAATGCCGGGGCCAACGGCGTGGAGACGCGCGAGCGGCTGATCGAAGTCCATGCGGTCGACCGCAAGGGCGACAAGCATGTGCTTTCCAATGCCGAGATGGGCTACTCCTACCGGCATTCGACCGCATCGACAGATCTGATCTTCACCTCCGTGCTGTTCGAGGGCTATCCGGAAGAGCGCGCGCAGATCCGCGCCGAGATGGACGCCGTGCGCAATCACCGCGAGACGGTGCAGCCGGTGCGCGAAAAGACCGGCGGCTCAACCTTCAAGAACCCGACCGGCCATTCGGCCTGGAAACTGATCGACGAGGCAGGCTGCCGCGGCCTCGTCATCGGCGGAGCGCAGATGTCGTCGCTTCACTGCAACTTCATGATCAACATGGGGCAGGCAACCGGCTACGACCTCGAATATCTCGGGGAACAGGTGCGTCGCGAGGTCTTCGAAAAAGACGGCATCAAGCTCGAATGGGAAATCAAACGCCTCGGCGTCTTCATGCCCGGCCGCGAAGTGCGTCCGTTCCACGGCGTGACGAGCGAGTAACGGTTACGTCACCGCAAGCTTCAGGCCCTCGCGCGGCGTGACGACGGGCGACCAGCCGAGCACGTCGCGGGCATGGGATATATCGACCTGCAGGGAACCGCAAAGACGCTGGTAGACGGCGGCCTTTCCGGTGACCCTCGCGCCCATCTGCAACAAGGCGGGGGGGAAGGGGAGCAGCATCGGTTTGACGCCCAATCCTGCGGCAATCCCTTCGATAAGCCCGGGAGTCGAAAGATCTACTCCATCACCCGCGAGAAAGGTCTGGCCGGCTGCACCGGGATGCTTCATCCCGGTGATGATCAGATCGACGAGATTTGGAAGCGCGACCAATGTCCGGCGGTTCTTCAGCGACCCGAAGGGGAGCGGTATCTTCTTCCGGACAAGTCCGACGAGCAGGGCGAAGTTGCCCCTCGCACCGGGTCCATAAACGAGCGGCGGGCGAATGACCACGACTTCCATGCCTGTTCGGGCGGCAATTTCATGCAGCCCGATTTCAGTTTCCAACTTTGAAATGCCATAGGGATCGATCGGCATTGGCGTATCGTCGTGCCGGAAGGGTCGATCGTTTTCCTCGCCATTGACCTTGATGCTGCTGATGAAGACGAACCTTTTTACGCCCGCGCGGGCGGCCTGCTCGGCGAGGTTCAACGTAGCGGCGGTGTTGATCCGACGAAATTCCGCAAGCGGATCGGCTGCGCGGTCGTTCATGATGTGAACACGAGCGGCGAGATGGACGATGACATCGATACCCTCGAGAACCGCTGTCCAATCGGTTTCGCTTGTTATCTCGATGGGGAAATGCCGCACAGATGTCGGGAAGCTGGCGGCTGCAGATCGCGTCGTTACCGCAAGCTCGCATATCCGCTCTCCATGCAGTCTTTCGACGAGAGGCCCACCGACAAAGCCGGCCGCGCCGGTAATGAGGCATCGCATGATCTGTTCCCCGTTTTGCCGTGAGTGTTCCGGTTAACCGGAAGTGCCCATGGCATCAATAAAAAAGCCGCGACGTTAGAGCGCCGTGCGTCCTTTCGGACGCACTAAGGACGCTCCAACACTTTGAATCTACGCATCGTGCTTTCCGAAAATCGATTCCGATTTTCGGGCCGATGCGCTAGAGCGGTTCAGCTTTTAACGGAAGCGCAGGACCGCTCTAGCCTTTTGTTTTTACGCAATTCCGAACGGAAAACCGCTTCGCACTTTTCCTGGAATTGCTCTAGCCGTCGCGGCTTGTTGTTCATTTGCTGCTCGAGGCTCAGACTTCCTCGCGGCCCGACAGCCGACACAGCCCAGCGGAGAGACCGCAACATGGGGGCAGAACACCGGTCCCCCAGTCAGCAGCACAGCATCAGGCAAAATGGAGGTAGTCTGGAAATCACCGCCTACTTCCCAGCCCCTTTTTCAGTGAGCGGTATAGGCCCCGTCCACCAAATAGTGCACCCCTGTGATGAAACTGGCCTGCTCGGACAGGAGGAAACACACAAGAGTCGCGACCTCCTCCGGTTTTCCACGCCTGCCCATTGGTTGAAGCGATGCCATGCGTCGCGTACTCGCCGCCTCAAGATGCTCTGACAAAAGTGGCGTTTCGATCCAGCCGGGACCGACGGCATTTATGCGGATACCCAATCTCGCATACTCCATCGAAGCGACTTTTGTCAGTCCAACAACCCCGTGCTTGGCCGCGGTGTATGCCGCCGCGGTGGGTAATCCAACGGTCCCGAGAGTGGAAGACATATTCACGATTGCACCGCCGCCCAGCTTCAGCATCGCGCCAATTTCGGACTTCATGCAATAGAAGACGCCGTTCAGATTGACGTTCATCACCTTGTCCCAATTGTCGAGCGGATAGTCAGCGACCGCTGCGCGCATCCCATCGATTCCCGCATTATTGACCGCCAGATCCAAGCCGCCATACGTCTCGACGGTAAAATCGACAAGTCTCTGTACACTTCCACTGTCACTGACATCGACGACAAATTCATGGGCGCGGCCTCCATCTGATCTGATTGCGGCGGCAATCGTGTGTGCTGCGTCAGCATTGATGTCGGCAACAACAACCTCCGCACCCTCATCAGCGAGTTGACGGGAAACGGCGGCACCAATACCGGAACCCGCACCCGTTACGATCGCGATTTTTCCTTCCAGGCAAAGCTTCATCGTCTCCGTCCTTGTTGATATGCTAATATTCGACCGACGCGATTGTTGATGCAAGGGGCTTCACGGATAAATAGAAGCGTATGGTATTGCGCAGCTTCAGATGTTGCCAGTGTTGCGAACTCATCCTCCACAGAGTTGAGTGTCTTTATCAAAAGATGTCGCAATCTAATTTGGAATGAACGGGCTAATTTGGAATGAACGGGATCGACGGAGTTACTTGGCAGGTGGAAATGGACAAACAGCATATTACACGCCGGGGGCTCGTGCTGGGGAGCCTGGCTCTAATGCTTTCTGGATGTACTTCGGGCGATGGGCCGCCACTGGGCTACCGATTCGCTAGGGATCCGGATGCCGATCCCCGCTATCGACGACAGGAGGTCGCGTATACGGGGAGTGAACCGCCCGGAACTATCGTCGTCGATACGGAGAGCCGCTACCTTTACTTCGTGGAGGCAGACGGACTGGCGACTCGCTACGGCGTTGCCGTCGGCGAGGAAGGACTGAGTTTCAAGGGCGAGGCCACCATCGGCTATAAGGCAGAGTGGCCTTCGTGGAAGCCCACCAATGACATGATTCAGCGCAAGCCTCGGCTGGCCAAGTATGCCGATGGAGTACCGGGAGGACCGCTCAACCCTCTCGGTGCAGCGGCCCTCTACCTCTACCAGGGCGGACAAGATACCCTGTTCCGGTTGCACGGAACGAATGCCCCCTGGTCGATAGGCCGTGCCGTTTCGAATGGGTGTATTCGCCTGACGAACGCAAACATCGTCGACCTCTACTCCCGTGCACGCGTAGGCACGCGCGTGGTTGTCATCTGATGGTGTTTACCATTTGAAATCGCGGGGTTGGCCATAGCAATATGTATCTGCTAATGTAGATTCGTTGCATGTTGCATCATGTCTGCCCTATCCAGGGTACTGATTGTCGCTAAACTTTAAGGTGTAGCCTGAAAAGCTATGCCATGATGAGGAGAGGACTTCCTGATGAGCAGAATTCTAATCGTAATCGTTGCGATGTTTGCGGTGGCCAATCTGAGTGCTTGCGGGTCGATTGGCAAAGGCAAGGGGAAGGCCCCGCCGCCGGCAGAAGCAGTCTACAAGTAGCATATCGCGTTTGATTCTTAGGAAGGGTCACATAGACCCTTCCTCTTCTTACATAAACCGCCAAGCTGCGCTCCTTCGTAACTCACAGCGCAACAGTGGCATTTTTATATGCTGACTTCGGGCTCGCATTCGTCAGGGCCTGCATATGGAGCTTAGTGATGGCGCTTGGAAGAGGCGGTGTGTCGCTAGTTGTTATGTTGGCGTTCGTGGCATCGTCATGCCAGACAGAAGACAAAAGGCCTTTACCGCATTATACCTCCAACGGCAGAGGCGTAGCTCCAACCAATACGGCTGAAAACAAATCAAATCGGCATTTCATCGAATTCCGCTCACGCTATGCGCTGACCTATGGCCACACCTACGTCGTTTTTGGGCAGGCGGATAAAAACGGAAATATGATCAATCCCGAAGTTGCAGGGCTTGCCCCAGCTTCTCCCGATGCCGCGCAGTATGTAATAGGCCACTTCATACCGGTTCCGGCCACGACCGGAGCGACGGACGGTGACCTGGAAGAGCAGTACAGATCAGCAAGCTGGCGTGTGATGCTGAGTGATAATGAATATAACGACACAGTTGCGTATATACGCAAACTGCAGGCAACCTCTCGTCTTTGGGAGGCATCGGTATACAACTGCAATGCCTTTGTGGCGGATATCGCACGGCACATGGGTTATAAGGCGCCCAGCATTTGGCTAAGGCCGCAACAGTTCATTACAAACCTTCGGGAGATGAATACAGGTTGATTACCGGGCATCCAAGAAGGCAGATCATGGAAAGGTTCTGGTGACTTGATTTGAACTTATCAGCAGCCGTCGTCGGCGAGGGCGTCTGGGTTCTCGGAATTGTTGCATGGTGCATCATTCGATACCCATTTGAGCGTCGCGCAAAGCGAGTGCCGGTCGTCAGTAACCGCCGTACCGGTTCGGAGGCGGTCGGGCTTGCGGCAGCCCTCGCCGGACTTGCGATCGTGCCGGGATTTTACGTCGCGACCGGCATCCCTGAGGCAGCCGACTATACCGCCCATTTGTGGGCCGTCGTGATCGGGACTATACTCTTCTGCGCCGCGATGTGGGTCTTTCGAAGAACCCACAGGCAATTAGGACGAAACTGGTCGATTACGCTGGAGATCCGCCAGCAGCACGAATTGATATGCGCTGGCCCGTACTCCCTTGTCCGCCACCCGATGTACACGTCGTTTCTTCTGATGGGGCTTTCACAAGCGTTTCTGCTGCCGAACTGGGTGGCAGGCATGGCGGGCCTGATCGGCTTCGCCGTTCTATTCTTCCTAAGGGTGGACAAGGAAGAACGTATGATGCTGGAAGTTTTCGGCCCGCAATATCAAGCGTATATGGCGAAGACCAAGCGCATCATCCCTTATCTTTATTAGAGGTTGCAAGAAGATGAGAGGCCGAACGATCAAGCTCTCGGCATCGCGACGCCTTGTCGGAGATCTGATGAGATTCTCGATCGGGGTGCCGCGTGTGACGGTCCAGCGACAAATGAACCTTCGGCCGCTCCTCGATGCCAGAGACGGAGCGGATGCCCGGCCGTCCTGGACGGTGCTTTTCTTGAAGGGATACGCCCTACTTTCTCAAGAAATTCCTGAATTGCGGCGTGCTTATATCAAGTTTCCGTGGCCACAGCTCTATGAATATCCGGCCAGCGTGGCCTCCATCGCCCATGAGCGCGAGCATGACGGAGAGCGGGTCGTTCTGCTGAGCACCATCAAAGGTCCCGAGCAACGCTCAATCACCGAGCTGGAGACGCTGATCCGTGCGGCGAGGTCACTTCCGGTTCTGGAGATCAAAGAGTTTCGGCGCTCTCTGAAGCTTGCTCGCGCACCTGCCCCTATGAGGTGGCTGCTCATGTGGCTCGGACTGAATATCGGGCGGAAGCGAGCGCGCTATTTTGGCACCTTCCAACTGTCAGTCTATTCGGGTCTCGGAGCAGAGTCCCTCAACCCCCTCAGCCCGCTGACCACACTTTTCAACTACGGCCCGATCGGCGAGGATGGATCGGTTGCTGTCCGCATCCACTACGACCACAGGGTCATGGATGGAGCGAATGTCGCACGAGCATTGGAACGGTTCGAAAGGATCTTGAACGGCGAGGTCGCCGACGAAGTAAAAAGCCTCGCCCAGAGCGGAGCCGCTATCATCGTGACGGCGGTAGGAACATCGAAGTGACACCGCACAGTGAGCCCCGCTTGGCTGTCGTCGTGGTTGGCGGTTCCCGCGGCATTGGACGAGCAATCGCAAAGGTTGCGGCACGCGAACACAATGTCGTCGTGCTCGTCGCGCGTTCGCCGGAAGGCCTCGCCGCTGCGGCGGCCGACGTACAGCAGGCCGGTGGTGAGCCCTTCACGTTGGAGCTGGATCTCTTCGCAGCCGATGCGTCGGCGCGTCTTGAGGCTTTTCTAATCGCCAACGATTTGGTCTGCGGCGTCCTGGTCAACAGTGCCGGGTATGGTCTGCGAGGCGCAGCAACGTTACTCCCCGTCAAAGATCAGATGGGGATTATCGATGTCAATATACGCGCCCTGACCGACATGACCCTTCGCTTCCTGCCTGGAATGCTGGCGCGCGGACGTGGCGGCGTGATCAATCTCGGCTCCGTAGCGGGTCTCGTTCCCGGGCCGTACATGGCATTGTATTACGCAAGCAAGGGTTTTGTGCGCTCTTTTTCGGACGCGCTCCATCAGGAAGTGAGCCGTTTTGGCGTTACCGTGACATGTGTGGCGCCAGGACCGGTATCCACCGAATTCCTTGAAAAGGCCGGCGCGAACCGGGCGGCTCTCTTCAAGATATTGCCCAAGCTGGACGCCGAATATGTCGCTGAGCGGGCCTGGAGCGGTTTCAACTCCGGCCGTCGCCGCGTCGTTCCCGGCATTTCAGCCAAGTTGTTTACTCTTGTCGCCGCATTCTTGCCGACCGCAGCTATTCTCCCCCTGATCGGTCGCCTGCAGCGCAGGAGCAAAGATCCATGTCCTTGCGGTTCAGGGAAAAGCCTCAAGGAATGTTGCGGTAGCCGCTCCCCGGCACGGAGCAACATGCAGAAAATAATGCCTGTCGACGAGGGTGAAGCCGACCGATGATGCCAGCCACGCAGAGATCCGCCGTATGATCTTCCTCGCGATTACCTGGCTATAAACGCACAAAGCACGCTGGATAGCCGTCTGAAGCCGCGACGAGTGTCGCGGCCTTTTTTGCTTGCACGGCAGATGGCTCAGACTTCCTCGCGGCCCGACAGCCGGATGCAGACCAGCGAGATCACCGCCGAGGCGGCAAGGTAGTAGCCGACATAGTCCAGGCTGTAATGGGTGGCGAGCCAGGTGGCGATATAAGGGGCGAGCGAAGCGCCGAAGATGCCGCCGAGGTTGAAGGTCATCGAGGCGCCGGTATAGCGCACCATGGTCGGGAAGGGAGCGGCAAGGGCAGCGCCGATCGGACCATAGGTGAAGCCCATCAAGGCGAGGCCGATGATCGAGCACAGGAAAGCGCCGGTCAGACCGCTGGTCAACAGCGTCGCGTAGAAGAAGCCGAAGATCGCGATGGCAATCGTCGTCAGCGTCAGGATGAGGCGGCGCGAGTAGAGGTCGGAAAGCCAACCGGAGAGTGGAATCGTCAGGCCGAAGAAGACGACGCCGACAAGCTGGACGACCAGGAACTGCTCTCTCGTATAACCGAGCCCGCCCTTTTCCAAGGGTGTCGTGCCCCAGGAGAGCGTGAAGACTGTCATCAGGTAGAACAGCACGAAGGTCGCGACTGCAATGAAGGTGCCGAGGATCAGGCTGCGCAGATGACCGCGGAAGACCACCTCGATCGGCACGGCGACGCGCTCGTGCTTTTCGACGGCTTTGCGGAATTCCGGCGTCTCGGCGATCTTGAGGCGGACATAGAGGCCGACGGCGACGAGGGCGAGGCTGGCGATGAAGGGAATGCGCCATCCGTAGTCGAGGAAATCCTCGTTGCTCATCGTTTCCGCCAGGATGAGGAAGAAGCTGGAGGAGAGGATGAAGCCGATCGGCGCGCCGAGCTGCGGGAACATGGCGTACCAGCTACGCTTGCCGGGAGGAGCGTTTTCGGTGGCAAGCAGAACGGCGCCGCCCCATTCGCCGCCGAGGCCGAGGCCCTGACCGAAGCGGCAAAGCGCCAGCAACAAGGGTGCTGCGATGCCGATCGCATCATAGCCCGGCAGCATGCCGATCAGGACCGTCGAAAGCCCCATCGTCATCAGCGCGGCGACGAGCGTCGCCTTGCGGCCGATGCGATCACCGAAATGGCCAAAAATCACCGCGCCGATGGGGCGGGCGAAAAAGGCGATCGAGAAGGTAACGAGCGACTGGAGCGTTGCGGCGTTCGAATCGCTCGCCGGGAAGAAGAGATGCGGGAAGACGAGCACGGCTGCCGTCGCGTAGACGTAGAAGTCGAAGAATTCGATGGTGGTGCCGACAAGGCTGGCGATGAGGACGCGAGCCGGAGAATTGACTTGCGCGCTGTTCGAGGCGGGAGTCGGCGATGCGGAGATCGCGTCTGTCATTTTCATTCCAATCAATATTTCTATCGAGCGCCCTGGGAGGCTGGCGGGTCTTAGCGCAATTTCCGGTCTGAGAAAACGTCTCCTGACGCCGTAGGTATCGCATCTCGAACCCGTTTCTCGATCCTTGCGTGAAGCTTGCCGTGGCAATGTCCGCGCGCTTGACCGGAATCAAATTGTAGCGGATTCATTTAAACTCTTGGTTGAGGTTAAGGAGGCGAGCATGCAAAAGAGTCTAGTTGCTGAGTTTCTCGGCACGTTCTGGCTGGTCTTCGGGGGATGCGGCAGCGCCGTGCTGGCCGCGGCCTATCCCGAGCTTGGGATCGGTTTTGTCGGCGTGGCCTTTGCGTTCGGTCTGACCGTGCTCACCATGGCCTATGCCGTGGGCGGCATTTCGGGCGGTCATTTCAATCCCGCCGTCTCGCTTGGCCTTACGGTTGCCGGACGGTTTCCGGCGGCGCGTCTCGTTCCCTATGTCGTTGTGCAGGTTGTCGGCGCCATCGCTGCGGCGGCGCTGCTTTATCTCGTCGCCAGCGGCAAGGCGGGGTTCGAGCTCGGCGGCTTTGCCGCCAACGGATATGGCGATCATTCTCCGGGTGGTTATTCACTGCTTTCGGCGCTGCTGATCGAAGTGCTGCTGACCATGTTCTTCCTGATCATCATCCTGGGGTCGACCAGCAGCCGGGTGCCTGCGGGTTTCGCGCCGCTTGCGATCGGCCTCGGGCTGACGCTGATCCATCTCGTTTCTATCCCCGTGACGAATACCTCGGTCAATCCGGCGCGTTCCACCGGCCAGGCGCTTTTCGTCGGCGGCTGGGCGCTGCAGCAGCTCTGGCTGTTCTGGATTGCGCCACTTGCGGGCGGGGCGCTCGGCGGGTTTGTGTGGAAATTCCTCGACGACGCCGACTGACTGCAAGGTGCTGAGCTATCCCATTGAGCCCGCACGGTTTTTCCGCGCGGGTTTTTCTGTTTTCGCGGATCGGCGGCATCTTCGATCTGGCAATCCCGAAGAAGAGAAGGTTAAAAAATCAAGGGCGCGGCAATACGAAGTTAACGAAAGTAAACACTTCATTAACCATAATGATGCTCTAATGCACCCAGGTCGGACAAAGGCCTGAAGCGACGCAGACAGCTTCGCGCAAGCGTCGATTTCGAAAATGGAAGTTATTTTTTGGGGGTGTTGATGAGTCGCAAGCATGTCGCTGTCCTGATGGGCGGATTTTCCTCGGAAAGGCCTGTCAGCCTTTCCTCGGGAAAGGCTTGCGCAGAAGCCCTCGAGGCGGAGGGCTTCGACGTGACGCGCATCGACGTGGCGCGCGACGTTTCCGAGAAACTCGCCGCGCTGAAGCCCGATGTCGTCTTCAATGCGCTTCACGGCCCGTTCGGCGAGGACGGCACCATTCAGGGCATCCTCGAATATCTTGAAATCCCCTATACGCATTCGGGCGTGCTTGCCTCGGCGCTGGCGATGGACAAGGACAAGGCGAAGCTCGTTGCCGCCGCCGCCGGCATTCCGGTGGCCGAATCGCAGGTGGTCAACCGTTTCGCCTTTCCCTCAACGCATCCGATGAAGCCGCCCTATGTGGTGAAACCCGTCCGCGAAGGGTCGAGCTTCGGCGTCGTCATCGTCACGGAAGATCAGGCGCATCCGCCGCAGATCGTCAGCTCGCCCGAGTGGCGCTACGGCGAGGAAGTGATCGTCGAGCGCTATGTTTACGGTCGCGAACTCACCTGCGGCGTCATGGGTGAAACTCCGCTCGGCGTCACGGAAGTGGTGCCGCAGGGACACAATTTCTATGATTACGACTCCAAGTATGCGGCGGGCGGTTCAAAACACGTCATCCCCGCGAAAATTTCACCGAATATTTACCAAAAAGTACAAACATTGTCCCTAAGGGCGCATCAGGCAATCGGTTGTCGCGGCGTCAGTCGGTCCGACTTTCGTTACGACGATCGTTTCTCCGAAGACGGCGAAATCATCTGGCTGGAGGTCAATACCCAGCCAGGGATGACTCCAACCTCGCTCGTGCCCGAAATGGCCGGCCATGCCGGTTATTCGTTTGGTCAGTTTCTCCGGTGGATGGTGGAGGACGCGTCTTGTTTGCGTTGACGGTCAAGAGGATAGGGCGCCCCAGCCATCATGCCGTGCTTCCGATCATGGAAGCCGAAGAGCGGTTCGTGCTGCCGCGTCCGCTGCGCCGGGTCACTCGCTTCCTGATCAGCCTCTGCAGCGGCCGCATCCATATTCCCGTTCATACGGGCACGGTCTCCGCACTCGCCTTCCTGGCTGCGACGGGGTTTTACGGCATGTCGCTCGGCGGCCACACCGAGGCCGTCGCGCAGGCGACAACGACGGCCGCGGGTTTTGCGATCGAGGACGTCAAGGTCTCCGGCAACTCGGAGACCTCCGAAATCGAGATCCTGCAGCTGATCGGCCTTGACGGCACGACCTCGCTGGTCGCCCTCGACGTCGATGCCGCCCGCCGGAAGATCGCCCATCTTCCCTGGGTCGAAAATGTCGAGGTCCGCAAGATTTATCCGAAAACGATCGAAGTGAAGCTCAAGGAGCGTCAGGCCTATGCGATCTGGCAGCACGGACAGGAGCTTTCCCTGATCGAGAAGAACGGCAGCGTCATTGCGCCGCTGCGCGACAACAAGTTTTCGGCGCTGCCGCTCGTCGTCGGCCGCGATGCCGAAACGGCGGCGGCTTCGATCGACGACGCCTTCTCGAAGTGGCCCGACGTGAAGGCCCGCGTGAAGGCCTATGTCTGGATATCGGGCCGTCGCTGGGACCTGCACATGGACAACGGCGTCGTCGTCAAGCTGCCGGAAGACGGTATCGACCAGGCACTGGCGACGCTTTCGAAGTTCGACAAGGAGCACCAGCTCCTGGAACGGGACATTGCTGCGGTCGATCTCAGGCTGGCCGACAGAACCGCGATCCAGCTGACGCCGGAGGCGGCGATCCGCAGGCAGACGGCAGTGACGGAGCGTACGAAGGAATTGAAGAAGGCGGGGCAGAATATATGAGCTTGTTCGGTTCATCCCATTTCGGATTGCCGCGCCTGAAGCCGCTTTCGTCGAAGCGGTCGCATGTCGTTTCGGTGCTCGACATCGGTTCGACCAAGGTCGTCTGCATGATCGGCCGGCTGACGCCGCGCGAGGAAAGCCAGATCCTGCCGGGCCGCACGCACAATATCGAGATCATCGGCATCGGCCACCAGCGTTCCCGTGGCATCAAGACCGGCGTCATCGCCGATCTCGACGCGCTGGAAGGCGTCATCCGTCTCGCCGTTGATGCGGCCGAGCGCATGGCGGGGCTGACCGTCGAAAGCCTGATCGTCAACCTGACGGCCGGCCGCCTCGGCAGCGACATCTACACGGCGACGATCGATCTCGGCGGCCAGGAAGTCGAGCTCAACGATCTGAAGAAGGTGCTGTCGGCCGCTTGCCAGCAGTCGCTGCGCCAGGACCGTTCGGTGCTGCATTCGCTGGCGACCGGCTTCTCGCTCGACGGCGAGCGCGGCATCCGCGATCCGCTGGCGATGTACGGCGATGCGCTCGGCGTCGACATGCATGTCGTCACGGCGGAGCGCTCCGCGCTGAAAAACCTCGAGCTTAGCGTCAACCGCGCGCATCTGTCGGTCGAAGGCATCGTCGCAACGCCCTATGCATCGGGCCTTGCGGCTCTCGTCGACGACGAGGTCGAGCTCGGCTGCGCGGCAATCGACATGGGCGGCGGCACGACGACGATCTCGGTCTTTGCCGAAGGCAAACTCGTTCATACTGATGCCGTCGGCCTCGGCGGCCATCACGTCACCACCGACCTGGCGCGCGGGCTTTCGACCCGCATCGAGGATGCGGAGCGGCTGAAGGTCGTGCATGCCTCGGCACTTTCGAATTCCTCCGACGAGCGCGAGCTGATCTCGATCCCGCCGATCGGCGAGGACGATCGCGACCAGCCGTCACAGGTGCCGCGGGCGCTGGTTTCGCGCATCGTGTCGGCCCGAATCGAAGAGACGATGGAACTGATCCGCGATCGTATCCAGCGCTCAGGCTTCAGCCCGATCGTCGGCAAGCGTGTCGTGCTGACCGGCGGGGCGAGCCAGCTGACCGGCCTTGCCGACGTGGCGCGGCGCATCCTTGCCCGCAACGTCCGCATCGGCCGTCCGATGGGCGTCTCGGGGCTGCCGACGGCGGCCAAGGGGCCGGCTTTTTCGACGGCCGTCGGCCTGATGATCTATCCGCAGGTCGCGGACATGGAGACACATGCGTCACAGAGCGGTCTGCTCATGTCGCTTGGGGGAAATAACAGCCGCATAGCCCGCATGGGCCAGTGGCTGAAGGAAAGTTTCTGAAATTGAGTAATTGGCCGGCGTGGCGATGCGGCCAGAGAGAGAAGGAACAGGTACCATGACCATCAAGCTGCAAAAGCCTGACATCACAGAGCTGAAGCCGCGCATCACCGTGTTCGGCGTTGGCGGCGGTGGCGGCAATGCCGTCAACAACATGATTACCGCCGGCCTCCAGGGCGTCGACTTCGTCGTCGCCAACACGGATGCGCAGGCGCTGACGATGACGAAGGCTGAGCGCATCATCCAGCTCGGCGTCAACGTTACCGAAGGCCTCGGTGCCGGCTCGCAGCCGGAAGTCGGCCGCGCGGCCGCCGAGGAGTGCATCGACGAAATCGTCGATCACCTGAACGGCACGCATATGTGCTTCGTCACCGCCGGCATGGGCGGCGGCACCGGCACTGGCGCTGCTCCCGTTGTCGCGCAGGCGGCCCGCAACAAGGGCATCCTGACGGTCGGCGTCGTTACCAAACCGTTCCATTTCGAAGGCGGGCGCCGCATGCGCCTGGCCGAGATGGGCATCCAGGAACTGCAGAAGTCTGTCGATACGCTGATTGTCATTCCGAACCAGAACCTCTTCCGCATTGCCAACGACAAGACGACCTTCGCCGATGCCTTCGCCATGGCTGACCAGGTTCTCTATTCGGGCGTTGCCTGCATCACCGACCTGATGGTCAAGGAAGGCCTCATCAACCTCGACTTCGCCGACGTCCGCTCGGTGATGCGCGAGATGGGCCGCGCGATGATGGGCACCGGCGAAGCTTCCGGCTCCGGCCGCGCGCTGCAGGCCGCAGAGGCTGCGATCGCCAACCCGCTGCTTGACGAAACCTCGATGAAGGGCGCCCAGGGCCTGCTGATCTCCATCACCGGCGGTCGCGACCTCACCCTTTTCGAAGTCGACGAAGCCGCGACCCGCATCCGCGAGGAAGTCGATCCGGACGCCAACATCATCCTCGGCGCCACCTTCGACGAATCGCTCGAAGGCATCATCCGCGTCTCGGTCGTCGCAACCGGCATCGACCGGGCGATGAACGAAGCCGCCGAGCGGAACCTCCAGCCGGCAGCAAGGCCCGCTATCCGTCCCTCCGCGGCTGTTGCTCCGGCAGCGGCCGCAGTTCAGCCTGCCCCCGTGATGCAGGCACCGAAGGCCATGGATCCGATCGCGCAGACCATCCGCGAAGCCGAGATGGAACGCGAGCTCGAAATTCCGGCCCCGCGTGCCGCCGCACCGCTACAGCAGCCGGTAGTACAGCAGGAAACCTTCCGTCCGCAGAGCAAGATCTTCGCGCCTGCACCGGAAGCTCCGGCAATGCGTCCGGCACCGGTGCAGCAGCAGGCTCCGGCGCCCGTCATGAGCCAGCCGGTGATAAGCCAGCCGGTCCAGCAGCCAGTTCGGCAAGAGCCGACCATCCGCCAGACGCCCGAACCGATGCGCATGCCGAAGGTCGAGGATTTCCCGCCGGTCGTCCAGGCCGAACTCGACCACCGCACGCAGCCGGCCTCCGCGCATGCGGCGGAAGAGCGCGGTCCGATGGGCCTGCTCAAGCGAATCACCAATTCGCTTGGCCGCCGCGACGACGACGCCGTTGCCGCCGATATGACCGCCGCACCGCCGGCCGCTTCGCAACAGCGCCGTCCGCTGTCGCCGGAGGCAAGCCTCTACGCACCGCGTCGCGGCAACCTCGACGACCAGGGCCGGGCAGTTCCGCAGGCCCGGATGATGCAGGAAGACGACCAGCTGGAAATCCCGGCATTCCTGCGTCGTCAGTCGAACTGAGTCCGTGCTTCGGCACCGTTCATGCCCGGGATCAAGGTCCCGGGCATTGCTGTTTTTCGCCCGTGATTCGCAAATGATTTCAATCGCGTGACTTCGTAACAAAGCGAAAGAAACAGTGATTTGGATTGGAGCGCCGGCGCACGTAAGTATGGTGCAAGAAAACTGCCCTAGGAGGCTTTCAACAGCTCCTTCCGCAGAATGAGCGATGACCGCGCCGATCGGACAGACCGCCGGTACGGAAGAATAAAAGGCAGATTTTATGGCAATTGGCTTGCTGGGTTTTCAAACGACGGTATCGCGTCCCGTGACGCTTTCGGGCATCGGAGTGCATTCGGGCGCTGACGTCTCGATCACCCTGAACCCGGCCGAATCGGACATCGGCGTCGTTTTCCAGCGCCTGCATGACAATGGCGACATCACCGAACTCAAGGCCGTCTCCTCGCAGGTCGGCAATACTGACCTCTGCACCGTCCTCGGCTTCTCACCCGCCCATTCGGTCGCGACGATCGAGCATGTCATGGCCGCCGTCTATGCGCTTGGCCTCGACAATGTGGTGATCGAGGTGCAGGGCTCCGAAATGCCGATCATGGACGGCAGTTCTCTACCTTTCGTCGAGGCGATCGAGCAGGTCGGTCTCGTCTCGCTCGGCGTCAAGCGCCGTTATATCCGTATCACGAAGCCGGTGCGCATCGAGCATGGCGGCTCCTGGAGTGAGTTCCGTCCCTATGACGGTACGCGCTTCGAAGTCGAGATCGATTTCGACTGCCCGCTGATCGGCCGGCAGAAGTGGGCCGGCGACATGACCGCCGCCGTCTTCAAGACCGAGCTTTCCCGCGCCCGCACCTTCGGGTTCATGCGCGATGTCGAGCGTCTCTGGGCGTCGGGCCACGCGCTCGGCTCCTCGCTTGAAAATTCAGTCGTCATCTCCGACGACAACACCGTCATCAACGTCGAAGGTCTGCGTTACGCCAAGGACGAATTCGTCCGCCACAAGACGCTCGATGCCGTCGGCGATCTGTCGCTTGCCGGTGCCCAGTTCATCGGCTGCTACCGTTCCTATCGCGGTGGTCACAAGATGAATGCCAATGCGCTGAAGGCGCTGCTCGCCGACCCCTCCGCCTACGAGGTTGTGGAGACGTCGACGCCGCGCCAGCGTGTCGCTGCCCGCGAACTGATCGCAGTCAGCGCTTCGGAATTCGCTCCCTGGTCGGCATGACCTCCAGCATATTCTCAAGACCAGGCCGCCTCTTTCCCGGAGGCGGTTTTTTTATGTCCGACCGCGTCTGCGGCGATAACCGATGCTTGGCTGCCACAGGTCGGGAAGAAGTTGAAAAGCCGGTCATTCTTCGGCTGCTGCCACAAAAATGCGTTAATGCCTTATCATTGCGTTGCTCTTGATGCACATTTGTGGCTAGAAACGCCAGCGAGGCGTGGCTGCCGTGGAGAGAGCGGCGGCAGTGGGGTTCTTTCGAATGGGTTATGCAGGATCTGAAGGTATGATGAAGACAGCGCGCGCCTTGTTCGCATCGCTTCTGGTGCTCAGCGCAGGCGCCTCGATCTCCGGTTGCCAGTCGGATCCCGACATCGACATCACCAAGCTCGGTCTCGAAACCGATCCGCCTGACGTGCTCTACACCCAGGGCCTTGCCAATATGAAGGCCGGCAACATGGCGGAAGCGGCGCGCAAGTTCGACGCGATCGACCGCGAAAACCCGTTCTCCGAATGGGCGCGCAAGGCGCTTGTGATGAGCACCTTCGTCAAATACCGCCAGGGCCGCCTGGACGATGCGCTTGCTTCCGGCAACCGCTACATGTCGCAATATCCGAAGTCCCAGGATGCCGCCTATGTGCAGTATCTTATCGGTCTTACCTATTCCAAGCAGATCGTCGACGTGACGCAGGACCAGCGCGCTTCCGCCAAGACGATCGAGGCGATGCAGGCCGTCATCGACAATTATCCGAACTCCGAATATGTCGACGACGCACAGGCCAAGATCCGCTTCGCGCGCGACCAGCTCGCCGGCAAGGAAATGCAGATCGGCCGCTACTACATGGAGCGGAAGGAATATCTCGCCGCGATCTCGCGCTTCCGCATCGTCGTCGAGAAATATCCGAATACGAACCAGATCGAAGAGGCCTTAGCACGTCTCGTCGAAGCTTATTACGCCATGGGCATTGTCGACGAGGCGCAGACAGCCGCTGCCGTTCTCGGTCACAATTATCCCGACAGCCAGTGGTATGCTGATTCCTACAAGCTGCTGCAGAGCGGCGGTGCCGAGCCGCGTGAAAACAAGGGCTCGTGGATCGCGGCAGCGGGCAAGAAACTTCTTCTCGGTTCCTGAGGCCAATGCTGATCCAGCTTTCGATCCGCGATATCGTCCTGATCGAGCGGCTGGATCTTGCCTTCGAGACCGGCCTCTCCGTGCTGACGGGCGAGACCGGGGCGGGCAAATCCATCCTGCTCGACAGCCTGTCGCTAGCGCTCGGTGGGCGCGGCGACGGCGACCTGGTGCGCCATGGCGAGGACAAAGGCCAGGTGACGGCGGTGTTCGACGTCGGCATGGAACACGGCGCCCGCGCACTGCTGCGCGAAAACGGCATCGATGACGAGGGTGACCTGATCTTCCGCCGCCAGCAATCGGCGGATGGGCGCACCAAGGCCTATGTCAACGACCAGCCGGTCAGCGTGCAACTGATGCGCCAGGCCGGCCAGATGCTGGTCGAAATCCACGGCCAGCACGACGATCGCGCCTTGGTCGACACCAATGCCCACCGCACTCTCCTCGATGCCTTCGCCGGCCTCACCGACGAGGTTTCCGAGGTCTCCCGGCTCTATCGCCTGTGGCGCGACAGCGAGCGGACGCTGAAGAAGCACCGCGAGAAGGTGGAAAGTGCGGCGCGCGAAGCGGACTATCTGCGCTCTTCCGTCGCGGAACTCGAGAAGCTCTCGCCGCAGGATGGCGAGGAGGAAGAGCTCGCCGATCGCCGGCAGAAGATGATGAAGGCCGAGCGAATCGCCGGCGATATCGCCGAGGCGTCCGAATTCCTCAACGGCAATGCCTCGCCGGTGCCCCATATCGCCTCGCTGGTGCGCCGGCTGGAGCGCAAGAGCCATGAGGCGCCGGGACTGCTCGAAGATACCGTGACGCTGCTCGATGCCGCGCTCGACCAGCTTTCCAACGCGCAGATGGAAGTCGAGGCGGCGCTGCGCAAGACCGAATACGATCCGAGAGAGCTGGAGCGGGTGGAGGAGCGGCTTTTCGCGCTCCGGGCCGCCTCGCGCAAATATTCCGTGCCCGTCACCGAGCTGCCGGCGCTTGCCGTGCGCATGATCGCCGATCTTGCCGATCTCGATGCAGGTGAGGAGCGGCTTGCGCGGCTCGAAGCCGAGGTCGGCCTGGCGCGGGAAAAATACGATGCGGCGGCGCGTTCGCTCTCCGACAAGCGCCATCATGCCGGCACCGCACTGGCTGGGGTTGTCATGGCCGAGTTGCCGGCGCTGAAGCTCGAACGGGCCCGTTTCATGGTCGAGATCGCCACGGATGCGGAGGAGGCGCTGGCCGAAGGCATCGACGTCGTTGAGTTCCATGTTCAGACCAATCCGGGCACGCGGCCGGGTTCGATCATGAAGGTCGCTTCGGGCGGCGAACTGTCGCGTTTCCTGCTGGCGCTGAAAGTGGCGCTCGCCGATCGCGGATCGGCCCCAACGCTGGTCTTCGACGAAATCGATACCGGCGTCGGCGGTGCGGTGGCCGATGCGATTGGCCAGCGGCTGAAGCGGCTGTCGGAGCGGGTACAGGTGCTGTCGGTCACCCATGCGCCGCAGGTCGCGGCACGGGCGGCGACGCATCTCTTGATTTCCAAGGGACCGTCGGCCGACGGTTCGGAAAAGATCGCCACGCGCGTCGCGACGATGGCACAGAAGGACCGTACCGAGGAGATCGCCCGTATGCTGGCCGGGGCTTCGGTGACCGAAGAGGCCAGGGCGGCGGCGAAGCGGCTGCTGGCCGGCAACGGCTGATTTCCGATGCTGTTTCCGCTTCGGCAGGTGGGATGACAATAATCCCGCGGCGCGATATGCGCTGAAGCTTCCCGATCGGCGGCGAGCCCAAGCCATGCGACTTTTCCATTTCAGCGACGATTCCGGTATCACGGTGTTCGAGCCACGCTCGGTTCGCGTCCCGTCTGCCCGCGCGCCCGGCCGGGAATGGCTGAACGGTCCGCTCGTCTGGGCAATCGATGATGATCATGACTTCATGTATCTCTTTCCACGTGACTGCCCCCGCATCCTGATATGGGCGAAGCCCGAGACGCTGGAGACGGAGCGGCGGCACTGGCTCGGCGACTGGCGCGCCGTCGCCTGTGTCGAGCGCCGTTGGCTGGAAAGGCTCGAAGCGGAGACGATCCATCGTTACGAGATGCCGGCCGAAGGCTTCGAGGCTCTGGATGATGCGGGCATGTGGGTGGCGCGCAGACGTGTCATTCCGATGGAGAGGACCGCCATCTCGCGGCTCGACCAGGAATTTGGGCCGCGCAGGGTGGAGCTTCGGGTGGTCGATAGCCTGCGGCCGTTGAAGAACCTCTGGAACACCAGCCTGCATGTCAGTGGCATGCGGCTGCGAAATGCCAGGGATTGGGAATAGGCCGGGAAAGCGATCTTGCCTATGCAGGATATCCAGCCGCTCTTTTCATCCGGCAATTTTGCTCTAAAAACAATCCAGATTTTCTGGCCAGATTCTCTGGAGTGATGTTCCATGTCCACTGAAGGTTCCACCGTCGACACATTGACGATCGAAGAGGCTGCCGCCGAGCTCGAACGGCTGGCAAAGGAGATCGCGCATCACGATGCTCTCTACCACGGCAAGGACCGGCCGGAGATTTCGGATGCCGATTACGACGCGCTGAAGCGCCGCAACGATGCGCTGGAAATGCGGTTTCCCGAGCTGATTCGCGAGGACAGCCCGTCGCGGCATGTTGGTGCAGCGCCCTCCGTCACCTTCACGCCCGTCGTTCATGCGCGGCCGATGCTGTCGCTCGACAACACCTTCTCGCAGGAGGACGTGCAGGATTTCGTCGCCGGCGTCTATCGCTTCCTCGGCCGGCTGCCGGATCAGTCGATCGCCTTTACCGCCGAGCCGAAGATCGACGGCCTGTCGATGTCGATCCGTTACGAGAACGGCAGGCTGGTGACGGCCGCGACGCGCGGCGACGGCACGACGGGCGAGAACGTCACTGCCAACATCCGGACCATCGCCGAGATCCCCAACGAGCTGCCGAAGGGTGTTCCCGCCGTCGTCGAGATCCGCGGTGAAGTCTATATGGCCAAGAGCGACTTCCTGGCACTGAACCGGCAGATGGAGGCGGAGGGTAAGCAGACCTATGTCAATCCGCGCAACACCGCGGCCGGGTCGCTGCGCCAGCTCGATGCCAAGGTGACGGCAAGTCGCAAGCTGAAATTCTTCGCTTATGCCTGGGGCGAGATGTCGGATATGCCCGCCGATACACAGTTCGGTATGGTGCAGACCTTCAAGGAGTGGGGTTTTCCGGTCAATCCGCTGATGAAGCGATTGAACGCGGTCGCCGACATCCTGGCGCATTATGACGAGATCGGGCTCAAGCGCCCGGATCTCGACTATGATATCGATGGCGTCGTCTACAAGGTCGATAGTCTCGAACTGCAGGCACGGCTTGGCTTCCGCTCGCGTTCGCCGCGCTGGGCGACGGCGCACAAGTTTCCTGCCGAGCAGGCTTTCACGATCGTCGAGAATATCGACATTCAAGTCGGCCGCACCGGCGCCCTGACACCCGTCGCGCGATTGACGCCGATCACCGTCGGTGGCGTGGTCGTCACCAATGCGACGCTGCACAACGCGGATTACATCAGGGGCATCGGCAATAGCGGCGAGCGCATCCGCGACGGCGAGCACGATATCCGCATCGGCGATACCGTCATCGTCCAGCGCGCAGGTGATGTGATCCCGCAGGTGCTCGACGTCGTCATGGAGAAGCGGCCGGCCGAGGCCAGCCCCTATGAATTTCCGAAGACCTGCCCGGTCTGCGGTTCGCATGCCGTGCGTGAAAGACATGAGAAGACCGGCAAGCTCGATTCAGTCACCCGCTGCACCGGCGGCTTCATCTGCCGTGCGCAGGCGACGGAGCATCTGAAGCATTTCGTTTCGCGAAACGCTTTTGATATCGAGGGCCTCGGTTCGAAGCAGATCGACTTCTTCTTCGAAAATGAGGACGCGTCGCTGCAGATCCGCACCGCGCCTGATATCTTCACGCTGGAGAAGCGTCAGGAGCAATCGCTGACCAAGCTGGAGAATATCGACGGCTTCGGCAAGGTCAGCGTCGGCAAGCTTTATGCGGCGATTAACGAACGGCGCAGCATTGCGCTCCACCGCTTCATCTACGCGCTCGGCATTCGTCATGTCGGCGAGACCACGGCGAAGCTCTTGGCGCGCTCCTACGGCACCTATGCGGCCTTTGAAACGGCAATGCGAGAGGCCGAGGCGCTTTCCGGCGACGCCTGGAACGATCTCAACGCCATCGAGGGCATCGGCGAGGTCGTGGCGCGGGCAATCGTCGAATTCTACAAGGAGCCGCGCAATGTCGAGGTGATCACCCGGCTGCTTGAGGAAGTGACGCCCGAGGAGGCCGAACAACCGAAGATGGCAGGCAGCCTGGTCGCCGGCAAGACCGTGGTTTTCACCGGCTCGCTGGAAAAGTTTACCCGCGACGAGGCGAAGGCGAGGGCGGAAAGTCTCGGCGCCAAGGTGGCAGGATCGGTCTCGAAGAAGACCGACATCGTCGTCGCCGGCCCCGGCGCCGGCTCCAAGCTTGACAAGGCGCGCGAACTTGGCGTGCAGACGATGGACGAGGACGAATGGCTGGCACTGATCAGCGGGTGAGAGGCTGGCGGCGAGCCGCCAGCCTTCCGCTCGCTCATAGCCGGAGCCGCGCCATCGTATAGGCGTCGACATACTCCCCTGATCGAAAGCCGAAGGCCTTCAGCAGGCCTTCCTGCTCGAAGCCGAATTTCCGGTAGAGGCCGATGGCGACATCGTTGTCGGTATAGACGGTCAGTTCCAGCCGTTTGATGTCGAGCCAGTCGTCGGCAGCGTCGATCATCGCGCTGAGCAGGGTCCTTCCGAAGCCGCGGCCGGTGAAACCGTCATGCACGCCCATGCCGATGCTGGCGACGTGCTGCCTACGGCCGGAGAGGCGGTTGAGGCCGCCGTTGCCGACGATCTTGCCATCCAGGGTGACGACGAGATTGAGCGCGCCCGGTGACGGATTTTCCATGTGCTTGCGAACCTCCTCGACCCGCTGGTAGGGCGGCCGCAAAGTGCCGGCTCGGTAGCCCGGCAGATTTATGAGATCGGTGATCTCCTCCGCATCGGACAGGCGGACGGCGCGCACGAGGACGCCATCTGGCAGGCGCGCTTGGCCGCGAGGTTCGTTCTCTTCGTTTTCGGACATTCATGCTCTCCATCGGTGTCGGGAGGAGAGCCGGTTTCCGAAACCCTGCTCGCCTCGGCAGGGTTTTCGGGATGATCGGATCGCTGCTAACGCGCCATCGCTCCCGCGTACCCTTCAAGGGTCGTGGTGTGATGAATAAGCGCTGCCATGGTCACGGAACCGATCATGGCAACAAGTTTCGATATGCAGATTAAAAAGTCAACCATGCGTCGTGTCGAATTTGCGCGGCCGGAAGCGGGGCGGTATTCCTGTGCCCGAAGAAACGATTCGGATTGCTGCATTGAAGACCATCGCAATTGACTTCGAGACGGCGAGCGAACAGCGCGGCAGCGCCTGTTCCGTCGGCCTTGCCTGGATCGAGGAGGGCAGGGTGACGCGCGTCGAGGAACGGCTGATCCGGCCGCGGGAGATGCGTTTTTCCGGGATGAACATCGCAATCCACGGCATCCGGCCGGAACATGTCGAAGATGCGCCTGAGTTTCCCGAGGTGATGGACGAGTTCGAGGAAGATATTCGCGGCGCGACGATGATCGCGCACAATGCCGCCTTCGATTTCAGCGTCTGGCGGGCGAGCCTCGATCTCTACCGGCAATCCTATCCGGAGCTTACCTATCTCTGCAGCCTGAAGATGGCGCAGCGGATCTGGCCGCATTTCCTCTCGCACCGGCTCAACCTGATTGCCGATCATCTCGGCCTGCGTTTCGTGCACCACAACGCCGCGGAGGATGCCGCGGTCTGCGCGGCGGCGGCGATCGAGATGGCGAAAGTGGTCAAGGCCAATGCCGTTCACGCGATACCGGCACTGATCGGCATGAGACCCGGCCGGCTGACGGCGCGGGCCTACGAGCCTTGCACCTGCCGGAAAGGCTGATCCCTCAGCGAGCACCCATTTCTTGCAAAGCATGGGTGCATGCTTATCTAGAATGCGGATTATTCAGGGAGCCGCCATGTCCAGACTGCGCAATCTTCTCCTCGCCGCCTTGTCTTTCTTCGCCCTTTCGGCAGTTGCTGCCTCGGCCGAAGTCGTCGGCAAGGTCGGGGTCGACTGGATCGGCAACGACATCATCGTCGAGGCGGTCTCCGACCCCGAGGTCAAGGGCGTTACCTGCCACGTCACCTATTTCGACCGTAGCCTGATCGACCGGTTCAAGAACGGTAACTGGTTCGAGGATCCGTCCAACAATTCCATTGCCTGCCGGCAGACCGGGCCGATCGAGATCGGCAATATCGACCTGTCCAAGGATGGCAGCGAGGTGTTCCGCCAGGGCATGTCGCTGATCTGGAAGACGCTGGTCGTCAACCGCATCTACGACAAGGCGAACGACACGCTGATCTATCTCGCCCATTCGCGCGAACTGACCGACGGTTCGGCGAAGATGTCGATCTCGACTATTCCGCTCTACGGGCAGAACGTGGTCTGGAAGAATGGGAAGCCGCAGTGATCAGCGCATCCTGAATGGGCGGAAATAAGCGCGGATATCTTCGGCCAGAAGCTCGGGCCGCTCCAAGGCTGCAAAATGTCCTCCCTTCGGCATTTCGGTCCATCGCCTGACGTCATAGACGCGTTCGACCCAAGAGCGTGGCGGCAGGGGCAATTCCCTTGCGAAATGCGCCAGGCCGAGCGGCGGCAGGACGCGTTCGTTCGCCTTGAAATGCATCGGCCGCTTTCGGCTTTCCTTGTAGAGCCTAAGCGACGAATCCAGGGTGCCGCTGAACCAATAGATCGAAATCTCGATCAAGAGGGCGTCGAGAGAGAACGTCGTCCTGATATCGCCGTCGCTCCACGCCTGAAATTTTTCGCTGATCCAGGCAGCGAGGCCAATGGGCGAATCCGTCAGCGCATAGGCAAGCGTCTGCGGCTTCGTTCCTTGCATGTGGGCGTAAGCGCCTTCGCTATCGGCCCATTGCGCGGCGTGATCGAGAAAAGCCTGTTCCTCCGTCGAAATCGGTGCCTGTCCCGCGCCCAGCGGCGGCCGGTAGCTCCCCGGAATATAGTTCAGGTGCAGCGCTGTCGTATTCTGTGGAAACCGGTAGGCGAGCCAGCTCGAAACGGCCGCGCCGATATCGCCGCCTTGCAGGCAGAAGGTCTCGTATCCCAAACCCTGCATCAGTTTCAGCCACAGTCCCGATATTTCATAGGGGCCGATCCCGGCTGAGCCTGGCGCCTGCGAGAAGCCGTAGCCCGGAAGGGACGGCACGACGACATCGAATGCATCGGCAGGGTCGGCGCCATGTGCTGCAGGATCCGCCAGCATTGGGATAATCCCCTCCATTTCGAAGAAGGAGCCCGGCCAGCCATGCGTGAGGATGAGCGGCAGTGGCGAGGGTCCGTTTCCTCTCTGGTGGACGAAATGAATCGACAGGTCATCGATCTCGGCAATGAACTGCGGAAGCGTGTTGAGGCGCGCCTCTTGCGCGCGCCAGTCGAAATGGTCTTTCCAATAGGCGAGGAGCTCCTTGAGAAAAGCGAGACTTGTTCCGTCTTCCCAGCTGTCGGCGTCGAGTGCTGTCGGCCATCGCGTCGAGCGCAGGCGCCGCTGCAGGTCGTCGACCCGTTCGTCGTCGATGTTTATCTTGTAGGTGCTGACACGCATGGAAGGCTCCCGTCCGGGCACTTTATCGAAGGGGGAGGTAGTCTCCGTCCGAGCAATTGGAAGGTGACGGCGCGTCGGTCTGCTTGCGGCACCTTGCGCTGTCGGTCCGTTAAATACAAAAAAACCGCCCGCAGCGATCGGCTGCAGGCGGCCTTCCGATCGAGGATCGGTTGTTCTTATGCGGCCTGTGTCAGCTCGTCGGCAATGACCGTGTCGAGGTTCAAGAAGCAGACCATGGTCTTTTCCAGCGCGACGATGCCGCGGCAGAAGGCGCGCTGGGCTTCCGGGATGATTTCCGGCGGCGGCTGCAGGTCTTCACTCTTGATGGTCATCATGTCGGAAACCTGCTCGACCAGCAGGCCGACCAGCTTGCCGGCGATGTCGGTGACGATGATCGCCGAGCGCTCGGAGGGCTCGGTCATCTTCATGCCGAGGCGGCAGGCCATGTCGATGACAGGGATCACCGCACCGCGCAGATTGATGAGGCCCAGCACGTAGGGCGGCGTGTGCGGCATCGGCGTCACCGGCGCCCAGCCGCGAATTTCGCGGATAGCCATGATGTCGATACAGAATTCCTGATCGCCCAGGTGGAACGAAACGATTTCGAGGTAAGCGCCCGACTGCTTGATGGCGTTGTTGTTCATGGTCAGAATTCTTCCCAGTTGTCCCCGGCGGGAGAGGCGATGCAGAACCGCCGTTAAATATAGATGTGACGGCTTAAGTCTTTCCTAACGATATGTATTTTCCGATTACCCGTCGCTCTAAAGGCAAGCTATTCACAAACATGCCATTTTTGATCCGCGCAGATTCCTGAGGTCGGATTTCGTTGCCGTTGCAGTTTCTATCGGTGAGACAATTAATCGCCGGTCAGAAAACATATTCTTGAATTGCGTGCGTCCGGTCGAGGCTATAATCACGCGGGGCAAGGGGCGGGCCGCGCGTCTCCGCCCGGATCGAGGATCATGCCAATGAAGACATTCCGCATCGCCGTCTGGGTCGGTGTCCTGATACTTGCCGGGTTTCTTGGTGCGTACACGCTCAACCTGACGAAGTCGAGGGACATGGTGGCAGAACCGCCCTTCGGCGTGCCCTTCACTTTGGTCTCCCAAACCGGGCAGCCGATCACCGAGCAGGCGTTGCGCGGCAAGCCGACGGCGCTGTTCTTCGGCTTTACCCATTGCCCGGAGGTCTGCCCGACGACGCTTTTCGAACTGAACGGCTGGATGGAGAAGGTCGATCCGAAGGGCGACAAGCTACAGGCCTATTTCGTGACCGTCGATCCGGAGCGCGACACGCCTGAGATCATGAACGAATACGTCTCCAATGTTTCCAAGCGCATCATCGGCATTTCAGGCGCGCCTGACAAGATCGCCGAGGTCGTCAAGGGTTTCCGCGTCTACGCCAAGAAAGTGCCGGTCGACGAGAAGGATCCGAACGGCGACTACACGATGGATCACACCGCCTCGGTCTTCCTGCTCGATTCGGCCGGGCGGTTTTCCGGAACGATCGCCTATGGCGAAAACCCGGACACGGCGGTAAAGAAGCTGGAGAATCTCGCCAGCAAGGGGTGATAGCTTCAGCGTGATGCGGCGTTGGCTCGACCGGCGGCGGGCAACGAAACGGGAAAGACCGCCTATCGTGAGTGAAATCCGCCTTTACGTGACGACGACCGAAAGCAAGGCCGAAGAGATCCTCGACCTTCTGAGCGCGGTCTTCGGTGAAGAAGACTTTGCCATCGGTACCACCGAGATCGATGAGAAGAAGGATATCTGGGAAGCCTCGATCTACATGATGGCCGAGGACGAGGCTGAGGTGCAATCCCGCGTCGAGGACGCATTGAAGGCGTCTTTCCCCAATGCCCGGTTAGAACGGGAAGTCATCCCCGAGATCGACTGGGTGGTGAAATCGCTGGAGGGGCTGAAGCCTGTCCGGGCAGGGCGCTTCCTGGTGCATGGCTCGCATGATCGCGACAAGATCCGTCCTGGCGACATCGCCATCGAGATCGATGCCGGCCAGGCCTTCGGCACCGGCCATCATGGCACGACGGCGGGCTGCCTCGAGGTGATCGATGCCGTGGTGCGCTCGCGCCCGGTCCGCAACGCGCTCGATCTCGGCACCGGCAGCGGCGTGCTGGCGATTGCGGTGCGCAAGCTCAGGAACATACCAGTGCTTGCGACCGACATCGATCCGATCGCGACGAAGGTGGCGGCCGAGAACGTGCGCCGCAACGGCATCGCCTCGGGCATCGTCATCAGGACGGCGCCGGGCTTTCTTTCGACGGCCTTTTCCGAGCATGGTCCCTTCGATCTCATCATCGCCAATATTCTTGCCCGGCCGCTGATCCGCATGGCGCCGAAGCTTGCGACGCATCTTGCGCCTGGCGGATCGGTCATTCTCTCCGGCATCCTTGCCGGGCAACGCTGGAAGGTGATTGCCGCCTATAGTGGCGCGCGGCTTCGCCATGTCAAAACCATCTGGCGCAACGGCTGGGTGACCATCCACCTCGACCGTCCCTAATGCGCGTCGCATAGAATTTGATTCATGCGACGCGGTTAGCTCCTTGTTTTTATACAAGTCATCCTCAAACCGCTGCACAGTTTTGGGCGGCATGCATCGGATTCCAAAACGGCAAAAGAAAAAGGCGGTGCCGATGGCACCGCCTTCGACCGGTCTATCCGGTCAATGCCCGCGAGCTCAAGGGGAGGAGCGCTCAAGCGGGCTCTACTGCATTCCAATAGGCCGGTCCGGGAGGGAGGAGACGGACTGGCTTTCAGGCTTAGAACGCGTAGCTGGGGGCGCCCTTGTGGCGCGTGGCCCGCTGGCCGGCGCCGAGCAGCTTGAGGCTGTCCTCGTTCTGCGGGCGGCGGGCGCCGATCACGTGACGCACGGTCTGGCGTTCGCCAGCCTGCACCGGGCTGCTATATGCGAAGCGCGAGAGAGAGGCGGTCATTTCAAGAATTCCTTTGTTATAGGTTCATCGCGAACCGTTCGATGACGCCTATATAGCTATTCTGAAATGCGGAGGCAGAGGGTTTCGCTCATGGGAGCCATGCGGCCAATGCATAAAGCGTGCCAAATTAACTTTTGGCGTCACAGTTCTGTCAAAATGTTGAGCGGCCCCAGAGCTTTCGACTCGTTTGGTCGCTTTTTCTCCCCATCAGTTGAAATTTCGCTAACATGGCCGGCATCCCATTAACCGGATTCGTTTCAATCATTCGGGTTTCCAGCATGTTCCAGTCTTTCGAAGTTACTTCCACGCCGCAATTCGGCAGGGATCGCGTATCGGCGCTGCGCGCCGGTTTCGATTCGCTTGGCATCGACGCCTTTCTTGTGCCGCGCGCCGACGAGTTCAACGGCGAATATGTTCCCGCATGTTCGGAGCGCTTGGCATGGCTGACGGGCTTTACCGGCTCGGCAGGCATTGCGCTCATCCTGCGTACGCAGGCGATCGTCTTCGTCGACGGGCGCTATGTGACGCAGCTTGCCGAACAGGTCGACGGTTCGGTTTTTTCGGGCGGCGATCTCGTCAACGAACCGCCGCATCTCTGGCTTGTCGCAAACGGCGGCAAGGGTCTGCGGCTCGGCATCGACCCCTGGCTGCATGCGGGTGCAGAGGTGCGCCGTCTGGAAAAGGCGCTTTCGCAGATTGGCGGCACGCTGGTCTTCCTGCAGCACAATCCGCTCGACAGGCTTTGGAGCGACCGGCCAGCCGAGCCGCTCGGCGCGGTCAGCATCCAGAACGTCGCGCAGGCCGGCATGCTGGCGAGCGACAAGATCGCGACGATCGCCGCCGATCTCTCGAAGAAGAACCATGCAGCGGTGCTGATCGCCGATCCCTCTTCGGTCGCCTGGACCTTCAATATCCGCGGCGCCGACGTGCCGCATACGCCGCATCCGCTGGCACGCGCCATCATCCATGCCGACGGCCGGGCCGAGCTCTTCCTGGACAAGCGCAAGACCGGTATCGAGCCGGAGGCCTATCTCGGGCAGATCTGCACGCAGCTGCCGCCCTCGGCGCTGGAGGAGAGGCTTGCCGCCGTTTCGCGAGATGGCGGCCGCGTGCTGATCGACCCTGATATCGCCGCCTATGCGCTGGCGGAGATCATCCGTAAGGCGGGCGGCGAAGTGGTGGAGGGCGCCGATCCCGCCAAGCTGCCGCGCGCGGTGAAGAACGACGTCGAGATCAACGGCTCAGCCGCCGCACATCTGCAGGACGGGGCGGCGATGGTGGAATTCCTCTATTGGCTGTCGCAGACGAGGCCCGGCACGGTGAGCGAGATCGCTGCTGCCGAGCATCTCGAAGCGGCGCGTGCCCGCGTCGGCCAGAGCATGCAGAACCCTCTGAAGGACATTTCCTTCGACACGATTTCGGGCGCCGGCGAACATGCGGCGATCATGCATTACCGCGTGACGACTGAGACCAACCGGTTGATCGAAGCCGGCGAACTCTTCCTGATCGATTCTGGTGCGCAATATATCAACGGCACGACCGACATCACCCGCACCGTCGGCATAGGTACGGTATCGGAAGAGCATCGGCGCTTCTTCACGCTGGTGCTGAAGGGGATGATAGAGATCAGCACGGCACGTTTCCCGAAGGGCACGCGCGGCTGCGACCTCGATCCGCTGGCGCGCATCGCGCTGTGGCGGGCCGGCGCCGATTTCGCTCACGGCACAGGCCACGGCGTCGGCTCCTATCTCTCGGTGCATGAGGGGCCGCAGCGCATCTCCAGGCTTTCGACGCAGGAACTGCTGCCCGGCATGATCCTTTCAAACGAGCCGGGCTATTATCGGCCCGGCAGCTTCGGCATCCGCATCGAGAACCTGATCTATGTGCGCGGGGCCGAAGAGATCGAGGGCGGCGATGCGCCGATGCTCGGATTCGAGACGCTGACTTTCTGCCCGATCGACCGCAGCCTCGTCATTCCCGAGCTTCTGACCCATGACGAGTTGCACTGGTTCAACGACTATCATCGCCGCACATGCGAGGCGCTGATGCCGCTCATCCACGATCACGATGTCAGGGCGTGGCTCGAAAACGCGACGCTGCCGTTGGAATATTGAGAAAACGGCATTACAGCGTCGGCGACGCTGTAATGCCTTGAATTTCTGCGCCGGCTTTCGGGCCGGTGCTCAGGCGCCGATCGTGTGGCGCCAGGTCATCACGACGATCCAGGCGGCGACCAGCATCCATGTATGGGTGAAGCGCAAGCCAATGAAGAGGGCGGCGATCAGCGCCAGCTTCGATTCCCAGCCGCCGATGAAGAAGGCGGGTGCGACGAGTGTCGTCAGCACGGCCGCCGGCACTGCATTCAGCGCCGCCTCCATGCGCGGGGGGATGCTCTTCATTCGGGTGATGAGGATATAGCCGCCGATGCGGGTGGCGAAGGTGGCGACTGCTGCGGCGAGGATGACGAGCGCCATGTGAAGATCGAATTCCATGGCTCAGACCTCGTGCACTTCGGATTGAAGGGCGTCGGCTTCAAGATCAGGCTCTTCCGGCGGCAAAGGCAGCACGGCGGCGAGCACGATCCCGGCGGCGGCACCGAGGCTGACATGCCAGGGCGAGCCGACGTAACGGTAGGCGAAGACGGACGCCACAGCGCTGACGAGCGCCACAGGCAGGAAATTATCTCGCTTGCGGAAGCCGAGGACGATGCCGAGGAAATAAGCCGGCAGCAGGATGTCGAGGCCGATGGCCTTCGGATCGCCGATGAAGCCGCCGAGCATGCCGCCGGCGACGCTGATCAGCACCCAGGGAATGTAGATGATGATGGCAAAGCCGAAATACCAGGCGAAGGTGAGTTGCCGGCCGGCCTCGGCGCGCTTGACTGCTTCGGCGAATTGCGGATCGACGAGGAGGAAGAAGGTAAAGAATTTCTGCACCGGCGTGAAATGGCCGATGTAGCGCGCCAGCGCCGCCGAATAGAGCACGTGGCGGAAATTCACGGCGAGGATCGACAGTACGATCAGCCAGGCGTGAACATTGTGACCAAAGAGTTCGATGCCGACCATCTGGCTGGCGCCGGCATAGACGGTGGCGCTCATGAAGGCGGCTTCGGAAAGCGACATGCCATTTTCGACCGCCAGCGCTCCGAAGAGAGCGCCAAAGGGCGCCGATGCCAGCGCAACGGCGGAGCCGCCCCGCAAACCTTCAACAAAGTCGGCGCGATTCATGCGATCTTGTCCAGTTGGAATTCAAGTTTTCCCTTATGGTCTACGGCTTGCGACGGCAATTGAATTTCCTTGATTGACCAATCGATTTTGCTGAACCATCAAGGTCCTGATCACATTCGGCAAAGAGGCAACCATGAAAAAGATCGAATTTTCCAAGGAAGAAAAGGCTGAGATCGTTTCGCGCATCCGCGCTTATTTCGACCGGGAACTCGATCCCATCGGTGCATTGCCGGCCGAATTCCTGCTTGACTTCTTCGCCGAGGAGATCGGGCCGTATTTCTACAATCGAGGGCTGAGAGATGCCCAGGCCGCCTTATCGACGAGAATGGAACACCTGGCCGAGGATATTCATCTTCTTGAGAGGGAGCAAAAATTCTAGCGCCTTAAAATCAAATCGGCCTTCATTTAACGCCAAATTATTTCTGCGCCGATATGGTCGTGACGCTTTCGTTCACCGGGTTGCGTGTTATTTGGCCTTGATTGTCTCTGCTCTCGATGAACCTCGATCCGCCAAGCTCGGCAAGGCGTTGATCTTTATGGTTTGGCTTGCGCTGGCGTCTGCGCTCTGCTGGTCCGAAACGGTCTGGCGTGACGAGGTTCGTGCTTTGTCACTCGCCCTCCAGGGCGATAACTTCATCGATATGCTTCGCCGGATGCATGGTGAGGGTCATCCTGCTGTCTGGCATATTCTGTTGCGCGCCGCCTATGCTGTGGTCGGCTCACCTGTCGTCCTGAAGATCGTCGCACTGACGATTGCAGCGACCGCGGCCTATCTTCTTGTTTTCAAGCTGAAACTGCCGCTTTCCATCATGCTGCTGTCGCTGTTCAGCAGCTTTTCGATTTTCGATTATGCCGCGATGTCGCGAAATTACGGCATCAGCATGCTGGTGATTTTCCTTATCGTCCTGAGTTGGGAGAAAGGAGCACGAAACGGGATATTGCTCGGCCTGTTGTTTGCCTTGCTGGCAAATACCAACGTCCATTCGGTCGTCCTGGTGGGCGGCTTCCTCGCCTATTGGTTTTTCGATTTAATTCTGGCCCGGCCAAAGCTGCCTCTGACGGCATATCGGGCCTTTGCGACAGCCGCTGCCATTGCCGCAGTTGGAATTGTTCTATGTTTCGTAACAGTCTATCCGACCTTCAACGATACGGGGCAGAACGATCTCAGCGGCGAGAATTTCGCTTTGCTTGTCCTTCGCGCTTTTGCCCTGACCAGTTCGCATTTTATGGCGTTCTATCCCAACAGCGTCCTTGAACTGGTCGTGGCGTATCCGTTGGCCGCCCAGATTTTCGCAGCGTTGATGTCCGTTCTCATCTACGGCAGCCTGTTGGCGCTGGCGAACCGATGGCCGGCGATGATCGCAGCGGGACTGGTTCTCTTGGGGCTTTCGCTGCTTTTTACGCTTGTCTATCCCGGCGGATACAGACATCAGGCGCTCTGGCTGGTTTTCATAATCGCGATCACCGCCTTGACCATAGAGCCTCAGCGCGACGGAGCGGGCGTTGCCGGCATCGAGGCTGCTGGCGGCATCGTAAAGTTCGGGCGCCTGTGCTTCCTGATATTGCTGGCCCTACAGGTCGTGTCCGGCATCGAAAAGGTCCATCAGGCCTTCATAGCCGAAATACCGCTGAGCCGAAGCAAGGATCTCGGTGCGTTCATTCAATCGCGCCCCGATCTCAAGGATGCGGTCATTATGGCGGATCCCGACTATCTGGTGGAAGCCTTGCCCTATTACGTCCCCAACCGCACCTATCTTCTGCGGGAGGAGCGGTTCGGCGCTATCGTGCGATATACCCGGAATGCGCGGCTTTCCCTCAGCCTTGCCGATATCCTGCAAACGGCACATCGATTGCAGCAGAGTGAGCATGTCCCTGTTGTCATCCTTCTTTCACAGCGGCTTGATCAGATTACTGCGCCCGTTTCCCTGCGTGAAAGCTACGTTTGGCGGTTGTCTCTAACGCCGGAAGACATTTCTGCTTTCCAGAGCGCGACAAGCCTCGTCAAGCGTTTCGGCACGGTTGTCGGAAGCGATGAGACGTTCGACGTCTACGTCCTGAAATAAGCTGCCAGCCTGCAGCTTATTTGCACATGTCCACGCATTTGATCATTGCGACATGCGTCCGCATTCCGTCGATTGCGGCAGCGACACCTTCGGGAATGGACCGCGGCTGGAGCACGACCAGAAGAACAAGGACACGAGCCTATAAACGGGACGCGACGGTGCCCGCGACCCCGCAATTGCAAAGGCGCGTTCAGCCTTCGCGCTTTATCCGCTCCCGGCGTTCGATCTCAGCCTCCGAGGGCTGCGCCAGCTCGAATGTGCCTGTCTTGATTGCGCCGGCGCGCTCGTAGACGCTCATGATGACGCCCGTCGTCGATATCGTGTTGGCGGTGAGCCTCAGCGCCTGCGGCTTGGCGCCTTGACCGAACAGGCGTTTGCCCTGGCCGAGGACGAGCGGAAAAGTCAGGAGCCGGAATTCGTCGATCAGGTCATGCGCCAATAGGGTCTGCAACAGGCCGCTGCTGCCCTGTGTCAGGAGGACGGGACCGTCCTGTTGCTTCAACCGGGCGATTTCGGCGGCGGCGTCGCCACGCAGGGCGACGGAATTTGCCCAGGTGAGCGGGTCCGTGGAAGTGGTCGCGACATATTTGGTCACGGCGTTGAAGACCTTGCCGATGGGATCGTCTTTCCCGACGAAGGGCCAGTGCGCGGCGAAGATTTCGTAGGTCTTGCGGCCAAGCAGCAATTCGAAGGGATCGGTAAAGATCCCGCCCATGAACTGGCCCATCGGCTCGTCCCAATAATTGACGGTCCAGCCGCCCTGCGTGAAGCTGCCGGTCGGATCCTCCCGCGGCCCGCCCGGCGCCTGCATGACACCGTCCAAACTGACGAAGGCTGCAGCAACTAGCTTTCTCATCTCTCAACTCCCATTGTTGGTGTGTTCAGAGCCGAGGACGGATTGACTTGCACAGATCCGACATCCGACCCGGTTTTTTCGGGCGGTATCCGAGCTGAACTAGCCGGCCAAGGCCTTGACGCTGTCGATGATCGCGATGCCATGCGCCCGCATCTCCTCGATGGCGGCGGCGACGCCTTCGGGCGTGATGCCGCGGCTTGCGTCCTCGATGAAGCGCACGTGGATACCAGGCATCATCTCCAGCGCGTCGAGCGCGGAGAACTTGACGCAATAGTCGGTCGCCAGCCCGCAGACGTCGAGGTCGGTGACGCCCTGATCCTCAAGGAAATCGGAAAGGCCGGTCGAGGCATCGCGGTCATTGTCGCGGAAGGCCGAATAGCTGTCGATATCAGGATCCTCGCCTTTCTGCTGGATCAGGTCGATCTCTTCCGATTTGAGTTCGGGATGCAGTTCGGCATCAAGCGTACCCTGAATGCAGTGGTCAGGCCACATCATCTGCGGCTTGCCCGACAGTTCGCCCATCTCGAAGGCGGCGGCACCCGGATGGGCGGAGGCAAAGCTGCCGTGGCCCGGCGGATGCCAGTCCTGCGAGGCGACGATCAGGTCATATTTGCCGCTGTCGATCAGTCTGTTTGCGACGGGAACCACCTTATCGCCGTCAGGCACCGGCAGATTGCCGCCTGGACAGAAGCCGTTTTGAATGTCGACGAGCAGCAGCGCTTTCATCAAGGCCCAATCCCTTCGCTTATTGCAGTGCAGGACGCTAAGCACACCGAATGGATCAACTAGTGAATTTCCAGGCGCGAACGCGCAAGTTAATTCTGGCGCTAGCGGTAGTAAGTCGTCAAAGCAGAATGCTCTAATGCAATCATTGCGATAGCCGGCGGCGGTTCTCGTGGTGAAATGGAACGGAGGGGGATGGCCGTGCATGATTTCCGGATCGCAGACACGGCCGACGACGGTGGCAAGTGCCGGCAATTCGATCTGCCTGCGTAGGACACTTTTGTGCGGCATCGATGGATCGAGGCTCCCGGCAGAGCCCGGATCTCGGCCAGCTAGACCGCCGCCACGTCTTCGGCTGCCGAATCACCTGCTGCGGCGGAAGCGCCGTAGGTATTGCGGTAGGCCTGAAGGGCTGTCTGCATGTCGCTCAGCACTTTGGTGAGGAGCGGATCGCTGTCGCCTGAAGTCTTGATGCTGTTCGGTTCGGCGGCAAGAAATTCGGACGCGGTCAACTTGCCGTCGCCATTCGTATCCATCGCGGCGAAGACGCCCTTGGAATCGTCGTCGCTCTGATCGTCGCTGCCGTCGGTCTTCTGCATGGACAGCATCAGCGACAGAATGTCGGCGGTGATCTTCTTGACGATATCGGTGCTGCTGTCGTCGATGTCGTGGCCGATGTCGATGACTGCGAGGCGGCGGCCAATTCATCCGCCGATATGACGCCGTCACCATTCTTGTCCAGGCTGGAAAGCGGAGACTGATATTGAGTTAAGCTGCTGCCGAGAGATGAAACACTGGTCACTTGAACCTCCTTCGAAAAGTTCGTCGTGAAGCCCGCCTTTCATGGGTGGGCAGCCTCTGGGCTAAGCTGATTTGCGCAAGGCGTCAAAGCGACGTTTTGACAGGGCAGAAGTGCGATTGACGGCGCGGGGCGACGTACGTTAACCTATCGGTTACCAAAGTTGTTTTATTGGAATTATTGGCTTTTTTTAGCGATTGCTTCGTCTGGGCGCGATTAAATCCGGGTCCGTGTTTGCCTGAAATTGTCGTAATGCAGCGTGCGGAGGAGCCATGGGCGGAGTGCCCGGGTTTGCGCGGCTGCGACATTTCGTCTGCTTCCTGTGAGGGCGATGTCAGGCCGAGCTTGCTCCGGATCATGATTTCTGCCTTTCTTACCCTCAGCAGCGGGAAGCGAAGCCATGTCCGAGCCCGATCCAGACGAAAAGATCGATGCGACGTTTCGCAACGGGTCGCTTACAGCGGCCGGGATCATCCTCGGTTTCTCGCTCAATTTCATCAGTGTCTGGGTTTCCAACCCCAACGACTGGAGTCGCATCGATATTCCGCCGATGCTGTTCTTGACTATCGGCATCGCCATCCAGGTAAAGGTCTTTGCCGATCTGCTGGCGCGCGACTCTCTCTTTGCCGTCAAATATGATCGGTCTCGCCGGCTCTTCCTGATCGGATTGGGAATCGTCGCCACCGGAATCGGCATTGCGCTGATCAACGATATTCTTGGGCTCGGAAGGATGCGGATGCTCGGGTAAACGCTCTCGCGTCGTGCCGAGGTGAGATCACACGCGCTCGACGAACCCGTCCAAGACCCGCTTCTGTCCGGCCCGGTCGAACTCGATCGTCAGCTTGTTGCCTTCGATGCCGGTGATGTTGCCATTGCCGAATTTCAGGTGGAACACGCGGTCGCCGAGGGTGAATCTCGACGGTTCCGACGAGGTCGATTTCGCCACCAGCTCGCCTTCGATCGTGCGCCCCTTCGGGCCGCTCTCGCCGTAGCCGATGCGTTCGACGGCGTGGCCGGAGCGGGTGCCCCAATTGTCGCGTGTGGCGTCGGTCTTGTTGGCCTGGGCGCGTTTCCAGCCGGGGGTGGAATAGGAATTGGCGAAGGGTTCGGCCTTGTCGAAGCGGGACTGGCCGTAGCCACCGCGGCCGTACCCGCCGTAGCTCTGTTCCATTTGAGCGACCTCGACATGGGTTTCCGGCAGTTCGTCGAGGAAGCGTGAGGGCAGGGTCGATTGCCAGAGGCCATGGATGCGGCGGTTGGAGACGAACCAGATGTGGCAGCGATGCTTGGCGCGGGTTATGCCGACATAGGCGAGGCGGCGTTCCTCCTCCAGGCCGGCGCGGCCGCTCTCGTCCAGCGAGCGCTGGTGCGGGAAGAGGCCTTCCTCCCAGCCGGGCAGGAAGACGGTGTCGAATTCCAGGCCCTTGGCCGAGTGCAGCGTCATGATCGAGACGGCGTCGAGGTTCTCGTTGGTCTCGGCATCCATCACCAGGGAGACGTGTTCGAGGAAGCCGCGCATCGACTCGAAGCTTTCCATCGAGCGTATCAGTTCCTTGAGGTTCTCAAGGCGGCCCGGCGCTTCGGCGTTCTTGTCGTTCTTCCACATGTCGGTATAGCCGGACTCTTCGAGGATCTGCTCGGCCAGTTCGGTATGCGGCGTGTTTTCAAGCAGTTCCTGCCATCGGCGGAAAGATTGAATCACGTCGAAGAGCGCCTTTCGCGCCTTCGGCTTCAGCTCGTCGGTCTCGATGATGTCGGCGGCTGCCGCAAGCATCGGGATATTGCGGGCACGCGCATAGTCGTGCAGCGCGCGCACCGTCGTATCGCCGAGGCCGCGCTTCGGGGTGTTGATGATGCGTTCGAAAGCGAGGTCGTCGGAGGTTTGCGCGACCAGGCGGAAATAGGCCATGGCATCGCGGATCTCGAGGCGCTCGTAGAAACGTGGGCCGCCAATGACGCGATAGTTGAGGCCGAGGGTGACGAAGCGGTCTTCGAATTCGCGCATCTGGAAGGAGGCGCGCACGAGGATCGCCATGTCGTTCAGCAGATGCTTGCCCCGCTGGAGCTGCTCGATCTCCTCGCCGATGGCGCGGGCTTCCTCCTCCGAATCCCAGGAGGCGTGGACCTGCACCTTGACGTCGTCGGGATCGGACCGGTCGGTGAACAGCGTCTTGCCGAGACGCCCCTCATTATGGGCGATCAGATGGGCGGCGGCCCCGAGGATGTGTTCGGTCGAGCGGTAGTTGCGCTCGAGCTTGATGACCTTGGCGCCGGGGAAATCCTTTTCAAAGCGCAGGATATTGTCGACCTCCGCGCCGCGCCAGCCATAGATCGACTGGTCATCGTCGCCGACGCAGCAGACGTTCTGCGGCTCGCCCTTGGGGCGTTGGGCGAGAAGCCTGAGCCACATGTACTGGGCGGTGTTGGTGTCCTGGTACTCGTCGACGAGGATATAGCGAAAGCGGCCGCGATATTCCTTCAAGAGGTCCGGGTTCTTGCGGAAGATCGCGATCGGATGCATCAGCAGGTCGCCGAAGTCGCAGGCGTTCAGCGTCGTCAGGCGCGCCTGATAGGCGAAATAGAGGTCGCGGCCGCGGCCATTGGCAAAGGCGCGGGCGTCGCCCTCGGGGATATCGGCCGGGCCGAGACCCTTGTTCTTCCACGTGTCGATCATGCCGGCGAATTGCTTGGCCGGCCAGCGCTTGTCGTCGAGACCCTCGGCCTGGATCAACTGCTTGATCAGGCGAACGACGTCGTCGGTATCGAGAATGGTAAAATCGGAGCGCAGGCCGACGAGCTCGCCGTGGCGGCGCAGAAGTTTGACGCCGATCGAATGGAAGGTGCCGAGCCAAGGCATGCCTTCGACGGCGCCGCCGACGAGCAGCGCGATGCGCTCCTTCATCTCGCGGGCGGCCTTGTTGGTGAAGGTGACGGCGAGGATCTGCGAGGGGAAGGCGCGGCCGGTGTTGAGGATATGGGCAATGCGGGTGGTGAGCACCCGCGTCTTGCCGGTGCCGGCGCCGGCGAGCACGAGGACGGGGCCTTCCAGCGTTTCGACGGCTTCGGTCTGCTCGGGGTTCAGCCCGGCGAGATAATCCGGCCGCTTGCCGCCGTCGCGGGCGGCCATGGCGCGTGCGGCGATGCCGCCACTGGCGGCGGGCGCCCTTTCGGCGGGTGCAGCAGGCGGCTGCGGCTTGCGCGCCATCTCGCCCGGCTCTTCGTCGAAGAAGGGCATATCGTCGAAACTATTGCTCATGGCGCGTAATGTAGTGATTCGAGAAGGAAAGACCAGAAAAGATGTTCTGCTTTCATTCCCGAGCCGGCGCTATTCCAGGCGGTATGTTGCGAGCGGCAAGGCCGCCGCCGAGCCCGGCTGCGGTCGCCGTGCGGGCGGGCGGGGCTAAAAATTCCGATCGCGGCGTGTCGGAACCGGCGCCGGTAAGGCGTCCTTGGGGCATCGGACAGCAGTCCGGATCAACACCCGTTAACAAGGAGGCCGTTTCATGCCGAAGGTCGTTTCAAATCTCTGGTTCGCCGAGGAAGCGCGCGAAGCCGTCGAATTCTACGTGTCTGTTATCCCGGACTCCAGGATCGGCCGCACCACCATACTTCAGGCTGAAACGCCGAGCGGGCCTCCGGGCAGCGTCGAGCTGATCGAGTTCACGCTGGGCGATCAGTCCTTCCTGGCCATGAAGGCCGGCCCGCTCGATAGCTTCAACCATTCCTTCTCAATCGCGATTCTTGTGGAAAGCCAGGCCGAGATCGATCGGATATGGGATGCTTTCCTTGGCAATGGCGGCACGCCGGAGGCCTGCGGTTGGCTAAAGGACCGCTGGGGCCTTTCCTGGCAGATCGTGCCGCATGTGCTGTCGGAGATGATCGCCGACAGCGACCCTGAGCGGGCGAGGCGCGTGACAGAAGTGATGCTCGGCATGGTCAAGATCGACGTCGCTGCGCTCGAGAATGCGTTCAATGGCTGAGAGGCCTGCGGAGACATGATCGCAAATCAGGCGCATGATGGTCATGCGCCTATTTCTCTAAGAATATCCCAAATTTCGATGACATACGGTCCGTCGCGCATCGATATTCACCGATCGAAGCCGGGTCGCCGCCTGCCAATCGCTGACTTTCGTGATCTCGAATCACGGGCGACATTGCACACCTTTTTCATCTTTCTGTCACGTCGTGAAATGTGCTGATACCGCGATGGCGGCTTTCTCAACTATACTGACCGACAGTTTCGTATAGTAATTAAAGAACCGGTGGATGCACAATTTTGTGCATTGCTTGAAACGGCCGGTGAGCGTGGAATAACCGACGAAACTATTGATTCTCAGGAACGTCATGGCCATCTCGATGGTTATAGGGACACCTGAAGCCTGTGGCATTAACCTTGAATGGAGGGCCCATGCTGAGCGAATCCGTATTTGATGCGTTCACCCGCAGTTATGATGCGCGTCGCGAGACCGATATGTCGATCTCGGAATATCTCGACCTTTGCAAAAAGGAACCGCTTGCCTATGCCAATGCGACCGAGCGCCTGCTCGCCGCGATAGGCGAGCCGCAGATGGTCGATACCGCCAGGGATACCCGCCTTGGCCGGATCTTCATGAACCGGACCATCCGGATCTATCCGGCTTTCGCTGGCTTCCACGGCATGGAAGAGACAATCGAACGCATCGTTTCCTTCTTCCGGCACGCGGCGCAGGGTCTCGAGGAACGCAAGCAGATCCTATATCTGCTTGGCCCGGTCGGCGGCGGCAAGTCATCGCTGGCGGAGCGGCTGAAGCTGCTGATGGAGGTTCATCCGATCTACGTGCTGAAGGCGGGTGACGAGATCAGCCCCGTTTTCGAAAGTCCTCTCAACCTGTTCGACCCGGACACGATGGGATCGCTCCTCCAGGAGCAATACGGTATTCCCTTGCGACGCCTAAGCGGACTGATGAGCCCGTGGTGCCTGAAACGGCTCGACGACTTTGGAGGCGATATTTCCCGCTTCCGCGTCGTCAGAGTACAGCCTTCGCGGTTGCGCCAGATCGCCATCGCCAAGACCGAACCTGGAGACGAGAACAATCAAGATATCTCGTCGCTGGTCGGCAAGGTCGATATCCGCAAGCTGGAGACCTATTCCCAGAACGATCCCGATGCCTACAGCTATTCGGGCGGGCTCAACCGCGCCAATCAGGGCGTGCTCGAATTCGTCGAGATGTTCAAGGCGCCGATCAAGATGCTGCATCCGCTGCTGACGGCGACGCAGGAGGGTAACTATATCGGCTCCGAGAATATCGGCGCTATACCCTTCTCCGGCATTGTCCTTGCGCATTCGAACGAAGCGGAATGGCAGACCTTCAAGGCCAACAAGAACAACGAGGCCTTCATCGACCGTATCTGCGTGATCAAGGTGCCTTATTGCCTGCGCGTGACGGAAGAGCAGAAGATCTACGAGAAACTGATCGAGGGATCGGAACTCGCCGATGCGCCATGCGCCCCCGCGACGCTCGAAATGCTGGCCCGCTTCTCCGTGCTTTCGCGTCTGCGCAAGCACGAGAATTCGACATACTTCTCGAAGATGCGCACCTATGACGGCGAGAGCCTGAAAGAAACGGATCCGCGCGCCCGCAGTGTCCAGGAATATCGGGATGCCGCTGGCATCGACGAGGGCATGGACGGCATATCGACCCGCTTCGCGTTCAAGGTGCTCGCCTCCACCTTCAATCACGACACCACGGATATCGGCGCCGATCCGGTTCATCTGATGTATGTGCTGGAGCAGTCGATCCGCCGCGAGCAGTTTTCCGACGATGTCGAGAAGCGCTATCTGGAGTTCATCAAGGCCGATCTTGCGCCGCGTTACGCAGAGTTCATTGGAAATGAAATCCAGAAGGCCTATCTTGAGTCCTATGCGGATTACGGACAGAACCTGTTCGACCGCTATGTTGATTATGCCGATGCCTGGATCGAAGATGTGGATTTCAAGGATCCCGATACCGGCCAGCTTCTCGACCGCGAGCTCCTCAACCAGGAACTGACGAAAATCGAAAAGCCGGCGGGAATTGCCAATCCGAAGGATTTCCGCAACGAAATCGTCAAGTTCTGCTTGAGATCACGGGCAGCCAACGGCGGAAAGAATCCGTCATGGACGAGCTACGAGAAGATCCGGGAAGTCATCGAGAAGCGAATGTTCTCGCAGGTCGAGGATCTTTTGCCGGTCATTTCCTTCGGTTCGAAGAAGGATTCGGAAACAGAAAAGAAACACAGCGAGTTTGTCTCGCGCATGGCTGCGCGGGGCTACACGGAGAGGCAGGTTCGGCGCCTCGTCGAATGGTACATGCGCGTCAAACAGGCAAGTTAATGTGGAGCCAATATGCACATTGTCGACCGTCGGCTAAATCCGCGCGGTAAAAGTCTGGAAAATCGGCAACGGTTTCTTCGGCGCATGAAAGGCGCCGTGCAGCAGGCGGTAAAGCGTTCTCTGCAAAACCGGAACATTCGCGATGTGCTCGACGGCGGGGAAATCAGCCTGCCGATCGATGGAATGGCCGAGCCGAACTTGAGAAGGGGCGACGGCGGCATTCGCGACCATATCCTGCCTGGAAACAGGGCCTTCGTCGAAGGCGACATTCTTCCGCGCCCGCCGGGGAGCAGGGGCGGAAAACCCAAGGATGCGGGCGAAGGTGAGGGCGAGGACGGCTTCCGCTTTGTGCTGACGCGCGAGGAATTCCTCGATGTGTTCCTGGACGATCTGGAACTGCCCGACCTTGCCAAGCGGCGTCTGGCCGAAACCGAGGAGGAAACTCCCTTCCGTGCCGGCTATTCCGTGTCGGGATCGCCGTCCAACATCGCCGTCGGTCGCACGACCAGGCTCGCGATGATGCGCCGTGTCGCGCTTCACCGTCCGCGCCGGGAAGAAATCGAAGCCCTGCAGCGGCAGATCGAGGAATGCGAGGACGACGAGAGCCGGCTGGCGCTTGAGGCAAAACTCAAATCTCTGACGGAAAAAAGCCGGCGCATTCCCTATATCGATCCGCTCGACGTGCGGTATCGCCGCTTCGAAAACGAGCCGAAGCCTGTGGCAAAGGCCGTGATGTTCTGCTTGATGGACGTCTCCGGCTCCATGTCGGAACACATGAAGGACCTGGCGAAGCGGTTCTACCTGCTGCTCTACCTTTTCCTGTCGAAACGCTACAAGAAAGTGGAGATCGTCTTCATCCGCCATACCGACAAGGCCGAGGAAGTCGACGAGGAAACCTTCTTCTATGGTCCGGCAACCGGCGGCACGCTGGTCTCCAGTGCGCTAGCGGCAATGCGGGCGATCATCGCGGCGCGTTTCGATCCGGCGGAATGGAATATCTATGGCGCCCAGGCATCGGACGGCGACAACGCCCATTCCGACGGGAACCTGAGCGGACAGCTGCTGCGCGAGATTTTGCCGCTGTGCCAGTATTTCGCCTATATTGAGGTCGGCGAAGAAGGCGGTGACTCCTCGGTATCACGCTCACCGCTTTGGATGCTCTATGACGGGATCCGTTCCGAGCTGCAGCCGCTTTCGATGCGCAAGGTCTGCCGGCGAAACGAAATTTTCCCTGTTTTCCATGATCTCTTCCAGAAACGTGACGCACAGTCGAAGGTGACGCCATGACCATGACGATGAGGACACGAGAACGGCTATTGTTCGAGGGGGCGGACTGGGACTTTTCAACACTTCAGCGCATTCACGACGCCTGCGAGGAGATCGCGCTTAACGAACTTGGCCTCGACGTCTATCCGAACCAGATTGAAGTCATCACCTCGGAGCAGATGCTTGATGCCTATTCCTCGACCGGCATGCCGCTCTTCTACCGCCATTGGTCCTTCGGCAAACACTTCGCGCATCACGAAACCTTCTACCGCCGCGGGATGCGCGACCTCGCCTATGAGATCGTCATCAACAGCTCTCCCTGCATCTCCTACCTGATGGAGGAGAACACGGCGACGATGCAGACGCTCGTCACCGCGCATGCGGCCTTCGGCCACAACCATTTCTTCAAGAACAACTATCTCTTCAAGCTATGGACCGATGCCGAGGGCATCCTCGATTACCTCGATTTCGCCAAGGGTTATATCACCCGCTGCGAGGAGCGTTACGGCGAGACGGCCGTCGAGCGCACGCTGGATGCAGCCCATGCGCTGATGTCGCACGGGGTGCATCGATACGCGGGAAAGACCACGATCGATCTTCGCCAGGAGGAGAAGCGACAGCAGGAGCGCCGCGCCCACGAGGAGAAGATATTCAACGATCTGTGGCGCACTGTCCCTGTCGGCAAGGCTCGGAAGGCGGGCGACAGCGGCCTGGAAAAGCGCCGCGCCGCCCTCGGTCTTCCGCAGGACAACATCCTTTATTTTCTCGAAAAATCAGCGCCGCGGTTGCAGCCGTGGCAGCGTGAAATCCTTCGCATCGTCCGCCACGTTGCGCAATATTTTCATCCCCAGCGGCAGACCAAGGTAATGAACGAGGGAACCGCCACGTTCGTCCACTATCAGATCATGAACCGACTTCACGAGCGGGGGCAGATCAGTGACGGAAACTTCCTTGAATTCCTGAAGTCGCACGCCAACGTCGTGTTCCAGCCGAGCTACGACGACCGGCGGTTCTCGGGCTTCAACCCCTATGCGTTGGGTTTTGCGATGATGCAGGATATCGAGCGGATCGTCACGAAGCCGACGGAAGAGGACCGTGCATGGTTTCCCGATATTGCGGGACGCGGCGACGCGATGGCCGTCCTGCGCGACATCTGGGCCAATTACCGGGACGAAAGCTTCATCAGCCAGTTCCTCAGCCCGAACCTAATCCGGCAGTTGCGGCTGTTCCATCTCTACGACGATCCGGAGCAGACCGAGGGGGTACTGGTTTCGGCGATCCACAATGAGCGCGGATACTTGCGGATCCGCCGCCAGCTCTCCCGCGAATACGATATCGGCTGGACCGATCCGGCGATCGATATCGTCGACGTCGATCTCGCCGGCGACCGCCGCCTGCTGCTGCAGCACATTGTCATGAACGGCTGCTATCTTCAGGAAGCCGACATGAAACTGGTCTTGCAGCATCTTGCCGATCTCTGGGGCTACGAGGTCCTGCTTCAGGAAATCGATGATTCCAACACCGTCGCGAGAGAACACACGGCGAGCCCGCGCAAGATCATTCAGTAACCTGGCGTCTTTCTTGACGTGCTGGAGTTAGATAGATCTGGAGCCGTAGGCGGCATCTGAATCGTCCACGCCACCTCGCATGCCCGGAAAACGCGGGTCGACGATCAGCAATTATCGGTGGTAACGAACACAAAGGCTTAGTAACTTACCGCCGCTGCAATAGCCCATGATCTCCAATCGACCAGTTTCAGCCTTTGCAGCGATCTTTCCCGGGGGCGGATAGCGCGGAGACGAGACACCATGAGTGACACGCGGCGCAAGCTGACGACGATCTTCTGTGCTGACGTGCAGGATTATACGCGGCTGATGGGGGCTGATGAGGAGGGGACGCTCGCGAGCCTCAAGCGCTGCCGGGAAGCGATGGGGCGCCTGATCGAAAGCCATGGCGGCCGCGTCATCAACACCTGGGGCGATGGGCTGATCGCCGATTTCCCGAGCGTGGTCGAAGCGGTGCGCGCGGCCGTCGACACCCAGAATGAACTCGCTGGCTTCAACGCCCGCCGCCCGGCCGACGGGCGCATGCTCTTCCGCATCGGCATCAATCTCGGCGACGTGATCGTCGAAGGCGACGACATCTATGGCGACGGCGTCAATATTGCGGCGCGGCTGCAGGCGTCGGCTGCGGCCGGCGGCATCGTCATATCAAGTTCCGTTTACGACCAGGTCCGCAACAAGGTGGCTGTTGGTTTCGAGTTTCTCGGGCCGCTGATGGTGAAGAATGTCGATGAAGGCGTGCCAAGCTACGCGGTGAAGATCGGCGATGCCAGAGACGAGACGCCGCCTGCCGAACCACCCGGCCCCGCGCGGCCGCAGCCGGCGGCGGTTATGGCGGCTGATATGGCCGAGGCAAGGCCGGCACCGCGCGGACGCAGGCTGTACGGCGTGCTCGCCGTCATCGCCGCTGTCCTGATCGGCATCAATCTGCTGTCATGGCAGGGGGTCTTCTGGGCGCGCTTTCCCGTGCTTGCGCTGGCCGCCGTTGCGGCGCTCGCCTGGAACCGCGATCAGACCCTGTTCAATCGCAAGATCACCTCGTTGGCGATCCTGGCGCTCGGCATTGCCGGTATCAACCTCTTCACTTGGACGGGGCAGTTCTGGGCGGTGTGGCCGATATTGGGCATTGCGGCCGTGATGGGCCTGCGGTGGTCGATGCGTCGATAGACATCCAACCCGCATCCTCAGCGATTTGTACGGTATCTCGGCCGATAATCGGCGGTGTCAAGGACATGGGCGAGTGTCCGTTCAAGCAAAAGTGAGCGGCCGGGTTATTTCCATTCTCTGCTGATATTACAAATCGGTAATGCCGGCCGCTTATGCTTGCCGATGAGCTGTAAACGCGCGATATTGTCGCATCAGATGGGAATCTCCATCCCGCAGCGCCTCTTTCGACCGACCCTGGTCCAACCTCGAGTCCCTCTGGAGACGTGAATGGCCTTTTGGAAGCAGTTTATACTGTCGCTCATCGCCATTGTTGCCGGCTTTGCCGCGTGGGTTTTCTTTGTGCCCGGCGCCGGCGATATGATGCGCGATGCAGGTATTCCAGACAGCATCGTTTCCAAGATCGCGCCGAAGGCTGAGGAGACGGCGGATGCCGACGCTCCTACCCGGGCGCAAGGGCAGCAGCGTGGCGACGGGCAAGGGCAGGGACAGAACCGCCGAGGTGGCGGCGGGCGCAACAGCGCCATTCTCGTCGCCACGCAGGCTGTCGTCCAGGGCGTCGTCAACGACCGGCTGAACGCCATCGGCACGGGTGACGCGATCCGCTCGGTCGCGGTCACGCCGCAGGCATCGGGCACGATCCGCGAAATCCTCATCAAATCGGGCGACAGGGTCAAGGCCGGGCAGGTGCTCGCCAAGCTCGACAGCGAGGAGCAGGTGATCGCCCGCGGCCAGGCCGATGTGGCGGTCAAGGCCGCCGTCGAGAAATCCAACCTCTATCACAACATCAAGTCCAGCGTGTCGCGCATGGACGTCTTCGATTCCGAGATCGCCGAGCAAGGCGCTCGGTTGCAACTGCAGGCCGCCGAACTCAATCTCGCACGGCGTAATATCACCGCGCCGATCGACGGCATCGTCGGCATCGTACCGGTCAATATCGGCGACAACGTCACGACGAGTATCCCGATCGTCACGCTCGACGACCGTTCGGAAATCCTCGTCGATTACTGGGTGCCGGAGCGCTTCGCCAATACGGTGTCGGTCGGCCAGCCGGTCGAGGCGATGTCGGTAGCACGGCCGGGACAGGTCTTTGCGGGCGTGGTCGAAGCTGTCGACAACCGCATCGACGCGGCAAGCCGCACGCTTCGCCTGCGCGCCAAGATCGACAATAGTTCGGATGAACTGCGCGCCGGCATGTCCTTCAACGTCAGCATGAAATTTGCCGGCGACAAATATCCGGCGGTCGATCCGGTTTCCGTGCAGTGGGACTCGCAGGGCTCCTTCGTCTGGCAGGTCAACGACGACAAGTCACGCAAGGTGCGGGTCAGCATCGTGCAGCGCAACCCGGATTTCGTGCTCGTCAAAGCCGACATCAAGGACGGCGACGTGATCGTCACACAGGGCCTCCAGCGCGTGCGTGAGGGTGGGGCGGTGCGTGTCAGCGCCGATGTCGCCGCGAATGCGGAGGTCGTCGCCCGATGAGCGTGACCGAGATTCATCAGGACAGAGCCTCGGGCAAGCAGAGCTTCACCGCGCTCTTCGTTCGCCGGCCGATCCTGGCGCTGGTGTTTAACACGCTGATGGTCGTTGCCGGCCTTGCCGCCTATGTCGGCGTCGAGGTGCGCGAACTGCCCGATGTCGATCGTCCCGTCGTCACCGTGCGCACCACCTTCGACGGCGCATCGCCGCAGACGATCGACCAGGAGCTGACCAAGGTGATCGAGGGGGCCGTCGCGCGCGTCAGCGGCCTGAAATCGATTTCGTCGACCTCGTCCTTCGGTCAGAGTCGGGTGACGTTGGAATTCTCGGATGCGATCGATCTCTCGGTCGCCGCCAACGACGTGCGCGACGCGATCGGCCGCATTACGCAGAACCTGCCCGACGAAGCCGATGCGCCGCAGATCGTCAAGGCGGATTCGGATTCCTCGGCGATCATGCGCCTCGCCGTCACCTCTACCAATCTCAACATGGACGATCTGACCCAGCTCGTCGAAAACGAGGTGATTGATCGCCTCGCCTCCGTCGACGGGGTTGCCGACGTCGAGGAATATGGCGACCAAGAGAAGGTGTTCCGCGTCGACGTCGACCAGGGGGCTCTCGCCAGCCGCGGGCTGACCATCGCCGACCTGACGAAGGCGCTCGATAATGCGGCACTCGACGTGCCGGCCGGCTCGCTGAAGAGCAATACGCAGGATATCGTGGTGCGCGCGACCGCCAACCTGCAGACGCCGGCGGATTTTTCCAACGTCATCCTGCAGGACCGCGTCCGGCTCGGCGACGTCGCGACGGTGATGCTCGGGCCACGCGATGGCGAAACAGCGCTGCGCTCGAACGGCAGGCCGGGCATCGGCCTCGGCATCATCCGCCAGGCGCAGTCGAATACGCTGAACATCTCGACCGGCATCAAGGCGGCCGTCGACCAACTGTCGAAGACGTTGCCCGAGGGCACGACGATCGCCATCACCAGCGACGACGCCGTCTTCATCCAGGGTGCAATCCACGAGGTAGTGCTGGCGCTGGTGCTCGCCGCCGTCATCGTCACCGCCGTCATCTACCTCTTCCTGCGCGACTGGCGGGCGACACTGATCCCGGCGGTCAGCATGCCGGTGGCGCTGATCGGCACGCTGGCGGCGATCTATATGGTCGGCTTCTCGATCAACATCCTGACGCTGCTCGCGATCGTGCTGGCGACCGGCCTCGTCGTCGACGACGCGATCGTGGTGCTCGAAAATATCGTACGCCGGCGCTCCGAAGGCATGGGACCGCGCGCCGCCGCGGTGCTCGGCACGCGCGAGGTGTTCTTCGCCGTGATTGCCACGACGGCGACGTTGGCGGCGGTCTTCATTCCGCTCTCCTTCCTGCCGGGACAGGTCGGCGGCCTGTTCCGCGAATTCGGCTTCGTGCTCGCCTTCTCGGTCGGGCTGTCGTCGATCGTGGCGCTGACGCTGTGTCCCATGCTTGCCTCGCGCATGCTCACGAAGCCGATGCTCGAAGATCACGGCGCGCTCGGCCGCTGCGGCCGGGCGCTTGCCAATCTCTACAAATGGGCTCTGCACGGTTGTCTCAACGCGCCCTTCGTCGTCATCCTCTTCTCGGTGATCTTTGCCGGTGCCGCACTCGTCGCCTTCTCGACGGTCAAGAGCGAGCTGACGCCCGAAGAGGACCGCTCGATGGTGATGATGCGGCTGACGACGCCGCAGGGATCGAGCCTCGAATATACCCGCGACAAGATGCAGCTCGTCGAGGAATATCTGCAGCCGCTGGTCGACAGCGGTGACATCCGCAACGTCTTCTCGATCTCCGGGCAGGGCGGTTCGCTGAACAGCGGCTTCATGGTGCTGACGCTCGCCCCCTGGGGAGAACGTGACAGGACACAGACGGAGATCGTCGGCGATATCAACCAGGCAGCCTCCAGGGTGCCGGCGCTGCGCGGCAATGCAATTTCCTCCAACAGCCTGCGCATCCGCGGTGCCGGCAGTGGTCTGCAGATGGCGCTGATCGGCAATGATCACGAGGCGTTGACGGCGGCGGCCGCCAAGCTGGTTCAGGCCCTGGAGGCCACTGGCCAGTATGATACGCCGCGCCTGACCAACGAGCCCAGCCAGGCGCAGGTATCGGTGGCGATCGATCGCGAGCGCGCGTCCGATCTCGGCATCGACATCACCGGGCTCTCGACGGCGATCCAGTCACTGCTCGAAGGGCGCTCGGTGGTCGACGTCTTCGTCGACGGCGAATCCTATCCCGTGCTTCTGACCTCGACGACGCGGCCGATCGACGATCCGACAGACCTTGAGAACGTGTTCCTCAAGACTGGCGACGGCAAGATCGTGCCGATGTCGGTCATTGCCACGATGAAGGAAGGTTCGGTCGCGCCGCAGCTCAACCGCGAGCAACAGCTCGCCTCCGTCGCGATCACCGCCGGCCTCAGGAACGGCATGTCGCTCGGCGATGCCGTCAGCCAAGTGACGGCGCTTGCCGAGCCGCTGCTGCCGCCAGGCTCTCGCTTGCTGCCGCTAGCGGAAGCGGCGACTCTTGAAGAGAATTCGAGCGGCATGGCGCTGACCTTCGGCTTCGCCATCGTCATCATCTTCCTGGTGCTGGCCGCGCAGTTCGAAAGCGTGCTCTCCTCGCTGATCATCATGTCGACGGTGCCGCTTGGTCTTGCCTGCGCCGTCTTCGCGCTTGTTATCACCGGCTCCAGCCTCAACATCTACAGCCAGATCGGCTTGGTGCTGCTGGTCGGCGTCATGGCGAAGAACGGCATCCTGATCGTCGAATTCGCCAATCAGCTGCGCGACCGGGGCGAGGATGTGCGGTCCTCGATCGAGAAGGCCTGCGCGCTACGCCTTCGCCCTGTGATGATGACGATGATCGCCACCATCCTCGGCGGCGTGCCACTGGTCTTTGCCCATGGCGCGGGCGCCGAAGCGCGTATTGCGCTCGGCTGGGTGATCGTCGGCGGTCTCGGTTTCGCGACGCTGGTGACGTTGTTCATCACGCCGGTCGCCTATCTGCTGCTTGCCCGCTTCGCCAAGCCGCACGCCCATGAGGAGGCGCGCCTGCACGAAGAGATGTCGGTCGCCACGCGGCCGCGCGCTGCGCCCGACGACGAGCAGCTACAGGCCGCCGAATAAAGCTTTCATCCGATTTCGAACGCTGCCAGACCTGCTGCATAGTTCCTTGAATCGTAATCGATTTAAGGACAAAATTATGCGGCAATTCGAAGTGCTCCAGCGTCCTTTGCGGGTCTGGGAAGACGCGCGACGCCGTAATCCGGCGGCGTTTCTCTTGGTGTATGAAACCTTGTGAAATAAGCTAAATTACTTCTGAAGTTTAGTCGTTTATTAAGCATAACCGGCAATGATTGTTACCAGTAACCGACTGGTCTTCTTCGTTTCTTGGAGGCCGCAACGCGCTGGAATTCCAGCGACCCCGGACATGAGAGTCCGTGCGGACGGTTCATTTCTTGTGCAGTTTGCGTCCTGTTGTGTTTTTGGAGTTTAGTTTCGTGAGTATTTATCAGCGCGTCTCGGTGGATGCGGCGCTTCATGTGCTGCGCGATATCAACCGTAATATGGCGGTCACGCAAAACCACATCACCACCGGCATGCGTGTCGCAGAAGCCAGAGACAATTCCGTCTACTGGTCGATCGCTACCACTGCTCGAACCGACAACAAGGCGGTTTCGGCGATCCAGGATGCACTCGGTATGGCGGCGGCGACGATGGGAACGGCCTATACCGGCGTTCAGAATGTCATCGACGTCGTCTCCGAAATCAAGGCCAAGCTCGTTGCCGCGACCGAGGACGGCATCGACAAGAACAAGATCAACGAAGAGATCAAGCAGCTGCAGGAGCAACTGCGCAGCGTTTCGGAATCGGCGACCTTCAACAGCGACAACTGGGTGGTTCTCAACGACGACGCGACGCCGACGCAGCCGCGCCAGATCCCGGCCTCCTTCATCCGCAACGCTGACGGCACGATCTCGGTCGGCATGCTGAGTTACCATATCGACACGACGCCGAGCGGGACCACGACCTCCAAGGACGCGCGCTACCTGATCGACGATCGCGCCACCGGTTCGGGCGAATACGGCGTGCTGACATCGGCCTACTTCGCCACCGAACTCGGCGCCTCGCAGGACTATGTGCTGATGCAGAGCAAGAACGGAACCACCACCGGGCAGGTGGTGATTTCGCTCTCAGCCAGCACGACGAAAGGACAGGTCAGCGAAATGATCAGCGTCGTCGATGCAGCGCTGACGCAGCTGACGACGGTCGGTTCGGCTTTTGGCGCGCTGGAAAAACGCATCAATCTGCAGGACGACTTCGCGACGAAACTGCATGACAACATCACTGCCGGCATCGGCCGGCTCGTCGATGCCGACATGGAGGAGGAGTCGAGCAAGCTGCGGGCGCTGCAGACGCAGCAGCAACTCGGCCTGCAGTCGCTGAACATCGCCAACGCAACTTACGATACCGTGCGGCAGTTGTTCCAGAATTTCTGAGGCCAGACTCTCTTCATCCAAAACGCGTGACATCGAACTCCGCGGGCAGGAAGTGCTTCCCGCCGCGGAGTTTTCACAAATTCCCGTGGAAGCGCAGGGCCGGCGTCCACCAAAACTGGTGATAAGCAGCGCATTCCGGCAACATGGCTGTGTTTCGATGCTCGAATTTGCCGTATCAGGAGAACATCTTCATTTTCTTGCCGCAATCCTTGCCATTTGCTCGGATCAGTCGAACGGAGACCGTCCTGTCCATGATCAAGAAATTCCTACTTCTAGCTATTGCCGCAAGCTATCTCAGCGCCTGCACGACGACCGATCCCTATACCGGTGAACAGAAGGTTTCCAATACGGCCGGCGGCGCCGCGCTTGGCGCCCTCGGCGGCGCGCTCGTCGGCGTGGCTGTCGGCGGCGGCGGCCATGGCAAGCGCAATGCGGCGTTGATCGGCGCAGGCGTCGGCGCTCTCGCCGGCGGTGCGATCGGCAATTACATGGACCAGCAGGAATCCGAGCTTCGCGCCCAGCTCGAAGGCACCGGCATTTCGGTGACCCGTAACGGCGACAACATTATCCTCAACATGCCCTCGAACATCACCTTCGACGTCGATCAGGACGCGGTGAAGCCAGGCTTCTATCCGACGCTGAATTCGGTGGCGATCGTGCTGCGCAAGTTCAACCGCACGCTGATCGACGTCAACGGCCATACGGATTCGACTGGCAGCCTGCAGCATAATCAAGACCTGTCGCAGCGCCGCGCGTTGTCGGTTGCCGACTATCTCGGCGGTCAGGGCATCGACCAGCGCCGCGTCTCCGCTGTCGGTTTCGGCCCGTCGCAGCCGGTCGCCTCCAATGCGAACGAGGCCGGCCGCGCGCAGAACCGCCGCGTTGAGATCCAGATCGCGCCGATCACACAGGGCTGATTCCGGCTCATATGCATTTGCGGAAAGGCCGGGTCACTCCCGGCCTTTTTCGTCAGTGCTGCATCGTCGCACCCTTGGTGATTTTGTCGACGATCTTCTTTTCGGCGCGCAGGGCGATGCCGACCACCTTGGCATCTTCGGGCGCAAATTCTGCGAAGACGGCGCGGTTGGCTGCGTCGTGGCCGGTTGCAAACATTTCGTCGATAAAGAGCGAGCTGGTGATATCGCGCTCCAGCGCGCGGCGATGAATGGCTGATATGGTCGCCTCGTCGGCGGAGAGCACGATGATCGGCTGGATCGATAGCGGATTGTAAAGGTTGCCGGCGCGGTCCCTGTAGGCTTCGCCGATGATCTCGGGATGCCGGCCGGCGATGCCTGTCATCAAGAAGGCGGTGACGTTCAGCTTCTGCCAGCCGGCAAGATTGTTTCGCAGGACGACGGCAATTTTGGTATCAAACATCGGACGGACTTTCACCTATCTACGGGTTATGGAGTATCGGGCGCGTTGAACCAGGATTTACATCCACAGGTCTTCGAAGGTCTTGAACGTTTGTGCGCGGGACCATCCGGCAACGCCATCCTGGCCGCACCGGCCTTTCCCGGCATCGAACGCATCGAGGCGCAGTTCTCAGGCAATGCCTTCGAGCCGCATCGGCACGACACCTATGCACTCGGCGTGACGCTGAAGGGGGTTCAGACCTTCCGCTATCGCGGCGAGCGGCGCTTCAGTCTGCCGGGGCAGGTGATCGTGCTGCATCCCGACGAAGAGCACGATGGCGGGGCGGGGACGGAAGATGGGCTGCAATACCGCATGCTCTATCTGGAGCCGTCGCTGCTACTTGAATGCCTGGAGGCGGATGGGATCGGCCTGCCATTCGTCGGCGAACCCGTGATCGGCGATCCGGCGCTGGCGGGTGTACTGCTGGCGGCTCTCGGCGAACTCGACCGCGAACTGGACGCGCTTTTCGTCGACGATTTCGTATCGCAGGTGGCAGGCGGCCTGTCCCGGCATGCGCGCCTGCCGTCGCGGCCGCTGGGCCTCGTCGCCTGGCGGCAGGCGCGGGCGGCACGGGATTATCTCGAGGCGCATGCGACCCGGGCAGTGAATTCCGGCGAGCTTGAGGCGGTGACGGGTCTCGACCGTTTTGCGCTATCGCGGCATTTCCGGGCGGCTTTCGCCACCAGCCCGCATCGCTACCTGCTGATGCGTCGGTTGCAGCGAGCCCGGGCGATGATCGGCGCGGGCGAGGGGATTTCCGACGTGGCGGCGGCGACAGGCTTTGCCGACCAGAGCCATCTCAATCGCCATTTCAAGAAGGCCTACGGCATGACGCCCGGCCAGTGGGCAACGCTCGCGCATAACTCCACGCCGCGCTCTAAAGCGCGTCGCGTAAATCCGGATTCACGCGACGCGCTTTAAGTCTTTGATTTATGCATGTCGCTATCCCAAAACCGCTGCACACTTTTGGGCGATATGCATCAAGCGAGATTTTCCGCAAGGCCGGAACGGCGCGCGATGAAACGGGCGAGTATCGGGCCGATCATCAGGATCACCAGGAAACGGCCGGTCTGCATCGCCATGACGAAAGGCACGTCGACATCGCTGGAGGCGGCGATGATGGCAACGGAATCGGCGCCGCCGGGGCTGGTGGCGAGATAGGCCGTTAACGGATCTATGCCGGCGAAGATGTGAAGCGCCACCGCCATGCAGCCGCAGAGCGCCATCAGCAGCACGATGCAGGCCGATACCCTCGGCAGGGCGCGCGCCACGTGCTTGAGGATCGAGCGGGTGAAACGCAGGCCGATGCTCCAGCCGACCAGTGCATAGGCGATGGCGAGCAGCCACATCGGCAGCTCGATCTTCAGCAGGCCCATGCCCTGCAGCAGGGCGCCGAGAAAGAGCGGCACGATGATCGTGCCGCCCTGGAGGCGCAGGCGCCGGACGCCATAGGCACAAAAGGCCGCAAAAGCCATCGTCGCTGCGAAGGCCGGCCGGTCAATCTCGGGAAAGAGGACGAGCGGCGGCGGCTCGGCGCCGTCTGCTGCCACCCACAGGCGCGAGATCACCGAGGCGCCGACGGCGACGAAGACGACGCGCAGATACTGCATGAAGGCGACGAGACGGGCATCGGCGCCATACGCTTCCGACATGATGACCATGGCGGAGGCGCCGCCCGGCGAGGAGCCCCAGACCGCGGTCGTTCCCGGCAGCACCTGCCAGCGCGTCAGCAGCCAGCCGAGGCCGGTGGCGATGGCGATGACCGAGAAGATGAACAGCAGAAAGAGCGGCGCGTCTTTCGCCATGGTGCCGAGAATATCGGGAGTGATGGTGCGCGCCATCATCAGGCCGACGAGGACCTGGCCGAATTGCAGCGGCCAGAAGGGCACGCGAAGCTTTCCCTTGCCGACGGTCAGCGCCAGCGCGATTGCCGCGACCATCGGCCCGATCAGCAGCGAGGCCGGCAGGGCGAAGAGCTCGAGGAAGACGACGAGAGCTGTGGAAAGCGCGAGCAGCAGCGCCCATTTCGGCAGGCCGGCATCCCGCAGCAGGCGGCTTGCGTCGCTGAATGGCATGGATTCCCGTATCTTTCCTGACCGGTGCCTAGCCCTGAGGCTGAAGGTAGGGGAAGCTCCGGCATGACGAAGAGAGGCCGGCTGCAGGAGCCGGCCGGCGCGGGTCCGGTATAGGTGGGTCGCACGGCGGCGGTCAATTGCGAAATCTGTCCTGTAGGCGTCTTGGAATGCGAAACTGATTCATGCGGCCGCTTCAAGTCGTTGTTTTCATGCAGGTCGTCCTCCAAAGCCGCTGAATGGTTTTGAACGAGATGCACTAGAAATGCACATGGCTGACGAGAAAATCTAGCAGCGCGCGTACACGCGCCGGCAGCGGGCCACCCTGGCCCATATAGAGGGCGTAGAACTCTTCGAGATCGCCGGGATTGGCCTCTTCAAGCACCGGCACCAGGCGCCCGGCATCGATATCGGCGCGCACGGTGAAGGCGGCAAGGCGGGCAAGGCCGGCGCCTGACAAAGCGAGGTGGCGCATGGCTTCGCCGTCTCCCACCTGCACGCCCGGTGTGATCGGGATCATCACCGTTTCGCCGTCCTCGCGCAGCGGCCAGCCCTCGATGGCGCGGGCATAGGAAAAGCCGATGCGGCAATGGCGGCGGAGATCGGCGGTCGTGCGTGGTTTGCCGTGACGCGAGAGATAATCCGGCGACGCGACGATGATCTTGCCGGTGGCGCCAAGCTTGCGGGCGATCAGGCTGGAATTCTTCAACGGGCCGGCGCGGATCGCGACGTCGGCGCGCTCTTCCATCAGGTCAACTATCCTGTCGGTATGGGAAATATCCAGCGTCACCGCCGGATGAAGCGCCATGAAGGCGGGCACGAGTGGCGCCAGCAGATGGTTGCCGAAGGAGCCGCTGGTGTTGATGCGGATGCGGCCTGAGGCCTGTTCGCCCGTCGAGGCCTGACGTTCGGCTTCGGCGATATCGGCAAGGATGGTGATGCAGCGCTCGTAGAAGGCGCAGCCTTCCGGCGTCAGATGCAGCCGTCGCGTGGAGCGGTTGACGAGGCGGGCGCCGAGGCGTGTCTCCAGCCGGGCGACGAGCTTGCTGACGGCCGACGGCGTCATGCGCCGGGCCGTGGCGGCCGCCGAAAAGCCACCGCGCTCGACGACACTGACGAAGACTTCCATTTCGCCGGAGCGATTGATGTCCTGACGGCCCATGATGAATTCAAGTCACAAATGTTTTGCTTTTGGGCAATCTATATCATCGAACCGCCAAGGTCTATCTCATAGGAAAGACAGGAGACAGGTCCATGGACTACAGAAATCTCGGCGCATCCGGCCTCAGAGTACCGGTCTTAAGCTTCGGCGCGGGCACATTCGGCGGCAGCGGCCCACTATTCGGCGCCTGGGGCAATACCGATGCCGAGGAAGCGCGGCGGCTCGTCGACATCTGCCTGGAAGCCGGCGTCAATCTTTTCGACACAGCCGACGTTTATTCGGCCGGCGCTTCCGAAGAGGTGCTCGGCCAGGCGATCCACGGCCGGCGCGACGCTGTGCTGATCTCGACGAAGACGGCGCTGCCGATGGGCGATGGGCCGCAGGACTGGGGAGCGTCGCGGGCGCGGCTGATCCGCGCCACCGAGGATGCACTGCGCCGGCTCGGGACCGATTATATCGACCTGCTGCAGCTTCATGCTTTCGATGCCTCGACGCCGGTCGAGGAGGTGCTGTCGACGCTCGACGGGCTCGTAGCATCAGGCAAGGTCCGCTATGTCGGCGCTTCGAATTTTGCCGGCTGGGAACTGATGAAGTCGCTCGCCGCCGCCGACCGCCACGGCTATCCGCGTTATGTCGCCCATCAGGTCTATTATTCGCTGGCAGGGCGCGATTACGAATGGGAGCTGATGCCGCTTGGTGCCGACCAGGGTGTGGGAGCGCTGGTCTGGAGCCCGCTTGCCTGGGGACGGCTGACCGGCAAGATCCGCCGTGGCCAGCCGCTGCCCAAGTCAAGCCGGCTGCACGAGACGGCGCAATACGGCCCGCCCGTCGACGACGAGAAGCTGTTCGACATCGTTGAGGTGCTGGCCACCGTCGCAGCCGAGACCGGCCGGACGGTGCCGCAGATCGCCATCAACTGGCTGCTCAGCCGGCCGACGGTGTCGAGCGTTATCATCGGCGCCCGCACCGAGGAGCAGCTTAGGCAGAACCTCGGCGCAGTCGGCTGGAGTCTGTCGAAGGCTCAGATCGAAAGGCTCGACGCCGTCAGCGCGGTGACGGCGCCCTACCCCTATTTCCCCTATCGGCGGCAGGAGGGTTTTGCGCGGCTCAATCCGCCGATCGTCTGAGGCGCCGGGGCGGCGGATTTGGCTATAACAGCGGCCTACAACAAAGAGGGAATGAATTCTTCTCCCAATCTTAACTGGACAGCCGCTTTGACTTGCCGCATACCCAGCCTAACCTGCGGAACACGATATGGTTTCCGCGGATTAGCAGGGAGATCAAAGGGATGGCGCTGAAGGACGCAAAGGCCGGCACACGCAACGAGGTGGGTATCGCCGCCGTGCTTGGCATTCTCAAGCAGAGCTTCGGCGAGCGCTTCCAGACCGGCCAGTCCTTCCGCGAACAGCATGCCCATACGACCACCTATATCCCACCGCAGCTGCCGGACGGCGTGCTCTTCGCCGAGAGTGCCGAGGATGTGAAGGCGGCGGTCAGGGCGTGTGCGACCCACAAGGTGCCGGTCATCGGATTCGGCACCGGCACCTCGCTGGAGGGGCAGATCAATGCCGCCCATGGCGGTATTTCGATCGATTTCAGCCGCATGAACCGGGTGCTCGAGGTCAATCCCGAAGATCTCGATTGTACCGTCGAGCCGGGCGTGACACGCGAAGCGCTGAACATTCACCTGCGCGATACCGGCCTGTTCTTCCCGATCGATCCCGGCGCCAACGCCTCGATCGGCGGCATGACCTCGACGCGGGCGTCCGGCACCAATGCCGTGCGCTACGGAACGATGAAGGACAATGTTCTTGCCGTCACCGCGGTCACCGCCAATGGCGAAGAGATCCGCACGGCCCGGCGCGCCCGCAAATCCTCGGCGGGCTACGACCTGACGCGGCTCTTCGTCGGCGCCGAGGGCACGCTCGGCATCCTGACCTCGGTGACGCTGCGCCTGCAGGCGATCCCGCAGAAGATCGCCGGCGGGGCCTGCGCCTTTCCGAGCGTCAAGGCCGCTTGCGATGCCGTCATCATGACGATCCAGATGGGCATTCCGGTGGCGCGCATCGAGCTCCTCGACACGGTGCAGATGCGGGCCTGCAATGCTTATTCCGGGCTTTCCTATGCCGAAAGCCCGACACTCTTCCTCGAATTCCACGGCACCGACGAGACGGTGCCGCTGCAATCGGCAGCCTTTGCCGAGATCGCGGCGGAATGTGGGGGCGGCGAATTCCTGTGGACCGCCAATGCCGAGGAACGGACAAAACTCTGGAAGGCGCGCCACGACGCCTATTGGGCCGCAAGGGCGCTGGCGCCCGGGCTTGCCGCACTTTCGACCGATGTTTGTGTTCCGATATCGAGGCTTGCCGATTGTGTTTCCGCTACACAGGCGGATATCGAGGAGCACGGGCTGCTGGGGCCGATCGTCGGCCATGCCGGCGACGGGAACTTCCATGTGCTGCTGTTGTTCGACGACAGAAGGGCCGAAGACATCGCCATGGCTGAGAGCTTCGTGCAGCGACTCAACCAGCGGGCGCTCGACCTGGACGGGACATGCACCGGCGAACACGGGATCGGGCAAGGCAAGATGGCGTTTCTGGAACAGGAGCTTGGCGGCGCGGTGGATCTGATGCGACAGGTGAAACAGGCGCTCGATCCGGACGACATCTTCAATCCCGGCAAGATTTTCCACTATGGCTGAAAACGGAATACTCTCATGAACTTGGGCCTTGCCCCCGGCATGAATAGCGCTAGAACAGGATGATGTTGGGCCGGCTCAAGCTAAAATCTGAATCCTGTTCTCAAATAAAGAGTTAGAGCATGATGTCGTCCGAAAACCGCTCACACTTTTCGGCATCATGCTCTAGTGTCGGCAACAGAATCCCGAATGGAGACGCTTTGCATTGGTAGGCCGGTTCCTCGTCTTTCTGGGGGGAGTGATCGTCGTAGTGCTGTTTGTGGCGCTGCTTGCGCCGCTGTTCATCGACTGGACGGATTTCCGCAAGAATTTCGAGGATCAGGCAAGCCGCATTATCGGCAAGAAAGTCACCGTCTACGGCACGGTGGATGCGCGCCTGCTGCCGTTTCCATCGGTGACGCTGCATGACGTGCGCGTCGGCCAGGAAGCGGACGGCACGCCGATCGTCAAGGTCGAGCAGTTCTCTATGGATGCGGAGCTCGCACCTTTCCTGTCGGGTGAAGCGCTGATCTTCGACATGCGCATCGTCAATCCGAAGGTGCGCTTGAGATTGCTCAAGGACGGCACGCTCGACTGGATGCGCGGCAGCCGCGCGGAAATACCGGCAAGGACCGTCGTACTTGAAAACGTGCATGTCAGCGGCGGCGAGGTCGAATTCATCGACGACCAGTCGGGCCGCTCGCGTCGCATCACCGGCCTCAATGCGGAAATGTCGGCAAAGTCGCTGGCCGGTCCCTGGCGCATCGAGGGCGACGCTGCGCTCGACGGCGAGCACGGCGGCTTCTCGATCTCGAGCAGCCAGCCGGACGAGAAGGGCGTGCTGCGCATGCGCACGAGGCTTTCGCCGGACAAGCACCCTGTCAGCGTCGATCTCGACGGCGAACTGAAGCTCGTCGACAGCAGGCCGAACTATCAGGGCCAGCTTTCGGCCGCGATCGAAATCCGCAACAGTGCCACGCCCGCCAACAAAAAAGAGCAGCCGCCGCGTGTCAAGGGCCGCTTCGAGCTCACCAATGAACGCATCCGCATTCCCGAATACCGGATGGAGATCGGCCCGACCGACGATCCCTATGTCATAACCGGCGAGGCGACGCTCGATACCGGCAATGCGCCGGAATTCCTGTTGACCGCTGATGGGCAGCAGATCGACGTTAACCGCATCGGCAATCAGGGCGCGTCGGGCAAGACGACACGGGATCCCGCTGTTTCGGCGCGCCAACGGCTGAATTCGCTGATCGATATCGTCCGGCAGGTGCCGATCCCGCAGGTGCCGGGCAAGGCGAGCGTCAAACTGCCGGCGATCGTCGCCGGCGATACGACGCTGCGCGACGTCCAGCTGGAGCTCGAACCGGCCGGCACCGGCTGGATGATCGACAGCGCCACCGGCACGCTGCCGGGGCGCACGCAGGTGGAAGGCAAGGGCAAGCTCCTGCTTGAGGGCGAAGCTTCGTTCAATGGCCAGATCGTGGTGGCCTCCAGCCAGCCGACGGGGCTTGCCTCCTGGCTTGCCGGCTCGGTCGATCCGGCCATCCGGCAATTGCGGCAGGCTGGCTTTTCCGCCAATGTCAGCCTGACGCACGAATTGCAGCGTTTTGAAAATCTCGAGATTGCCATCGGACCGGCGACGCTGAAGGGTCGGCTGGAGCGCCAGGCGATCTCCGGCCAGACGCCGACGCTGTCGGTGGCGCTGAACGGCGATACGCTCGATCTGGACGCGCTGCAGGCGCTGAGCGGGCTCATGACCGGCCCGGATGCCGGTGATAACGTGCTCGACCATAAGATCGCCGCCCAGCTCAAGGCCGATAAGTTCACGGCCTTCGGCGTCGACGCCGAGAATGTCGAGACCACCTTTACGATCGCCGATGGGGCGCTTGCCGTCGACCGGCTGTCGATCAAGAACATCGCAGGCGCCGAGCTGACGGCGACCGGCAGGGCGGAGGGCTCGCTGCTCGATTACAAGGGCGCCGGCGAAATCACCTTCAAATCGGCCGATCCCGGCGGGTTCTTCACCATGCTGCGCGAGCACCTGCCGCATCACCCGGTGCTCGACCGGCTGGTGCGCAATGCCGGCTGGTACGGCAACACGGCCCTGCGCGGCGCACTGACGCTCGGCGGCGACGAGGGCAACGCGCTGACCGTGACGCTTGCCGGCGTGGCGAACGGCAGCCGCGTCAATCTCGACTACCGCATGTCCGACCTCCTGGCGTTGACCGGCAACGGCACGACGCGCCTCGAGGCGACGCTCGAAAACGCCGTGCCGTCCATCCTGTTCGGTCAGGCCGGGCTCGACCCACTGCCGGTCGATGTCGGGGCCAATGGCCGCCTGACGCTCAAGGTGAAGGCATCGGGCAACGATCCCGCCGATGCGGCGCTGAGCTTTGCGACCGACCGGACCTCGTTCATGGCCAACGGCAAGGTCGATGTCCGGCCGGAGAGCTTCATGAACGGCCAGATCGCACTGTCGCTCGACAGCGCCGATATCGACCCCTATCTCATCATGAACGGCATCGCCCTGCCGCAGACCGGAACCGGCCTGCCGCTCGGCCTGCAAGTCAATGCAGCCGTCGATAGCGACAAGATCGTCCTTTCGGATCTTAAGGGGCATGCGGCCGACAACGAATTTTCAGGTGCGCTGACCGTCGACCGGAAGGCTGCGAAGACGACCGCGAGCGGCGGCCTGACGCTGTCTAAGGCCGATGCCGGCTGGCTCGGCGAGGCGGTATTCGGCCAGATCGTCGATCCCGCCAACGGTCAGCTGACGACGGCGCCGCTGGGGCTGCCCGTCTTCAAGGATCTCGACGTCAACGTGAAGCTGACGGCCAAGCAGTTCTGGCCGGGCCTGCCGGAAACGGCGGTGTCGGACTTCACCAGCAACGTCGCCTACAAGGGCGACGAGCTGCAGCTCAACGACATGGCCGGCAACTGGGACGGCGGAAAGCTTTCCGGCAACCTGCTCTTCACCAATGCCAACGGCACCGGCTTCCTGCAGACAAAGATTGCGCTTGCCGATTCCGATCTTTCCGGCGTCGTCTGGCTGCGCGACGGCGCGCCGATCGCCAACGGCAAGTTCGGATTGTCGCTGTCGATGGAGGCCTCGGGCAAGACGATCGGCGAGATCGCCAGCTCGCTCAATGGTTCCGGCGAACTGAGGCTCGGCGATACCAGCATACGCGGACTGAACCTTGCCATCCTTCCGCCGCTGCTTGCCGCGACCGATACGATGCAGGAGCAGATCAATGCCGGCAAGGTGCACCCGATCATCGAGACGCTGCTCAGCAACGGCGAGGCGAAGCTGCCGCCACTCGGCATCCCCTTCAACATCACCGACGGGACGCTGAGGGTGCAGAACGTCACCGTCGCCAACGATCTCGCCCGCATCACCGCCGATGCGCAGATCGCGCTGCCGGAAGAGCGGGTCAGCGCGACGCTGGGTGTCGGATTCAATCCGGGAACCGAAGCGCTTTCCGGCGCCGAGCCGGCGCTCAAGCTGAATTTTTCCGGCATGCTGCCGTCACCCGGCAAGACGATGGATGTGACCGATATCACCAGCTACCTGTCGCTGCGCGCCTTCGAGCGCGAGCGCCGGCGGGTCGAGCGACTGCAGGCGGTCGTGCTCGAAAAACAGCGGCTGCGCCGCGAGGTGGCGCTCTATCGGTTCAACGACGCCGAGCGCATCAAGGCGGCCGAGATCGAGCAACAACGGCAGGCGGAGGAAGAGCGGCTGCGTGCATTGGCGCAGGAGGCGGCCGAACGCAGGGCCGCCGCCGAGGCGGATGCCGCACGTGTTGCGGCTGAAGCGAAGGAGAAGGCGGATGCGCAGGCAAGGGCAGCAGCCGAGGCAGCGCGTCGGGGCGAGCAGTCGCAGCCCGGCCAGCTCAATTTCGATCAGGTGCCGGGCGTTCAGGCGCAATAAAGCGAGCCACAGCCACGGCTCTTCTTCTCTCGGCGATTTGCCTTGTTCTCTCCGGCGCGGGCCGGTTGATCGGCCGTTACGACGATCACGTTGACGTGACGGCGTAACAAACCGCCCCCTCACAGCGAAATCAAACATATCGGGTTGGGTGGTTCCAACATCGAAGCCGTTTGAAAAGGGAGCGCCAACATGAACCAGCGGGGAAAGATCGCTGCAACGATCGCATCAACTCTTGCCGCCGTCACGACCACGATGCCGGTATTTGCCGCCGATCGATCACCGACGGTTGTCGAGCTGTTCACCAGTCAGGGCTGCTCGTCTTGCCCACCGGCCAACGCCAATCTGATCAAGATCAGCAGCCGCCCGGACGTGCTGGCGCTGAGTTTTTCGGTGACCTATTGGGATTATCTCGGGTGGAAGGACACCTACGGGAAACCGGAATATACGCAACGGCAGGTCGATTACGAGCCGGCGCTGCGGCAAGCTGGTCCCTTCACGCCGCAAATGGTGGTGAACGGCACGACAACCACAGTCGGCAACCGCCTTTCCGACGTCGAAGCGCTGTTATCCCAGGCGCGACCGGCCAAAGGGCCGAGCCTCGCACTTGATCATGATCGCATCGAGATTGGCGGAACCTCCAATGTCGCGAACGCGGCCGACGTCTGGCTCGTTCGTTATGATCCGCGCATCGAATCCGTTCCGGTGGCGCGTGGCGAGAATGAGGGCAACACCCTGCCGCATACCCATGTCGTGCATCGTCTCGATCGCTTGGGAATATGGAATGGATCGAAGGCTTCCTTTCCCCTTCCTCTGTCGGAATCAGGGCTGAAAACGGCCATCCTGGTGCAGGCGCCGAATGGAGGTCCGATCCTGTCGGCGATCACGGACTGAGCTTTGCAACGACACTCTCGATGACGCGCGGCCACGTTGCGCGTCACCTTGCCTGAATTGCGGCTTTCAGCCACGAGAGCACATGCAGCCGCAGCGCCGAGGAGAGGTTGCTGTCCGTAGGGCGGTGGTCGTCGATTTCGGAAATCAGGGTAGCGAGCGGGATCGAACGGCTTGCGGCGATCGTCTTCAGTTCGGCCCAGAATTCATCTTCGAGCGAGAAGCTGGTGCGATGGCCGTGCAGTGTCGCCGAATGCTTACGGATCACGACGGGCTGTTTCAGATCTTGGTTGGGGTTTAGAGATCTTACTCATCTCTTTCAGACCCCCACCATCTGCCGAATTTTGCGTTTAAGAGAACCAGGTTCTTTTCCAATTACGGTTCGCCTCGTTAAATATCCGGAAACCTCATCAACTAACAAAGCAAATGAAACGTAAAACAATATAACAATAGGCGAAAATACAAGAAGGACACACAAATTCGCAAGCACTGTCCCGATTGCGAACT
>NZ_LWBS01000067.1 GCF_001652265.1 Rhizobium leguminosarum
CACCTTCCCGTCAACGATCAAAACGTCGGTTGATGATGGGCTTCTACATCCGGACCCCGTCCACTATGTCACCAAGCACCTCCAGCAAGGCATCGAAAGTGACCATTTCCGGGTAAAGAAGAACATGGTGAGCGTCACGAACACCCCACCTTCTCTTGTTTCGCTTGAGGCTTGAGAATCTGCACTTTGATTTGGAAGGGCAGATTTGATGGACGACGTGAACGATAGTGCCATGCTCAGAGCCAGGCTTGAAGCCAGGCACCAGGAGAGTTACCGCCGGGTTGAAGTGATCACCGGCGAACGGCGACGACGGGACTGGTTGCCGGAAGAGAAAGACCAGATCCTGTCGGAATGTGCCGAGCCCGGTGTGAACATTTCGGGGGTCGCGCGCCGGTATGGTGTTAATCGCGGGCTCCTGAACAAGTGGCGGAAGGCTGCGGGTCTGCCGGTCGGCAGGCGTGGCGGTAGAGGACTGGATGTGCCGGTTTTCGTTCCGGTGACGATTTCGGGCGAGGCGGTTGAGGCGCAGAGTGCCGGCAACAGGTCCGATGTTGCTGCGGGCCGCATCGAGATCGAGCTTGGCGGCGCGCGGATGGTCATGACCGGCGATATCGCTCCAGAGCTGGCACAAGCGGTGGTAGCGGCGCTGCGGGGCAAGCGGTGATAGGTCCGTCGCGGGGATTGCGGATCATGATGGCGACGCAGCCGGTCGATTTCCGGCGCGGTATGAACGGCCTGGTAGCTTTGGTGGCGGCGGCACTTGCTGCCGATCCTTATTGCTGCGATGTTTTCGTTTTCCGGGCCAAACGTCGCGATCGATTGCGCTGCATTTACTGGGACGGCTCGGGTATGATTTTATCGACGAAGTGGTTGGAAAGCGGCAAGTTCGTTTTCCCGCCGATAAAGGACGGCGCAATCTGCATGTCCCCGGAGGAGTTCAATCTGCTCGTTGCCGGGCTGGACTGGACTGGACTGGACTGGACACGGGTTCAGCAGAAGGCCGTAAAGCGACCTACGAAAGCCGCTTGATCCCATTGTATTTGCTTGAAGAACCATGCCGGTATGGTAGGTTTCGGCATGTCTCTTCCACCCGATCAGCTTCCGCAGGATGTCGAGCAACTGAGCCGGATGGTTCTGGTTCGCGATGCCCGGATAGCCGACCTTCAGGAGGAAGTAGCCAGCCTTAAGCGGTTGATCCATGGCGCGAGATCGGAGATGCTTTCGACGATCGATCCGGCACAGGCGAGCTTTGATCTTGGCGATCTTTCGACTGTCCCGGTCGCCGCTAATGACGACCGACCGGACGGCGGCGAGCAAGGTTTGCGATGCAGGCCATCCGCGGCGCGCAATATCGGCTTCCTTCCCAAACACCTGCCACGATACGACGTCGTCGTTGAGCCGGAAAGTTGTACCTGCTCCTGTTGTGGCGGTGGGCTCCACTGCATCGGGGAGACCACGAGCGAGGCGCTCGATGTCGTACCAGCCATCTTGCGCGTCAGACGGACCATTCGCCCTCGCTATGCCTGCCGGGCCTGCGAGAATGGCGTCGTTCAAGCTCCCGCGCCAGCACGCTTCATGGACGGTGGTATGGCGACAACTGCCTTGGCCGCTCACATCGTCGTTTCCAAATTCGCCTGGCACCTGCCGCTCTATCGGCAGACACAGATCTTCGCAGGCTATGGCGTAAGCCTCGATCGTGGAACGCTCGGCATCTGGGTCGCCCGTGTTGCCTGGTGGCTCAAGCCCCTCTACGACAGGCTGCTGGCCTTCATTCGCTCACAGCCAAGGGTATTTTCCGACGAGACGCGGTTGCCACGGCTCGATCCGGGGCGAAAGCGAACGAAAGTCTGCCAGCTCTGGGCACAGGCCATCGATGACCGGCCCTGGAATGGACCCGCCCCGCCGGCGGTCGGCTATATCTTCTCCGAGAGCCGCAGCGCTCGTGAGGCGGAGCGTCAGTTGGCGTCCTTCAACGGCGTTCTCCAGGTAGATGGATATACCGCCTACAAGACCCTTGCCAGACATCGCGGCAAAAGCAATTCCAGCCCCTTAAGACTGGCCTTCTGCCTTGCCCATGCCCGGCGCAAATTCGTCGATGTGGTCAAGCTGACCGGGTCGCCGGAGGCGCTCACGATCGTCTCGATGCTGGCCGAGATCTACCGGATCGAACAGGAGATCAGGGGCCAGGGCGCTGAGGAACGGCAAAATGCCCGGCAGCTTCGCTCAGGCCCGGTCATGCGTCAGATAAGGACCCGCCTGCTTGAACTGAAGGACGATGTCTCGACCCAGTCCGCCCTGGCCAAAGCCATCAATTACACGCTGACGCACTGGACCGGCCTGACCGCCTTCCTTAGCGACGGGACGATAGAGGTGGACTCCAACATCGTCGAACGTTCGATGAAGTCCGTTGCCCTGACGAGAAAGAATTCGATGTTCGTGGGTAATGTGAAGGGTGGCGAGACCTTTGCGATCCTGGCCTCGCTCGTTAACTCCGCAAAACTGAACGGGCTCGATCCACACACCTGGCTTGCCGATGTCCTCGAACGGATCGTATCGGGAAGCACCACGATCAACAAGCTCGATACGCTGCTTCCCCTGGAACTGGAAAGCAGAGCGCCATCAGGTTGCCGCATGACAAAATCCACTCAGACCAGTTCCACCAGCCCGGCGCAGGCGGCAACAGCACGACCAAAGCTTGACGATGAAGCATTCGAGACCTTCATCCGCAGACGGCGTCCTGCGGCGCCGGTGTGGAGCATGAGCGGGCTGGATGGTTATCTCACCGCGTTGATCATCGGGCCGAAGTTCATCAACCCCTATCAATGGATTCCCCTGTTCGCCGGCGAGGGCGCCATGGCCTTGCCGATGGAAACCACAGAGCACCAGGCCGTGCAAACGATCGTCGCCGAATATAACCGCATATCGGCCACGCTTGGGGAAAGGCCGGAAGAATATCGGCCACGCTTCAGTCACATCACCTATTCCCACGACAGCTTCGATTGGCACACCGGCTTCCTCCTCGGAACGGAATTCGCCCCCAGGCTATGGAGCCCGGTCATCCGTGGCCATGCTGTGACCGGTGATATCATCGCTCCTATTCGCGCCCTCTGCGACGCCAAAAAGATAACCCCGCCGGCGGAGATCATCCAGATTGCTGGTGCCGTCATTAAAATTCGCGACTACTTCATGCCGCGGCGCTCAAGGCAGAAGTTCTAAAGCCGACCGGTCTCGGAACCCTGCAAATGTCAACGGAAATACCCGTGGGCCACTCGTAGCGCTTACAGAACATGCCAAAAATCGGTGGCTTCCAATCTTTCAACACGGCGCGGCGAACCATCGCGGGTTTCGAGGCGATGCTGTGGCTGAGGAAAGGCTTCGGCCTCTCGGGCAGTTGGACCATCAACGATCAGAACGATCTGCTTGCGCGCCTCTTCGGACTGCAGAAAGTTAACAAAGCATGAAACTGAAGATGCTCAAGGGATAATCGCGCGCTCCGAAAATGTTTGCGACAGGCCC
>NZ_LWBS01000068.1 GCF_001652265.1 Rhizobium leguminosarum
CTGGGAGCAGCAACGCAACGCCCACGGCGCAAAGATCCAATGGATGTTCACAACCGAAAATGCCCGCAAAAAGCTCCGTAAAGCTTACCCCGTCAAAGAGTCATAATCTCTGTGGCGTGGTACTAGCGCGATACCCATTCGCTCTTCGAGGTTTTTGACGCGCTGCGAAACTGCGGATGGTGTGACATTGAGCATCCCTGCCGCTTTTTTGAAGCTTCCAGTCTGCACAACGGCGGCCAAGGCCCGCAACGCGGAGTAGTCAAGCATGTAAGTTCGCCTTAATCGAGGTAAGCCACTTTAATTAGCCTAACTTAAAGCATTCCGGTAGTGGCTGACACGACAATCGTGAGTATGCAGAACTGCCTCATGAAATCAGAAAGGCCGCCCCGAGTGACGGTTGCGCCCAGTCGGATCCGGCATGAATAAAGGATATGCGCGTGGGCTCGGAGTTCCAGCACCTACTTCTCGTTTACACAGCCTATGTGATCGCGGCTGGAAGTCCCGGTCCAAGTAACATGCGCATCATGGGCGTGGCGATGGACCAGGGACGGCCCGGGTGCGTCCTCGCACACCGTGGCAGCGATCCTCGGTGGATGCGCTGTTTTGAGCGTAACGATCTTTTGCGGTTACGCGATCATCTTTTCAACCGCTCCAATGGTGGGCTTCTACCAACGGGCTCGGCGATGGATCGAGGGGACGCTTGCGCTCTTCTTTGGCGCGGCCGGCATCCGTCTTCTGCTTTCCCGTACATAACCAAGGCAACATTCATGTCTCTCTTCGAAGGCCTATCCGCTTTTCCGATCACTCCGGCCGATGCGTCCGGGCGCGTTGATTCAGCCGCGCTTGCGGCGCTCTTGCACCGCATCGTTGATGCGGGTGCTGACTCCATAGGCCTTCTCGGAAGCACGGGCGCCTATGCCTTCCTGACGCGCGACGAGCGTAGGCGTGCCGTCGAAACTGCTATCGCGACCGCCGGCGGGAGGGTCCGGGTGATTGTCGGCGTTGGCGCGCTTCGCACTGACGAGGCGCAGGCCCTGGCACGCGATGCGAAGGAGGCTGGAGCAGATGGGCTTCTTCTGGCGCCCGTCTCGTATGTTCCGCTAACGAGTGACGAGGTGTTTGAGCATTTCGCAGCCGTCGCTAAGAGCGGCAGTCTTCCGCTTTGTATCTACAACAATCCCAGCACCACCAGGTTCACGTTCAACAGCGCACTGATCGCCAGGCTAGCCACGGTTCCAAACATCGTCGCGATCAAGATGCCGTTGCCGGCAAACGAAGACTTTAAGACCGAGTTGGCCGATCTGCGTGGCACGACGCCGTCGGAGTTCGCCATCGGCTATAGCGGTGACTGGGGAGCGTCGTCGGCTCTCGTTGCCGGGGCCGATGCCTGGTACAGCGTTGTCGGAGGAATTCTTCCAGCCGAAGCGCTGGCCCTTGCACGAGCGGCACAGGCTGGCGATGCGGCGGAGGTCGAGAGACTTGAACAGGCCTTCCTGCCATTCTGGACCCTATTCAAGCAGCTCGGTAGCTTTAGGGTCATGTATGCGCTCGCAGCGCTTCTTGGCGTCGGAGATTTCGAACCGCCGCGGCCAGTCAGAGCGATACCAGCCTCCGCGGTACCGGATGTCGAGCGCGCGCTCGAGCATTTGCGGGGTGCCTTTAAATGAGGCTTGCGGCAAGCGTCGACGTCGCCAAATGCCGAATGGCGCTTAGGCGTTGATTTCCGCTCAGTGAGAACCTAGGCCCGCGGCGGCGGGTATGCGCGGGGCGAGTGTTTCAACAGCGGTTCGGCGAGGCTGAATGGCACAGCTACGACGTATGGTTTCTCGATGATTGCTACGGCATTGCGGCTACGGTGCCGCCGTGCAAGTGGAATTCAAACCCACCCTCTCACTTGCGAATGACGGAGGAGAGTGCGAATGCCGTAAGGGTATCCCTTACACCGGGCAGTTCCGAAATCAGTTGCCAGATTTGGCGGATGCGATCGGCTTGCGGGGATTCGACCCTTACCAGCAGATCAAAATCGCCCGTCATCACATCGCAAGCGACAACTTCCGGAATTTTCCGCAAAGCGTGATGACCTCGCCACCCCTCATGCGATCCTGACGGTAGACAAACATCAAAGCGGTAGTGATGTGACTGTCGTTTCCGCCATCCCCGTGACGATTGTATAGCCCCTGATAAAGCCCTCGCGTTCAAGCCGCTCAATTCGAACGCGAACAGCATTCCGCGATAGATTAACCTGACCTGACAGTTCAGCATGAGAGGCTCGCCCGTTCGACTTCAGGGCGCATAGAATTTGTTCGTCGACGCGGTCGAGAAGGTATTTCATGCTCGGCGGGGCTCCGTTTGTCGGGCAACCGCTGAAAATTCCGCAGATTCAAAGGCGCGAACCGCAACATCAAACAGGCAAATCTTGTCCTTCTCACTGGCATAGCGCCTGGCAGCGGATGAAAGGACGAACGCGGGAAGTGCCGCTGTCTCTGCCTTAGTCAGGAGCCTTACACTCTCATAGCCGGCCAGAACGGCCCTCGCTTTCTGTTCGTCCAACTCTCCAGTCGGCCGGCTGGCCCAGCTGACGAGAACATCCGCGATCTCGGAAACCAGTACGTCATCGTGCCGAAGCCGGAAGTTAATGACGCCGCTGACGTCCTCTCCGAGGAAGAAGACGTTGGAAGGTATTAAGGCTCCATGCAGAGGACCGGCAGGCAGCTCTTTTAGAGAACGCTTTTTGCCTCCTTGCAGGGTCATGTGGATCCGCGCCATGAGGCGGCCAAGGCTTTTACACTTTCCTGGCGTAGGATCGTTTGTCGACGAACCTGATACGAAACTCACGACGGCAACGAGACGGCCGGCCGCCCGGAAGGTGGCATCGCCATCAATCGTCCGCGTCGGCTTCGGGCAGGGAATGCCGCTGTTGTTCAGCGTCTCCATCGTTGCGAACGCGCGTTCCAGATCCAGCGGCTCGGCGCCATTTTCGAACAACGTGACGATGAACTCACCCACCGCCGTCCGGAAAAGATAGGTCGTTTCCCGGTCACCATCGGCGATACCAATCACCGATGACAAGGACGTCATGCCATAGGCTGCGGCAATCGAGTTTCGGTCGTCGTCGGATATTTCGGTGAAAACAGCCATCTTTCCCTCCGTTCAACCGCGTGCGATCTTCGAGACATTCGCAAATTCCGCGGTATCTCCGAAAATCTGATGAGCCTGGCTTTCCGTCAGAACGCTCTCTTCTTCGACGACATCCCGTTCTCGAGCATCAATTCGTTGCCGCGGCGGTCATGACCAGCCTCTTGTTCTGGGCGCTCCTGGGCTCGTTGAGCGGGACACTCTTCAACCGCTTCGAACGCACGACGTGAGCAACGAAACGATATGAT
>NZ_LWBS01000069.1 GCF_001652265.1 Rhizobium leguminosarum
GGACTGTCTCGTATGACACGTCGATTCCACGCTCGAGCAGCATTTCCTCAACTTCACGCAGACTAAGGTTGAACCGCAAATAAAGCCAGACCGCGTGAGAAACGATCCGTGGCGGAAAACGGTGACGTTTGAAGCTGATATCTCGTGAATGCATCGCCGAAATCTACGCCCAACCCGTCAGGCAGGCAACCGCAACCCAGTTAACGTGACAATACCCGTCGATCTGATCGAGCAGCGGTGCCACCTGGGAAGGATCATCCGTTTTCTGGTCTGTCAGCCCATGGGCAATGATCGCGCCACTTTTGGCATCCACTGCCAGATGCAGCTTTCGCCAGGTGCGACGTGATCTGGCGCCATGTTTTTGCTCCAGCCACTGCCCGGCGCCGTAGACTTTCAATCCCGTGCTATCGACAAGCACATGCAGCGGACCGTCCGGCAGCGGCGGGTTTCGTCGGGCTGATGGCTCCCACTTCTGTGCCCGACGGCTCAGCGTCGTATGATCTGGAACTGGGACTTTCAGCCCCATGAGATCCAGCAGCGAGTGGAGCAATCCCTCGGTCTGGCGCAGCCGCATTGCGAAGACGCAACCCAGCGTCAGCGCAGTCTCAATGGCGAGATCGGAATACTGGGCTTGGCCGCCGCGGGTCTTGCGTCGCGGAGAGCGCCATCCTGCCAGTGCCTCCGGCGTTACCCATAAGGTCAGGCTACCACGCCGGCGCAGACCTGCTTCGTAGTCACTTCGTCACCCTGAATTTCATCTTTCCGACGTGATGACGACGATCGGCGTTGTGTTTGTACGGCATGGCACTCGGATCAAACTGATTTCGATCCTGCCTGCCTATCGCCAAACCGTTGACAAAGGTTCCATGCACCAACGCTATCCCTGCACCAATTCCGCACCGATTCCAACACGCCTTCTGCCTGGCGAAGCCGCAAGCCAAACACCAGGCCCAGCGCAAGGTGGTCTCGATTGCCAGATCGGAATAACGGTGCTGGCCGCCGCGGGTCTTGCGTCTTGGAGCATACCATTTGGACAGGACTTCCGGTGTCAGACACAAGGTCAGGCTGCCACGCCAACAAAGTCCTGCTTCATACTCCGGCCAGTTGGTCGCCCTGAACTTCGTCTTCTCAATGTGATGACGACGGCTGGCATTGTGTTTGAAAGGCATGACTAAACGACAAGAGCTGTTGCCGTTCCCTCCTGCCTAACTCAGAACGCTAAACGGTCCGTGCACCAACGCCCGCCATGGAGCGAAATTTCTCCCGGAGGAGCAGCTCTTGCTGCAATGCTCGCTTGCATTTAATCTATGAGGGAAGCATCCGGCGCTGTCGGCAGGCGGTCATCGTCTCGACGACTGAAGCGGCGATGCTTCTTCACCAGGTGAACGACGGATCCGGCCGGAACTCGAGATGCACGGACTCGCCCACGTACCGCTCCAGCTTTTCGTTCAGCTTCTTTTCCGTCTTGTCGAGCTTCTTCACACCGATGGCCATATCCCACAGGCCAAGCGCCAGCCCGACGCCTGAGGCAACTAGGCCGGTGACCAGTTTGGCTGCGGCAAGGCCGGCTTTGGCAGCGCTGCTGAAGATGGTCACCACTTCGGGCGCCACTGTTCCGAGACCTGAGAATGCGCGGGACATGGCATTGGTCAAATAGAGCATCGCCTCGGAGAAGCCGATGAGCGCATTGCCGGTGCCGGCAATCCCGCCGATGATTTCCAGCGCGCCCTTGGCGCGGTCGCCGGCCTTCATCGACCGCGACGCCGAGTAGAAGCCGAGGCCAGCCATGGCGAGGCCGCCGGCCGCGCCGAGGATCTTGCCCGCCGCTTCCATCGTCTTGGGCGAGAAGCTCATGGAGATACCCTTGCCCAAGCTGCCCGGCTCATTGCCGAAGGCGCTGAACGGCTTGTCGGCAACGTCGAGGTTCTTGCCCAGTCCTTCCATCGTCATGCCGACGATCTGCGTCGCCGAGCCGACCGCAGCCGCGATATCGGTCGACGTCCATTTGCCGCCCACACCGAAGCCGCGCGCCACCAGCACGCTCGACATGCTGAGCACTTGGACGGCATGGACGAGGCCGGCCTTGTACACCTCGGCATCGAGGCCGGCGGGTGTACGGGTCTGGCGCGGCAGATCGAGCGAATCCTTGAAGGAGGCGACCGCGTCGTCGAGCTTCATGCCGCCGCGCACCATGGACAGAACGCGGTCGACGTTGCGTGCTATGTCCTGCGCTAGGTTTTGTTTCAATGTCTTGCCGCCATCCGCCGGGCCGTTTTTGCCGATGAAATCCTGGGCGAACTTGTTTGCCAACTGGCTGATGGCGTCATTCGTCGCACCGGGCACAAAGGTGTCATCCGGCCCCGACAGCAGCGGCTGGAGATCGACGCCCAGGCCGTCGCCGATATAACGTTCCTTGACGATGTTCGAGAAGGTGACGTTCGCGGCGTCGAAATGCGCATCGATATAATCCTGAGGCAGGAGATCGACGAGCGTGTTGAGCTCTGAATAATAATCTTTCAGGGCTTCGTCGAAGCTCTTGTCGGCACTGAGCGCCCGGTCGATCGCCTTGCCGCCGCCGATATCGATCAGATAGGCGTCTTCCATGTTGGTGAGCAGATCGGAATTCTCCGGGCGCTGCAGATATTCCTTCATGCCGCTCGTGAATATGTTCGAGAGATGCTGCTGCGTCGCAGGATCGGCCGTCAGCTTTTCGATCCGCGCGTCGAGGCCCTTGCTGACACGCTCGCCATCGGACACGCTGTCGCCATATTGGCTCATATAGCCGTTGAACTGCTGCTTGATCTCGATGAGATCGTAGAGCAGCGTCGCCTTCTGCTCCGGCGTCAGCTGGTCGAGGTGGTCCATATTGTCGGGCGCGACGAAATCCCGGTTCACGTCCTTCACGGCATCGCCGAGAATGCCGTATTTAAGTTCGTCGAGCTTCTTCAGCGTCGGCTCATAGGCGCTCGACGGAGCATACCCGCGCAACACTTGGCTTTCCAGGACGTCGTTATCGTCGATCGGCCGCTCCACGACCGGCTCGATGGCATCCGAGCTCGACATGGAAAGCCCCATCTTCTTGAGGCTCGATGTCAGATATTCGCTGTCGATATAGGGCAGGTCGAGAGCCTGGATGGCCTTGCTCCAGCCGTTGTCCTTGGTGCTGAACATGCGCTCGGCGATCCAGGCGTCGCCGCCGCTGCCTGCGAAGAAGCGCCCGTCCTCGGAGCCGTTGGCGGCGATCCCCTTGCCGGCCAGGCCGGTGCCGATCATAATCGCCGCCATGACGTCGTTGAACGAATAGCTGGC
>NZ_LWBS01000070.1 GCF_001652265.1 Rhizobium leguminosarum
ACGGGCTACGATTTCGATCGGATAGCGGTGGTTCTTGTCGGTCGGTGCACTCACGGTCATGGGTGCGCTGCTATCTCAATTTCCTTACAGCTCAATCAATGTGACAGTACCCGATGGAATGCAGGGCCGAAGGCCGCCGGCCCTCCGCCGCGCGCAACTTGTACTACCCGTACAATCTCGCGAGTGTGCCCTAGTTGCTACAGCTTTTTGTTGAGCTGGTGATATATCCTTCGGTTGTATTGTTATGCAATGGGGTACAGAAAATGAAGTTGACTATCGCCACAACGCTACTCGCACTTGTCGCAACCACCGCCCTTGCCGCCGATGTCGTCCAGGACGCTGCGGTCGCTCCTACTTTTACTTGGTCCGGTCCCTACTTCGGGATCGATGGTGGCGCCGCATGGCTTAACGGTGACTTCAGCGCCGGTGGTGCCAGCGCTTCGGAAGATTTCAACGGCGGCATCTTCGGCGGATTCGCAGGGTACAATTTCCAGTTCGATAACATTGTCGTCGGTATCGAGGGCAACCTGGAATACAACTGGAATGAAGAGGACGCGCTCGGCGCAGACATCGGGACGGATTGGGCCGGCGCTGTTCGTGGTCGTGTCGGCTATGCCTTCGATAAAGCGCTGATTTATGGCGCAGCCGGCTGGACTGCGACGCGCGGTTTCGTCGATGTACCTGGCTTTGACAAGGAAACGGAGACCTTCAACGGCTACACCGTAGGAGCTGGCGTTGACTTTGCCATCACCAACAACATCTTCGCCCGTGGCGAATATCGCTACAATGACTTTGGCAAGAAGGACGTTCTCGGAGTTGATGTCGATCTCGATCAGAACGAACTCAAGTTCGGGATTGGCGTAAAGTTCTAAGAACTGTCGGCTAAACCTGCAGCCCCGCCATCTTGGCGGGGCTAATGATAAGAACCGCCTATATCTCCTCGACCGGTGATGTCAGATGGATAGGTGTCAAAATCGGCATACAGGATGTCGATCGCTGGAAAGGGTATTGTCACGTTAACTGGGCTGCGGTTGCCTGCCTGACGGGTTGGGCGTAGATTTCGGCGATGCAGACACGAGACATCAGCTTCAAGCGTCACCGTTTTCCGCCACGGATCGTTTCTCACGCGGCCTGTGTCGCCTGAATATCCACGAGCCGCTGACCTTTCCAGCCAGAGAAACTTAACGTGACAACACCCCAGCGGGAAACGTGTTTCGGTACTGTCTCGCTTGACCTGTCCTATGCGAATCAACGTTTTCTCGAGAATATCCATGCCCTCAAGCACGTCGTTTTCGAGAAGTGCATCTTCAAGGCAAAGTACCATGGAGCGCAATTTTGGTATCTTTGTCCCGGCGATGTAATCCAGGGCGTCAGGCTTGAGGATCGGCATGTAAAGAGTCGCACCCAATTCATAGGGCGATGTATTCTTGAGAGCCATCATATTACCTGCCGAATGAGCGTCAATGCGCGATAAGGGTGAATCCCCTCGCGGGCGACAGCGTAGGGAATGTTCTTCTCTCGTATGAGATGCATTAAAGCAGAAAGGTCCTTCTCGTTTTCAGAAGACACAAAAACCATCTCAGGGACCCGGCGCAGAATCGCCCGTGTCGCCTCTGCGATGCCCGGCTTGATGCGGTTCATGTTTGTGACGTCATTCCGGGCACGAACAAACTCCACGGCCTGTTTCGCGTTCGTGCTGTGGAAGCTTCGGTCGGCATCAGTCCACACAGATGCGGCGGGGTAGAACGGATCAACGGCTCCGATCTCGAGAGCCGCTTGACAGTATCTCCAGACAGTGTCGACGAACCTCTTCGAAATATCGTGCGGCTCCAGGTGAGCCCACTGCACGCAGGCATGAAAATCTTCTGGCCCAACTACATCAGCGTTCAGGATCGAACGGCTGATAAGTCCTGAAACTGTGCTTCCAAGTATTCCTGAAGGAATGAGCCAATCTTCTCCGGAAGCAGCAAGCCAGGATCGGCCTGCTGGATCGGCAAGCACGATAAGCCGTGGCTTGTCATTCGAATAGGCTTCAAAGCTCTGCTCAAGTTCACTACATATCGCACCCTTTCCTGTCCATCCGTCGACGAAGACCAGGCCCTCGATGGGGCGGCGTTCGAGTATGTACCGCATGGCATTTCGGTCGAGGCCCTTGTCCCGGATGATCGATACGCCGAAGTGGGCGACATCGCGACCAAGTGCCGTGAGTGCCCTTTTGAGAAGTACGCCAAGCGGAACTCCGGCACGCACGAGACTGGCAAGCGTAATAGGACCTTCTACCGCTGCGCTGATTGCTCGCGCCAACGACACGACCTCATTCCCCATCCTCCCCGCACCAGCCGCCATCGCCTCTTCGAAGAGACGCATGTAACCGTCGTCAGGCAAGCGTTCGACTGAAATCATCTCTGAATAGTGGCGGCGACCTGACTGTATGGACGCCTCCTTCACAGAGATGTCAGTCGGGTCCATCACCACTTTTTTGAGAAGAAAGAGAACATCCGTGGCGGCGTAGGTGCCTGGGAACGGCTTGTTGTAAGCGGATATCATGGCAGGGGAGATTCCTTGGTGCGTTTCTGTATCCACGTCAGTTTCCTATCCGACTACGACACGCGGTTTCCTGAGCGCCTCGAGAAGAATTGGACTTATGTAGCACTGTTGCATGGATCAGACTTTGGACGAGGCAACCCTATCCACTGCATTTTTCATGCAATGCGCTCGAACTTGGGCCGGCCAAGTTCTGTCATCCGGTTAAGAACACGGACGCCAATCTTTGCTTCAGTCTTCTGATTGTCAAAATCTCGCGCTTTGAGTTTGGACCCAATCACAGCCTTCCATCGACCCATCTGGGTCTCAGCGCGGTGTTGTCACGTTAAGTTTCTCTGGCTGGAAAGGTCAGCGGCTCGTGGATATTCAGGCGACACAGGCCGCAATTTTCCATGCATCGAAAGCTTCGAGCCGATGGTAGCGAATTGTTTGCGCGGCGCGGCGACGGGACGGAACTGAAAAGCAATTGCGGGTCGCTGAGTGCATGGAGACGAACCGTTGCAACGTGCCTGGTGATCGGTGGCCTTGCATGGTTCGTTCCCGTTTTCGAAACGGCAGATGGCTGTTCTCGGCCCGATTATTGAGGCCCTTGTGCGACCAATGGTCAAGGCCGGGTGCCACTTCCGCCTTTGCTGCACCGTAGGAGCGGAGCTTATCGGTGATGATCCGTTTGGGAGCAAAGCCATAGCGCTTCATTAACGCCACCAGCACGCGCTTCGCTG
>NZ_LWBS01000071.1 GCF_001652265.1 Rhizobium leguminosarum
ATGGTGCTGCAAGACGGGAGGTGATGCCCGCCGTCGAACATCGATCGCACAAGGGCCTGAACAATCGGGCCGAGAATTCTCACGTGCCGCTTCGAAAACGGGAGCGGATGATGCAGGGATTTCGATCGGTCGGCGGCTTGCAACGGTTCATATCGATCTTTTCGGCACTCCGAAATCTCTTCGTCCCCCCGCACCCGAAAAACTCAGCCCTCGCCATCCACATCCATCGGATCCGCGCAATGGCGCAGTGGAAAGCCGTGACCGGCGCAACCGCCTGACGTCTCAGACAAGCGCCCTGTTCCGACCTTGATCAAACAACGTGACATCGCCGGCTGAGCGCTTCGGAATGGCGCAGTCCGGCCACTGCTATCAGCCCGAACAGGCAGTGATATGTCCAGCGCCGCAGAGCGTTGGCCGGCGGCAACGACAGTGCCGCCGCCAAAAGTGTCTGAATCTCGATCTCGCTATAGATGTAGGGCTTTGTCCGCCGTGCCGGTGCTACAGCGTCGCTTGGTAGCACTTCTGTCAAAGGATCGAAATAACTGAGGTGCTGTGCAAAGCAGCGCACATCAGACAGGCGGATGGACCAGCTTGGCTGCCGGCCCATCGAGGTGACCCACTCCATTGCCAGATCATTCGTGATGGTCTCGGCGCCGCGGGATTCCATGAAAGCGACGAACTCCGACAATCGTTTTGCCGGACCGTCATATTTGTATCCCAGCCCTTGGCGCATGCCGATGTAGCGCTCAAACGCGGTGCCAAGCCGGCTCATTGGACACCTCCCGGCCAGGGTAGGCTCAGTTCACGCAGCTTATCAATATCGAGCTTGGCATAGATTCTTGTACTGTCGATGCTTCGATGGCGGAGCAGTTGGCCGATCTCAGCAAAGCTGGCGCCCGATCGCAAAAGGTCAGTCGCAAGGCTGTGGCGGAAAAGATGGGCGCCGTGATGCGCATAGCCTTCAATGTCGGCCTGTTCGAGTGCTTGCTTAGCGATCCACGTGATGGCGCTGCCAGATGTAAAACCCACGTGCGGGGCGAGTGTTCGTAGGAAAAGTCGTCGACATGCCGAGGCTGGACGCCCATGTCGGATATAAGCGACGAGTGCTGTTCCGACGTCGTGACGCAGCGGCATAGTCGCTTGGCGTCGTCCCTTTCCGTGTACGAGGATCGTGCCCGACTGCCAGTCGATATCGTCAAGATTGAGGTTGGAAACTTCGCTGGCGCGCAAACCGAGCTTGGCGAGGATCATCAGAACCGCGTAGTCCCGACGACCCATTGCCGTCGTCCGATCACAGGCATCGAGAACCTTCTGGACTTTCTCGGGCGGGAGAAATGTTGGAAGGCCGGCAAGTCGCCAGCGGCGGATGGACGGCACACAGCCAGCGAGCGGCATCGAGATGAAACCCTTCAGATGCAAATAGCGCAGGAAGGCACGCACAACCCCGCACATGGCTTTGCCACTGTCGGCGGAACCATCGAGCGCATGTCGCTCGACATAACCGATCACGGTCTGCGGGGTGAGCGCTGCAAACCCGTCTACGCCTAAAGGGCACACCTCCCGGAGAAATCGAAGCGACAGAAGCTTGTGGCTCCCCACAGTCGCGGCGGCGAGCCCTCTCTCAGTCGAGAGATATTGCCCGAATACATCGACGATCTTCTCGTGCTCACTGCGCAGAATCGGAAGTGCGGCTGGTATTAAGCCTTTCTCCCGTAACGCCAAAAGCAAGCGGCGGAGTGCCGATCGATCGCCCGAGTCGGGCTTCCAGTGCTTGAAACGATGCTCAAGAAAGCGGTCGACGTGAACCTCGCTTAAATCCTGCGGAGCATGTCCATTGCCAACATGCCAGTCCATCAGATCCCGAAACAGGCTCAGCGAGCGCCACGTGCAATGCCGACCCAAACCTTCGTTCGACATTTTGGCGGCGTAAACGCCCGCAAACTCCCGATACGGACCATAGACCAGTTTCCGGTATAGGGCGCTGCGATTCAAATAGTCAGTTGCGTTCATGTGTCCTCTCCTTCGCGTCAACTGCGACGGAGAGACCCTAAACTATGCCGACTAGCTGCCCGCTATGATGCCGGAAACGTTGGCAAAAAGTTGATTAATCGGCATAGTTCGACGGTCGGCATAAACCGCCAAGCTCAACGACATCGATCCGCAGGCATGGCTTGCCGACATGTCGTGTCGCAATCCGCCCCCGCCAACGACAAGCGGTTTAGCTGAAGTTGCGGCGTGACCAGGATCATTGCCAGAAGCGTGGAGATACCCTTGCTGGCAATATCTATCGAAAGCCGTCCATAAATGCTGCTGCAGCGCGTCGAGCTTTTGAGTGTTCGCCACCTCAAGGTTTACACCAACGCCGTTCTGTCGGTTGCCCGTTCCGCAATCAACATTTTACGTTCCCGGCAAATGCGACGCCGATCTTCATCCTCTGGGCTCGGCGTTTTGACCATTGCGCATACACGTGGCTCGCCGCGCTTGAAAGCAAGCGGTGCGCGGAGAAGCGCTTCCCCATCAATCTTATGGGTCTTCGCGCGCCGGCGCCGACGTGACGTAGCGATTGAAGCCGCATCAACAACGTAACTCTCGATCCCGTTTGCCTCTAGCACGCGATGTCAAAAGCCGTCCAATCCCGCTTCCTGGATCGTAACGATGGGAAACGATCTTCCCGTTCGGAGCCGGGCCTTCTGTTGTAACTGCGCAAACCGATGGTCGCGGCGCGTTGCGAAGGCGCCGCCGGCACGGAGAAATTCATTCCGATCGAAGGCTAGCCCACGCGGCACCCCACTAAGAGAAAATTCAATGAGCTGACGAAAGGCCTGCTCCGATGGAGCGGTGAGTTTGTTGGCGCAGCAAAGTGCTTGTTGACTGGCACAGGGTATTGCGTTTTAGAGAGAGACGCGTTAGAAGCGTCATACATATAAAAAACCGTCACAAAGGATTATATGCCACTTTTGAGAACCCGCGCCATTAAATAGTGACGACGTCGGAACGCATTCAGCGCCATGGCGGGATGTCCCGAATAGGCAACGAAAATACAAAATAACCTCCGAAAAGCTCGGAGACTGATGAACCAGCTTGGAGGACAAGATGCACTGGATTTCCA
>NZ_LWBS01000072.1 GCF_001652265.1 Rhizobium leguminosarum
TGCCGCCGCAGAGCACGGCCAGCGAAGGCGACGCCTGCACGCCGTGCAGGAATTCCTCGACCTCCGCATGCACGTGGCCGAGAAAAGCCTTGTCGTTGCGCGGATAATCGAAATTGGCGAACATGAAATCCTGCCAGACGAGCAGCCCGAGTTCGTCGCAGAGCGCGAAGAAATCAGGCGTTTCGTAGGCCATGGTGCCGCCGATGCGGATCATGTTCATGCCGGCTGCAGCGGCGAGCCGCAGGAACGGCTCATAATCCGCCCGCCCGCCCGGCAATCGCGCGATATCGGCAGTCGTCCACACCGCGCCGCGGCAGAAGATGCGTTCGCCGTTGGCGAGGAGCGCGAAGTCATCGCCATCGGCACCGCGGTCGACGTCGATACGTCGAAAGCCGGTCCTGCCGAGCGGATATTCCACGCCGTCGGAAACCAGCGTCAGCGCGTAGAGACGCGGAGCGCCATGCGTATGCGGCCACCAGGCCTCGATGTCGGAAAGCTTGAGGATAGCCGAGTAGTGACTGTCGCCGACCTTCTCGAAGGGCTGTTCCATCCCGCCGCAGCGCAGCAGCATTGTCGGATTCTCGGCATTGCTATGCAGGGACACGCTGAGGCGGCCGACGCCACTCTCCTCGAGTACGGCGCGGATGGAGACATTGTCGATCGAGACGGGATGACGCCGCACCATCGAAATCGGCCGCCATGGCCCGACGGCATGGATGTCGGGGCACCAGCCCGGCATATGGCCGAGCAGCGTCGTACGGAAATTCTTCAAGCCCGCCGGCGTGATCATCTGCGGTCGCCAGCGCGCGCGCGGGCCCGGCTCCGACAGGCGGGGGCCGAGCGCCCGGAAGCACAGTGCCAGTTCGTCGCCGCCCGAAAGCGTCACCGGAATCTCATGCGCCGTGAACATGCTCTCGGAAAACAGGATTTCCTGGCCGTTCAGGAAGACATGGCAGAGCGTCGCCAGCCCTGCGAAACGCAGGATCGCGTCGCCCGGCTCGGCATCGAAAAGCCGGCAGAGATACCAGGCGTCCCGCGTGTTCAGCGGCTCGGGATTTTCCCGGTCGAAGAGCCCGGCTTTTTCAAGCGCTGCAGCGACGGTGCCGGGAACGGGGGCCGGAATGAACTGCGCCGACAGTGGGATGTCGTGCGGCACGGCGCAGGCGCCCGGCTCCGTCAGGATCAGGTTCCAGCCTTCGGAAAGTAGACTTTCCTCGGCACCGATGTTCGCCAAACGCCCCCGCATGGTCAGATCTCCGGCCTCAGATTCGCCCCGCAAGCGACGCCATCATGGAATCCCATGCATCGGCGGCCGGATCAAGTGCTGCCTGCAACGGCTCGAACCTCCTGCGGGTGACGGCACGGGCAAGCTGGAACTGCACCGATTTTGCCACCTCCGAAATGCGCCTGGCATGCTCGGCGGCAGCCGCGAATTCATCAGGGGAGAGCCAGGTGAGGTAGTCGGCCGCCAGTTCGAAATTGGCACCCACCTGGCGAAGCGTGTTGAAGGCGTATTTGTGGAAGAAGCCGAACGGCCGTTCCGCCACCGCTTCGACCTGTTGCGGAAAGACGCTTGCAAAGGCGCGGATCGGGTTTTCGCGGGGACGCCGGGCAAAATGAAAGCCGGCAAGCCGCCGCGCGGTCGAACGCAGATGCGTTTCATCCGTCGGTCTTTCCGGGAACCGCGCAAATTCCGTGTAGGGCAGGAACGGCGGGTCGTTTTCCCTCAGATGCAGCTGGAACAGCCCGTCGAAATCCTCGCCTTCGAGACGAAAATAACCGGCATTGTGGAAATAATCAACGCGCTTGACCGCGACGTCCAGGCGGTTGATCGCCACCGTCGTCTTGCCATGCTCCTGCCGGTAGGCGGTGCCGCGTGTATCCGGCATGTAGAAGGAATCCATTTCGATCAGGCAGAGACGGGCTCGCGCGATCTGAACCTCGACGTGGCGTTCGACACGGTCGTAGATGGCAAGCTCGGTCGCACGAATCCCGTAGAGCGCTTCGAGATCCTCGAGCGGCACTTTGAAGAAAGTAAACTGGTCGCCCTCGAAATCCTGCGCCAGGGTAAAACCCAGCATCGCCTCCGGCGCAACGCCTGATGTCGCCAGAACCTCGATCCAGAGATCGACATAGCAATTGGTTTCCGGCCAGGCGCGCTCGCTGGAATGCAGCGCATGCGGCCAGTAGGCCTCCGGGTCGATTCCCGGGAATACCGATGTCATCGATTTGCTCAGCCCCACAGCGCTTTCCGTACGCTGGCCGGCCATTGCTTCACATCGAGCCCGTGATGATGGAAGAGGGCAAGGGCGATGCGCTCCAGCCCGAAGCCGACGCAGGCGGTGTGCGCGACACTTCCGTCTTCGAGATTGAGACCCCACTTCGTGCCGAAGGCATCCTGATGGTAGTTGAAGCTCATGCAGGCGGTCGGATTGGCGGCTGAGGTAATCGGGATCAGCAGCTCGAACTTCAGGTTCTGGTCGCGCTGATTATTGGCGAGCATCTTGCCGGCGCGGCCGAAGAACGGATCATTGGCGACGTCGATGGTCACCCCGAGGCCGACCGCCTTCATCATCTCGACGCCGCGATCCATCCAGCGCTGGCGGAAATCGGTGACGTGCAGCTCGGTGCCCATGCAGACATATTCACGCATGCGGAACAGCTGCTGGCGGGCAGGGTCTTTCGACGGCTCATGGCGGAAGCAATAGGATTGCAGGTCGAAGAGGCCGCCCGTCTTCGGCAGGTTGCCGCGCTTGGCGATCGTCGGATAGAGCGGATAGCAGGCAGCCGGCGTCAGCACGATGTCGGTCGCCTCCTGCCCCTTGGTCCAGTCTTCACCGACTTCCATGCATTGCAGCAGGCTGACATGATCGAGCTCGCTGCCGCAGAAGCTGTGCACCGTGCCGGCGAGCTGCGGAAAGCTCTTCATGTAGCCGCTCTTTTCGAAGAAGGCGCGGTTCATGC
>NZ_LWBS01000073.1 GCF_001652265.1 Rhizobium leguminosarum
GCATGAACCGCGCCTTCTTCGAAAAGAGCGGCTACATGAAGAGCTTTCCGCAGCTCGCCGGCACGGTGCACAGCTTCTGCGGCAGCGAGCTCGATCATGTCAGCCTGCTGCAATGCATGGAAGTCGGGGAAGACTGGACCAAGGGACAGGAGGCAACCGACATCGTGCTGACGCCGGCTGCCTGCTATCCGCTCTATCCGACGATCGCCAAGCGCGGCAACCTGCCGGCGACGGGCGGCCTCTTCGACCTGCAATCCTATTGCTTCCGCCATGAGCCGTCGAAAGACCCTGCCCGCCAGCAGTTGTTCCGCATGCGTGAATATGTCTGCATGGGCACCGAGCTGCACGTCACCGATTTCCGCCAGCGCTGGATGGATCGCGGCGTCGAGATGATGAAGGCCGTCGGCCTCGAGGTGACGATCGACGTCGCCAATGATCCGTTCTTCGGCCGCGCCGGCAAGATGCTCGCCAACAATCAACGCGACCAGAACCTGAAGTTCGAGCTGCTGATCCCGATCACCTCGGCTGCCAATCCGACCGCCTGCATGAGCTTCAATTACCATCAGGATGCCTTCGGCACGAAATGGGGTCTCAATCTCGAAGACGGCAGTGTCGCGCACACCGCCTGCGTCGGCTTCGGGCTGGAGCGCATCGCCCTTGCCCTCTTCCATCATCACGGGCTCGATGTGAAGCAATGGCCGGCCAGCGTACGGAAAGCGCTGTGGGGCTGAGCAAATCGATGACATCGGTATTCCCGGGAATCGACCCGGAGGCCTACTGGCCGCATGCGCTGCATTCCAGCGAGCGCGCCTGGCCGGAAACCAATTGCTATGTCGATCTCTGGATCGAGGTTCTGGCGACATCAGGCGTTGCGCCGGAGGCGATGCTGGGTTTTACCCTGGCGCAGGATTTCGAGGGCGACCAGTTTACTTTCTTCAAAGTGCCGCTCGAGGATCTCGAAGCGCTCTACGGCATTCGTGCGACCGAGCTTGCCATCTACGACCGTGTCGAACGCCACGTCGAGGTTCAGATCGCGCGAGCCCGTCTCTGCCTGATCGAAATGGATTCCTTCTACATGCCGGATACGCGCGGCACCGCCTACCGGCAGGAGCACGGCAAGACGACGGTTGCGATCAACCGCCTGGACGTCGCGGCCAAGCGCGTCGATTATTTCCACAATGCCGGTTATTTCCGGCTCGAAGGCGAGGATTTCGACGGGCTGTTCCAGCTGCATCTGACGGAAAACGACCCGCCGTTCCTGCCCTACACGGAATTTGCGCGTTTCCCGGAAAGGCCGGCAGACGAAGCGCATCTGCGCGCGACCGCGCGGCGGCTTGCCGGCTTTCACTTCATCAGGCGTCCCCGCGGAAACCCGATCCGCGCCTTTGCAAGCATCTTTCCGCAACAGGTCGAGGCGGTGGCGGAACGGCCGTTCGGCTTCTTCCACAAATACGCCTTCAACACGCTTCGCCAGGTGGGTGCCAATTTCGAGTTGGCGGCCGACTACCTCACCTGGCTTTCCCCTGGTGAATTCGCGGCTGCCGCCGAGCATGCCAGGCGCATTTCGGAGGTCGCGAAATCGGTGCAGTTCCAGCTTGCCCGCGCCGTCACCCGCAAGAAGTTCGAGCCGTTGCAGGCAGCACTTGATCCGGCCGCCGATGCATGGGATTCCATGATGGCGTCGCTTGCGGGGCGAATCTGAGGCCGGAGATCTGACCATGCGGGGGCGTTTGGCGAGCATCGGTGCCGAGGAAAGTCTACTTTCCGAAGGCTGGAACCTGATCCTGACGGAGCCGGGCGCCTGCGCCGTGCCGCACGACATCCCGCTGTCGGCGCAGTTCATTCCAGCACCCGTTCCCGGCACCGTCGCTGCAGCGCTCGAAAAAGCCGGGCTCTTCGACCGTGAAAATCCCGAGCCGCTGAACACGCGGGACGCCTGGTATCTCTGCCGGCTTTTCGATGCCGAGCCCGGCGACGCGATCCTGCGTTTCGAAGGGCTGGCAACGCTTTGCCATGTCTTCCTGAACGGCCAGGAAATCCTGTTTTCCGAGAGCATGTTCACGGCGCACGAGATTCCGGTGACGCTTTCGGGCGGCGACGAACTGGCACTGTGCTTCCGGGCGCTCGGCCCCCGACTGTCGGAGCCGGGTCCGCGCGCGCGCTGGCGGCCGCAGATGATCACGCCGGCGGGCTTGAAGAATTTCCGCACGACGCTGCTCGGCCATATGCCGGGCTGGTGCCCCGATATCCATGCCGTCGGGCCATGGCGGCCGATTTCGATCGTGCGGCGCAATCCCGTCTCGATCGACAATGTCTCCATCCGCGCCGTATTAGAGGAGAGTGGCGTCGGCCGTCTCAGCGTGTCCCTGCACAGCAATGCCGAGGATCCGGCAATGCTGCTGCACTGCGGCGGAATGGAGCAGCCCTTCGAGAAGGTCGGCGACAGTCATTACTCGGCTATCCTTAAGCTTTTCGACATCGACCCCTGGTGGCCGCATACGCATGGCGCTCCACGTCTTTATGAGCTGACGCTGGTGTCCGACGGCGTGGAATATCCGCTCGGCAGGACCGGCTTTCGGCGCATCGACGTCGACCGCGGTGCCGATGGCGATGACTTCGCGCTCCTCGTCAACGGCGAACGCATCTTCTGCCGCGGTGCGGTGTGGACGACGGCCGATATCGCGCGATTGCCGGGCGAGCGGGCGGATTATGAGCCGTTCCTGCGGCTTGCCGCTGCAGCCGGTATGAATATGATCCGCATCGGCGGCACCATGGCCTACGAAACGCCTGATTTCTTCGCGCTCTGCGACGAGCTCGGTCTGCTCGTCTGGCAGGACTTCATGTTCGCCAATTTCGATTATCCGCGCAACGACAAGGCTTTTCTCGGCCACGTGCATGCGGAGGTCGAGGAATTCCTGCACGGCGTGCAGGCGTCGCCTTCGCTGGCCGTGCTCTGCGGCGGCA
>NZ_LWBS01000074.1 GCF_001652265.1 Rhizobium leguminosarum
TTGGTGACGGCGAAGGTATCGGAGCCGGCCGGTTCCACCACCTCGATCAGGCAGTCGCCCTCGGTCAGCGAGCGCGCCTTGCGGTCGGCGCCATCGGGATCGGTCAAGGCCTCCGGGCGGATGCCGAAGATCACCTGTCTGCCGGTATAGGCGGTCAGGCCGTCATTGCCTGAGATGACAGGCAGTCGGAGCGGGGCGGCATTCGGCCGCTCCAGCGAGACTTCCAGCCCGCCGGCGCCGTTTTCGACGGTGGCGGTCAAGAGGTTCATCGCCGGCGATCCCATGAAGTCGGCGACGAAGATATTGGACGGGCTGTTATAGATCTCGGCCGGCGTGCCGAACTGCTGCAGCACGCCGTCCTTCAGCACGGCGATCTTGGTCGCCAGCGTCATCGCCTCGATCTGGTCATGGGTGACATAGACGAAGGTGGTGCCCATGCGCTGATGCAGCCGCTTGATCTCGGTGCGCATGTCGACGCGCAGCTTGGCATCGAGGTTGGAGAGCGGTTCGTCGAACAGGAAGACCTGCGGATTGCGCACCAGCGCCCGGCCCATGGCGACACGCTGGCGCTGGCCGCCGGAGAGCTGGCTCGGCTTGCGGTCGAGCAGATGGCCGATCTGCAGCATGTCGGCGACCTGGGCGATCGCCCTGGCACGCTCCTCCTTCGGCACGCCGCGGATCTCCATGCCGAAGGCGATGTTGCCTGATACCGTCATGTTCGGATAGAGCGCATAGGACTGGAACACCATGGCGATGTCGCGCTTGGAGGGATGCAGGCCGGCGATGTCGCGCCCGTTGATCCTGATATCGCCAGAGGTGATCGTCTCCAGCCCGGCAATGGTGTTGAGCAGCGTGGACTTGCCGCAGCCGGACGGGCCGACCAGCACGAGAAAGCCGCCCTTTTCGAGTTCGAGGTCGATCCCCTTGAGAATGTCGACGGCGCCGAAGCGCTTTTTGAGACCGGAGATTTCGAGGAAGGCCATGGACTACCCTTTGACAGCGCCCGCCATCAGACCGCGCACGAAGTAGCGGCCGGCGAGGATATAGACGATGAGCGTCGGCACGGCCGCGATCATCGCCGCCGCCATGTTGACATTGTATTCGACGACGCCCGTCGAGGTGTTGACGACATTGTTCAGCGCCACCGTCATCGGCATGGATTCACCGGTGCCGGCGTAAGCCGAGGCAAACAGGAAGTCGTTCCAGATATTGGTGAACTGGTAGATGACGGTGACGACGATGATCGGCAGCGAGTTCGGCAGCATGATGCGGCGGAAGATCTGGAAGAAGCTGGCGCCATCGACCTGGGCGGCCCGCACCAGCTCGGTCGGAAAGGCCTCGTAGAAATTGCGGAAGAACAGTGTCGTGAAGCCCAGGCCATAGACGACATGGACGAAGACCAGGTTGACCGTCGGATTGCCGAAGCCGAAGTTCCAGCCCGTGGCATTCTGCAGCGTCATGCCGAAGCGGCCGAGCGAGCCGAGGATCGTCGCCATCGGCAGCAGCACCGACTGGAACGGAATGAAGCAGGCAAACAGCATCAGCCCGAACACCAGCGTGTGGCCGGGAAAGCGCCATTTGGTCAGGACATAGCCGTTCAGCGCCCCGATGATGGTGGAGATCGCGACAGCCGGCACCACCATCTTGATCGAGTTCCAGAAATAACCCTTGATGCCGGCGCAGGTGAGACCGACGCAGGTCTCGCCCCAGGCCTTGATCCAGGGGTCGAAGGTCGGCGATTGCGGCAGCGCCAGCATGTTGCCGTTCTGGATCTCGTCCATGGTCTTGAACGAGGTGGTCAGCATGACGAAGAGCGGCATCAGATAGAGGACGGCGAAGACCAGCAGCAGGCCGTAGATGACGGTGCGGCCGATCCAGCGGGTGTTGTTGCTGTTCTTGCTGTCGTTCCTGTCGTCGCGGACCTGTGGCAGCGTTGCAGTTGAGGTTGCTACCAAGTTCTGGGTTGAAGAGGTCACGCTGCTCATCGCGCCTTCTCCTTCAGTTCGGAATAGAGATAGGGAACGATGATCGCCGAGATCGTCATCAGCATGATGATGGCGCTGGCCGAGCCGACGGCCATCTCGTTGCGCTTGAAGGTGTATTCATACATGAAGTTCGACGGCAGCCAGGCCGAGCCGCCGGGGCCGCCGGAAGTCAGCGCCACCACCAGGTCGTAGGACTTGATCGCCATATGGGCGAGCACGATGAAGGCCGACAGAAAGATCGGCCGCAGCAGCGGAATGACGATGCGCCGATAGAGCTGGAAGGCTGACGCGCCATCGATCTGGGCGGCCTTCATGATCTCGCCGTCGATGCCGCGCAAGCCCGCCAGGAACATCGCCATGACGAAGCCCGACGCCTGCCAGACGCCGGCGATGACGACGGTGTAGATGACGAAGTCCTTGTTCTTGATCCAGTCGAAATGGAAGCTGGTCCAGCCAAAATGGTGCAGCGTCTGTTCCAGCCCGAGGCCAGGATCGAGGAACCACTTCCAGGCAACGCCGGTGACGATGAAGGAGAGCGCCATCGGATAGAGGAAGATCGGCCGGAGCAGGCCCTCGCCGCGGATCTTCTGGTCGAGCAGGATGGCGAGGAACAGACCGAGCGCCAGGCAGATGCCGATATAGAGGAAGCCGAAGATCGCCATGTTGGTGATCGAGGTATACCAGGACGACGGCGGATCGCTCTCGAAGGTCCAGCGCCACAGCCGCTGATAGGCGCGTGCGCCGGTCAGCGCATAGGAGGGAAAGGTCTTGGAATTGGTAAACGACAGATAAGCCGTCCAGACGATGAAGCCGTAGACGAAGATGATGGTGATGACGAAGCTCGGCGCCAAGACGATCTTCGGCAGCGCATCCTGCAGCCGGCCCCTAAGCCGGATCGCCGTCGATTGCCGCGGCGTCAGAACCGGATCGGTGGTCGCAACGGTGCTCATGGAATGTCGTCTCCTCCCCGCAAT
>NZ_LWBS01000075.1 GCF_001652265.1 Rhizobium leguminosarum
ATCGAACCCCATCAGCGCCGCGACACTGCGCATCAAGCCTTGGGGTCTGGCGTAGCGCCAGCCCGTAGACGACGCGCAGGGTCAAGCACAACGTAATCGCCAGATCCGAGTATTTCGGCTGACCACCTCGCGATGTCCGCCTCCGCGCCGTCCATAAAGACAGCGCCTCATCCTTCACCCAGATGTTCAAATCACCACGTTGACGCAGGCTTTCATTATATGCCGGCCGCCGATCGGCATTGAACTTGTGCGGCATCGTCGAAATCCGGATCAGGAGACTGAAAACAACCGCTCAATATCAGTCGACGGGTGATCCACGCAACAACGCCGTGTTACGGCGAGTCTGAACCGGAATGTCGAGAACATCGCCGTCGGCGTCAATTGCCCGCCAGAGCCAGAATTTCTTTCCGCCGATCGTGATGACAGCCTCATCGATGTGCCACTTGTCGTTTGGATTCGGTCGGTCCGTTCGAATGCAGTCGGCAAAATGGCGGCCAAAGCGCTTGATCCAGAGACGAACAGTATCCCGGCTGACGAAAACACCGCGTTCAGCAAGGAGGTCTTCAACATCGGCCGTGCTTAACGCAAATCGGTGATAGACCAAAACCGCATGGGCGATAACCTCACGCGGAAAACGAAACCCCTTCAGACGGGGAAAAGTGCTCGGTAATTTCATCCCCTCTCGATACCCGAAAAGCGGCGGTCAAACAATTTGGCAATACCCCTTCGGTCCACCAGCCGTTTCCGACGGCAATGATGAAATCCGGGTCGTGCAGCATAGATTGCAGGACAGGCCAAACGATCAGTTGCTCGTAGCAGATCAGCGGTGCTGCCCGGCTGGTACTGCTGGAAACGACCGGATTTGCAAAGAAGTCCCCCGGGGGCGCCACCGCTCTCCGCGAACCATCGCCACGGTCGCCACATCGAACGGGAACTGGCATGCGTTCGCGATAGAGGATATGCAGCGCGGCGCCATCACTGGCCGCGCCACGCACCGTTGCGATCATGGGTTTTGTCGCAAACTTTTTAAAAGGCCGCCAGAACGGCGGACGAGGCGATGGCGATCGTGCGGCAATATGCTGGTCAGGCGGTCGTTCGCGTCGGCCTGACCCAATTTCCCGCTGGCGTGGGAGTGAAGGAACCGACCGATCTGAAACCCGACCTTGTCGATGCCTGCCAAACCTTCGCAAAGGCACGGCGATGTTCGCCAAGGTCCTCAGGATTGTTGCGAAAATGGTATGGCAACCCCAAGAGCAAAGACGTCTTCCCGCAGATTTTCGAGGATCGGGTTTAGGCATGGAAGACCGGTGAGTTCGAGGGCGTGAGCATGTTTCAGGCGGAGGAACCAGGAGATCCCATCGAACTGCCGCACCCATATGAAGTGCACTCGGTCAAAGAAGATGAAGCCGCGGTGACGACAACCGAGAAACAGACGGAGGCGAACGACGATGTTGAGCGTGCGGGAATTCGCATTGATCTGTCCCGCATCGGCGGAAATTGATACTCATTCCGGCAGGGCATAGCGGGTCAGGATGGCTTCACCGTCTTCGATGGCAATCTCGACCACTTCATTCACGATACCTTGGGAGGCGGCGAGTTCTAGCAGAACAGCCGAGAACAGTTCGCGCTGCAGTGCCGGTGAAACCTGGGGAACGATGATAACAAGACCGGCGTGCAGCTCCTCTTTTGCATAGAGCTTCCTGAAGTCACGGGCATTGTTCGTCACGAAGGTGAAATCCTCCGCGACGATCCTGGGCATCAAATCCCAATCGGTCTCGCCGCTGAGGCCCAGCCAATTGACGTGAAAACAATCGTAGCCGTGATCTTGCGCCACGGCCACGAGCGATGTGTGCAGGCATTCGTCGATGAGGAGTTTCACGAAGCCGTGCCCGAGGGTTTCCCGGAGCTGGCGGTGGTGAGCTGCAGCCGCTTCACCGACTTCACCTTCAGTCCCTGTTCCGACAGCCTTTTCGGCCGTCCTCGGGCGGGATGAGCTGCCGTCCAGATGTCGGCGAGTTCAACCATGCGCGCTGTGACGGAAGGATAGCCCCCGACGATTTCCTCGATGCTGGCGCCTTGCTGTTTCATCGCAGCGATCATTCGCACGGGAACTCGAGTTCCGTTGAAGACCGGCTCGCCGCCTGCGACGCCCTTCACCGCCTGGATCTTTTGCTCGGCTTCTCGAAGAGCCTCTGCGCGGGCTGCCAGTTGCTCCCTAGCCCTCGCCACGTCCACAATCAGATAGTCATCTGCTCTCACCGTATCCGCGTCGGGATTCTGGTCGATTGTGTCGAACAAACGTTTGCGACGCTCGGCAGATAGTATTGATCCTACGCCGTACCAGAGCTTCAGACGCAGTAGATCTTCATCGAAAAGTTCTCGACCCTCACGCCCGAAATGTGCCTCGATGATCCGCTTGTCGATTGCATTGTGTACCGACTTCAGAGCGATCTCACTCAGAGCTGCGGCTTCGGCGGGCGTGTAGGCGCGTGCTGCGGTGGCCATAATCATTCTCCTTGTGGAGAATATATATATAGTGAATGCCGCTCACCGTAAAGATCAACCACTCAGTTTGGGGTTGGCCATACCGCGTGCGCAATGATCGGGCCTGTCGCAAACATTTTCGGAGCGCGCGATTATCCCTTGAGCATCTTCAGTTTCATGCTTTGTTAACTTTCTGCAGTCCGAAGAGGCGCGCAAGCAGATCGTTCTGATCGTTGATGGTCCAACTGCCCGAGAGGCCGAAGCCTTTCCTCAGCCACAGCATCGCCTCGAAACCCGCGATGGTTCGCCGCGCCGTGTTGAAAGATTGGAAGCCACCGATTTTTGGCATGTTCTTCTTTACCCGGAAATGGTCACTTTCGATGCCTTGCTGGAGGTGCTTGGTGACATAGTGGACGGGGTCCGGATGTAGAAGCCCATCATCAACCGACGTTTTGATCGTTGACGGGAAGGTG
>NZ_LWBS01000076.1 GCF_001652265.1 Rhizobium leguminosarum
GGACTGTCTCGTATGACACGTCGATTCCACGCTCGAGCAGCATTTCCTCAACTTCACGCAGACTAAGGTTGAACCGCAAATAAAGCCAGACCGCGTGAGAAACGATCCGTGGCGGAAAACGGTGACGTTTGAAGCTGATATCTCGTGAATGCATCGCCGAAATCTACGCCCAACCCGTCAGGCAGGCAACGCAGCCCAGTTAACGTGACAATACCTTGTTTTTTGATAAAATCTGTCAGCAGTTATGGGGATCATGCTCATGGAATATCCCGTGCGTCGCTCGGACAACACGTCCTGGCAGCAGCACATCCAGGATCGCGAAACGCGCGCAGCGCTCAAGTCGCAGCATCCCCGGATCCTGTGGTTTACAGGATTGTCCGGTGCAGGAAAAACAACGATTGCGAGTCATGTCGATATGCTGCTGCACGTGTCAGGCAAACACACCTTCATCCTTGATGGCGACAATCTCCGGCACGGACTGAATCAGGATCTGGGCTTCTCTGTCGCGGATCGCGTAGAGAACATCAGGCGTACGGCACATGTTGCCAAACTCATGTCCGATGCGGGACTGATCGTTCTTGTGTGTTTGATTTCCCCCTATCGCTTGGATCGTCGCATGGCGCGGGATCTGATGGAACCCGGGGAGTTCATAGAGATCTTCGTCGATACTCCCCTCGATATCTGCGCCAAACGTGACCCGAAGGGCTTGTATAAGAAAGCCTATGCCGGAGAGATCAGCAACTTCACAGGCGTGGGTGACACCTACGAACCCCCGGTCTCACCGGAACTTCATCTGAATACGGTCGGAACAACCCCGATCGATCTGGCGGAGCAAATCGTTGCGCATCTGGAGTTGACGTGACCCGGTCAATAAGTTGCAAAGCATATGGAGGGCTCTATCGCAAATATTTCAGATGACTGGCGACGACCCGCTTAATCTGCGTTAAGCGGGCTGTCCCTCAAGCTTCAGGGTGGGTAAGGCTAACCTTCCGTCAAGGCGCTCGGTCCGACGCTAAAAGCCCGCATCACCTCCGATCCCATGATCGTCACGTATGCCGTCTTCTGAACCCAGGATCGATTGCGGAATGGTCAAGACCTGTTTCATCCATCCTCGGTTCATGATCACGCTAGTCCACCCCATAGCGGCAATACCATCGAACTGCCCAAAAGATGGTTTCACCATAGAAATGACACCACTTAAAACCAGTCGTCAAAAGTCTCGCTAAATTTCGTCAAAGCTCGTGGGGATCAGCCAATTTTTGCAACAGAGCCCGGTTAGGTGCGAATAGAGAGGTGGCTCGGTATGTCTGAACAGTTTCGGGCGTTTTGCTAAGTGGATTTCCGCCTCGATTATGCCGCCACCATCATTGGTGCAAGCGCGTTGAAGTAGGCCTGATCCGGCGTCTGCCGGTCAAGGGATGAATGTGGGCGTCGGCTATTGTAAAAGGTCAGATATCGGCCAATGCCGACGCGGCCTTCGGACACGGTCTTGTAGGCGTGGAGGTAGACTTCTTCGTATTTGATCGAACGCCAGAGCCGTTCGACGAACACGTTGTCCCGCCACGCACCCTTGCCGTCCATCGAGATGGCAATCTCAGCCTTCTTCAGCACGGCAGTGAAGTCGATGGAGGTGAACTGCGATCCCTGGTCGGTGTTGTCGCGACAATGCAAGCATTGCGCTGAGATTTCGGGCTTGCCGTAACGCGCAAGTGCCTCCTCGACCGCTTCGATACAGAAGTCCGCCTCCATCGTGATTGACAATCGCCACGACAGAACCCGCCGACTGAACCAGTCCACGACGGCGCAGAGGTAGACAAAGCCACGCGCCATGGGGATGTAAGTCAGGTCCATCGCCCAGACCTGGTTGGGCCTTGTGACCGCCAGCTTGCGTAGGAGATAAGGGTAAATCTTGTGCCCTGGCGCGGGTTTGGAGGTATTCGGGCGACGATAGATCGCCTCGATGCCCATCTTCTTCATCAGCGTGGCGACGTGCAGCCGCCCAGTTTCCAGCCCTTCTCCCCTCAAGAGCCCTTGCAACATCCGACTTCCGGCAAACGGATAATCGAGATGCAGTTCGTCGATCCGGCGCATCAGAGCCAGATCGCCGTCCGAAACTGGACGCGGCAGATAATAGACGCTGCCACGGCTGAAGCCGAGAAGCTTTGCCTGGCGTGCGACCGACAATTTATGCTCGCGGTCGATCATTTCTTTCCGCCCAGCAATCCCGCCTTGCCGAGCGCACCGGATAAAAAATCGTTCTCCAGTGTCAGTTCGCCGATCTTGGCGTGCAGTGTTTTGACATCGACGGTCGGCCCCGCCGGCTCCGTCTTCCCTTCATCGCCGAAAACGCCGGTCGCCCCCTCAAGGAGCTGGTCTTTCCACTGTTTGATCTGGTTGGCATGCACGTCGAACTGCTGGGATAATTCCACCAGCATCTGCTCGCCTCGGATGGCGGCGAGCGCCACTTTTGCCTTGAAAGCCGGGCTGTGGTTCCGGCGCGGTCGTCTCGTCATGGTATCTCCTGTTCCCGGCATCTAAGCCGAAGTCAGGCAGAAATTCCACTTATCCCCGCTCGGGCTACGCCCTACCGGCGGTCTCAGGCGGGCGCCATAGTGGCCGACTTTTGCTCCGCCCCGTGGCCGGTTTTTACTCCGCCGTTGACATCGGGTTTATTGACTTCAAAAATAAGGTTTGCTAGCGTCTATCCGTTGCACATTCGCGCCGATACAAAATAAAGGAGTATGATATGAAGAATATATTTTCATATATTTGGAAATATTCCAAACTTAAAAGCCGCAAGCCGCGTTACATCTACACATACTGAACATTTTCCGACCCCCGGGATTTGGATGGCAGGTCCCCGGGGGTGACTATCTGAACTTGAGCAGGGGTCGAAGAGGCTCGCATTTCAATTTTAGCAGCCGCTTTCCACTATGACATCCATCGCGAACCA
>NZ_LWBS01000077.1 GCF_001652265.1 Rhizobium leguminosarum
CGCTTCGGCGTCAGCCGCTCCGACAGCAGCGCAAGCACCGGGTCGTGGCGCAGCGTGTCGTGATCATCGACATCCTCGTAGCCCAGCGCGATCGCCGCAATGCGCTGCCCGACCAGCGTGCGGGTGCTGTGGACCGTGCACTTGCGATCGCGGCCATCAACGAAGCAGGCGGCCACCCGGTCGAACAGCCCGATGGCCGCATCGACGTGACGAAGCAGCAGCGCACCGGCATCCGAGGTGATCGCGCCGCCGTCGAAACCAGCGACGACTTTGTGGCCGTCGAAGCCTTTAAATTCCAACTGCGCGGAGATACAGTCTGTTTGCATCGGGGCCTCCTTAGCGAATCTGGTAAGCCTTTGTAGCAAAAGCAGTTTCTCAGATTCGCAGCCCCGATGCACCCCTTACTTTGAGAGATTCGGGCTAGCAGTGTTCGGAGATGATTGAATTGAAGGCCCTGCGAATTACTCGATAGCTCCGGGTCTTCAAATCATGCCTGGAATTAGGTTAGATCAGCCTCTGTAAACGTCCGAACCGTGATTGCCATCATGCGCTTTCGCGGAAATCTGGATATCAGCAAGCGTTGCACCAACCTTGGAAGCTTCGAAACCCACTAATGAACTGCACCAACATCAATTTCCCTTCTCCCATCCGCTTATCCACGCATCAGAAAACTTTCTCATGATCAATCATACCAGCGTCTATTCGATGCCCGGAACGTGTTTTTTCGATCTGGCTCCTGCTGCGGGCGGCGAGCCCTATCGCATATTCCTTTCCATTCCGGCGCAGAGACCGCCAATGGGAGGATGGCCGCTTCTCGTTCTGACCGACGGTAACGCCACTTTCCCCTTCGCGGTGGCCAGCTTGGTCACGCAGGCACCTTATCCGACGGGGACGAACGTTGGCTGGGGGGTGATCGCGGCGATCGGCTACCCGGGCGACGAGCCCTACGATCCGCTCCGCCGGTCTTGGGACCTGGGGCCTCCGCCGATCAAATCCTATCCGCCGTTCGTTGAGGGCGGTCCGCCGGTTGTCATCGGAGGGACCGGCAAACTGCTGGATTTCATCGACAACGAGCTTATCCCGCGGATTGCAGAGATGGTGATCCTGGATCCGATGCGCCGATCGCTTTTCGGACATTCCTTCGGCGGCCTCTTTACTCTCTATGCCCTGTTCGAGCGTCCAGGTCTGTTTGCCAATTGGATTGCGGCCAGCCCAACCATCTATTGGGAGAACAGCGAAATCCTCAAGAACGAGGCGCAACGTCAAGAGGCGCCGGGGAATTCACCCTTCCTGCATTTGTCCGCCGGGGAATACGAAGGCGATGAGTTGGCACCCTTCCAGTACCGGAACGAGGATGCCCCTGCGCGTCTGGAGAAGAGGAAGACGGAGCGGACCGTCCTCCTGGCGCGAGAGATGGCAGAGCGATTAGACGGCACTGCCGACGGAGTGCGTACCGAATTCGAGCTTTATGCCGGTGAGACCCACATGTCCGTTCTTGCGGCGGCCGTGAATCGTGCCGTTAGCATCGCGTTCGCCGTCCAGGATTTGACCGACATGTGACGCTCTCCGACGTTAATGGTCCCGCCGGCCGTTCTCCCCACCCGTATTGGCCCACCTCGGAGCAAGAGGCAGGGCGAACCTGCCGGCGAATGAGACAACACCAAGGTGAGATCGTTGATGGTATTACGTGGGCAACCCCCTCAGCTGACGCCGCGCTTCCGCATCATCAACATCAAGAACGGTGCGCCGATGAGTGCGGAAACAAGACCGGCCGGAATCTGGTAGGGCGATACGATCGTGCGGCCAACGAAATCGGCAGCAACCATAAGCCCCCCTCCGATCAGAGCAGCACCAACCATTTGCGGCAGCGCGCGCGCCAATCCCGCCTCCCGCGCAAGGTGAGGTCCCATGAGGCCTATAAATGACAGTGGGCCAACAGTGAGCGTCGCGGCAGCCGTCAACAATCCTGCGAGGCCAAAAAGCGCAAATCGCGATTTCGCCAAGGGTATGCCGACCGCCGCCGAAGGCGACGGCCCAAGAGGAAGTATGTCAAGCCAGCGGCGAACGGCGAGCGAGACGGCGATCAGCACGGCGCCGAGCGCCACCTCCATTGCGGCGGTCGGCCCCTCGATCAGATAGGTGGAACCGCTCATCCACCGCATCAGCAGAGCTGCTCTCGGATCTCCCGTCGAGCTCAACACGCTGACGACGGCATCGACCATCGCGCTTAGGGCAATGCCCGCAAGCAGGACTCGCTCCGGAGCGAACGCCGATCGCCGGGAGCTGGCAAAGATCACGACAAGCACACTGATCGCACCGGCCACGGCAAATGCAAATTGCCCAGAAAACCCCGGAGCGACGGCAAAGAGCGCAATCGCAACGCCGAAGGTCGCGCCGGCACTGATTCCCAGAACTTCGGGACTTGCCATTTCGTTTCCGGTCAGCCGCTGAAGGATAGAGCCCGCGACCGCAAGCATCGCGCCCGATGTCAGGGCGGCGAGGATTTTAGGTATCCTGATAGCAAGGACATCGACCGAGAATTCGCCGGACGTAAAAGCCCAGCCGCCATTGACGTCACGTCCGAGAAAAACGCTGACCATCACCAGCGCGAGCAGGCCGGCGGCAGCGATGATGACGGGTGCGGTTCCATCCCACCGATGGGATCGTCTGAACGCCGGCGATTGCTGCAGTCTATGACGGATCTTCAGCCGCGGCAGGAGCGCGAGAAGCAGCGGCGACCCGAAGATGGCTGTTACCGCCCCCGTCGGCAAGAAATCGCCAAGTCCGCCGGCGACAAGTTGCAGGATGGAGTCGGCGAAAAGCAGCAGCCCGGCACCGATCAGCGGAGACCAGAGGATAAGCTGCGCGGGACGCCGTGCTCCGGACAATCGCACAATCGTCGGGGCGACCAGACCAATGAAACCAATGACCCCAACAGCGCTCGTGACAAATGCAGCAAGCGCGACGGCAAGGGCGACGACAACGAAACGCAGGCGGACCAATCTGACGCCGAGTGCCGTGGAGCTGCTCTCGCCAAGATCGAGCAGCGAAAGCGGTCTCAATACGAAAGTGCAGCCGATGGCGATGATAGCTAACTTCCAAAGAAGCGACAGGGGAATGACCCAGCTTTGCTGCGCCAGCGAGCCTGCGCCCCAGATGAACAGGCTCGAGAGGTAGCGCTGGTTCAAATAGGTCAGGATGGCAGCGAGGCCGCCGCACCAAAGACTGAGAACCAGCCCCGACAGAACAAGCGAATAGGGCGAAAAACCGCGGCGCGCCCCCAGGCTGACGACGATCACAGCAGCGGTCGCACTGCCGATCAGAGCGACAAGATCACGGCCGGCGCCAAGCAAGTCGGGGAGAAACAGCGATGTTACCACCAGCGCCAGGTTTGCTCCGGCCGACACGCCGAGGGTGGTAGGATCGGCGAGCGGGTTGCGCAAAACTTGCTGAAACAGCGCCCCGGACAAGGCAAGCGCGGCTCCGGCAATCAGCGCCGTCGAAAGACGGGGAAGCGTCGAATAGTAGAACACCATTCGCGTGACATTGTAGTCCCCTCGAGCCATTTCAAACAGCGCAGGAGAGGCAAGAAACCACGATGCCACGCCTCCACCGCATATCAGGAGGAGGAAGACAATTGCTGGCCCGATATTGTCGCGGCGGGATATTATCATGCTTCCTTTTCCAGAAGATCTGTCAAAAGGCTCGCGAAGCGCATGGCCTCGTTCACCATGCCAAACATCAGGGCTGGCGGCAGAATCGACAGATGGCCTGGACGTGCAAACGCAAGCCCGTTCCACAGCGGGCTCTGAGCGAGCTTCGGAAGAACGTCCGGAGGAACGGGGTCAAAGGCGATCAGGCGTGCGTCCGGATCGGTGATCTTGGAGAGATCTTCAATCCCGATCGTTTCAAAGCCCCAATAGTTCGACTCTCTGGTCCAGGCATTCCGGACACCGATGCGTTCGAGCACGTTGTGGAACAGTCCGGGAGTCGAGTAGATGCGGGCATGGCGGGCATCCATGAAATTCACCAGCGCAACCGGCGGCAGGTTCTTGCCCACCAGGCGACTGCGGCATTGCGCAAAGAAGACGTCGGCTCGCGCGAGGAACTGCTCTGCTTCATTCTCACGGCCAAGCTCAACGGCCAAATTACGCGTCGCCGCGATGGCAGCGGTAAGAATAGGTCCGATGCCCGGCGCAAAGATTTCCAGCCGAACGACTTTCGCCACCGACTGAAGCTTGGGCAACAGCTCATCCAGGTAGGGTGTGGTCAAGATGATATCGGGCTTCAGCGTGACGAGAATTTCAAAATTGACCTCGAACGAACTGCCGATATCGACGACGGATTTTGGCATCGGCGGCTCGACAACCCATCTGTCCCAATCGGCGCGGTCTGAAATCCCGACCGGAGGCAATCCGAGGGATAAAAGAGTGGACGCAAGGCCGTAGTCGAGGCTGACGATCCTTGGGCCCATCGACTGTGCAAACAGCGGAGCTGGAATGAGCGAGGCCGCCGCGAACTGCAAAAACGAGCGCCGCGAAACCCCCATTGATCGGCCGGCCTCAGCAAACATAGGCGAACGGATAGGGCAGGTTGGGCGCCGAGACCACATTCATGTCGATCCCATAGATCTCTTGCAACGTGTTTGGCGCAAGGATCGCGCTCGGTGTTCCGCTGGCAACCACGCGACCGCGTTTCAATGCATGGATCCGATCGCAGAAGCGAGCGGCCATGTTGATGTCGTGGAGAACGATGACGACACTCCTTCCACCCTCATGCGCCAAGCGTCGCACAAGTGAGAGCACCTCGACCTGATGAGCAACGTCGAGTGCCGCAGTCGGTTCGTCGAGCAACAGGCAGCGAGCATCCTGAGCGATCAGCATCGCAATCCAGGCACGTTGCCGCTCACCGCCCGATAGTGTTCCCATGATACGGTCGGCGAACGTCTCTATATGCGTGGCTCGAAGGGCTTCCTCGACTTTCTCTTCATCGTTCTTGGTAAAGCGGCCGAGTGCGCCGTGCCACGGATAACGACCGCATCCCACAAGCTCGCGGACCGTCATTTCCGATCCGGTCGTGACATCCTGGGGCAGATATGCGACCGAACGCGCAAAGGCGCGTTCGCTATACATCCTCAGATCCTGGTTGCCGTAAGAGATCGATCCAGTGCTCGGCGCAAGCTGGCGCGCCAGCATTTTGAGAAGACTGGATTTGCCGGAGCCGTTGTGGCCGACTAGTGCCACAACTTCTCCTGCCGGAAATTTAAGACTGACGTCGCAGAGAATTTCGTTCCGCTCTATCAAAAGACCTATATTTTCGGCGACAAAAGTTTCAGCCGTTCGAGGCGGATCTTGCGTCGGGGGGAGCATAGCCACGTGACATCCTTTAACCGGGTGATAGCTCGGTACTAAAGATGAGAGCAGCAATCAACTATTTTCGTTAGCCCTCCACTTAGGTCCTCCTCATCTCGTGCGGCGGCCCCGGCTTTCGGCCAGCAGCGCCGGCTTCTGTGCCTCCTGCGTTATAGCGGCTGAGGAAACGAAGAAAGCCTTGAATCCTCTCATGCGTGTATCATTCTGAAAATATATTTGAGATTATCGTTATTTAGCAGTCGTTTGCTGGATTTCTCGCGACGAGCCCGTCGAAGGTTAAGCAATCACAGATTGTGTAAAATTGCATAAGCTGAATTATGGAACTAGAGCACGGGAATGCCGCCCTATGCTGCAGCCGTCGTCCGTCCGATGCGGGGCACTCGTCTCGCAGTTGGAACTGATCGATCAACTGGAGGAGTATCCTCGTCTCGTCGGCAAGTTCTCCCTGAGCTTAAGTCCAAGAATGAAACCCGGGAGGTATTGATCGCCATGAACCGATTCGAACCTGAGACACACCAAATCCCACAGCTCCATCCGAGGTGCGCTAAATTGAATCACTTGCCCAATCTTCAGGCGCGTGGCGAATTCGTATTACAAAAATTGTCTCATCATCTTCGATCCGATAAACGACTAGATGCGCTTTGAAGGGATGAATTCTAACAGGAGGATCAATCTCATCCCGTTCGCGCGCGATGCGTGGATTGACAGCTATCAGATCAAATAATGCGAAAAGTTCATCGTGGTATCGCTTTGCCTGGCCTGCCCCGAACATACGCACACCTTGCTCGGCGATCGCAATAATGTCCCCTTCCGCTTCGGCAGAAAGCTTAAAGCTCATGACTTGCTGGCACGAGCCATCGCCTCAGCAAAGAGTTCATCCTTTGATCGGATGCCGACACCGCTTTGGAGCCCGGCCTCGACGAAGCTTTGCATGGCGGCGATCTTGTCGTTTCGCGTCTGGTCGCGTCGGATCAGGTCGCGCACGTAGTCGCTAGCATTCGAATATCGCCCGGTCCTGGCCTGGGCCTCCACCCAATCCTTCATCGGGCCTGGAAGAGATACGTTCATCGTGGCCATTGATAACCTCCATTTGAAGGCAATATTAGCCGATTTTGGCAAAGTTTGTCAAAGGCTCGAACGCCTTGATGAGATGCGAACCTGACGACTGCATCACCACTTTTGCGGTCTTCCCGGAGGTGAAGGGCCCTCCCAGACCCTTCGGATCAGTTTGAAGATCGACCGTTCAGCCCCACTTCATTTCTCCCTTGGCAACTTTGGAGCCTATGTCGAGCGCAACGCCCATGCCAAGACCGGGGAAGCGGGCTTCCATGGCGGCCTTCAGCGCGGCGGAATCGGCTGCCTTGGCGAGTTCTTCCTCGAAAGCCAGCAGATAGCTCTTCGTGTGTTCGACGGCGGACATATCGGTTGCCGCTTCCGGCATCATGTGACCGGGAACGACAATCGTCGGCTTGCGGGCGCTGATTTTGTCGAGGGTGGCCACCCAAGCGGCACGCTGCTCCGATGCCTGGGTGTCGGCCGTCCACACATGAACGCCCGAGAAGATCATGACGCCCCCGAAAACAGCATTCAACGACGGCACGAACAGGTACCGGCGATTGCTTAACCCTGCCTCGGCCGCGACAATCTCGACGCTCTCACTATCGACTGTGAGGCTCGAAGCGTCGAAGGCTTCGGGTATGACGATGTCTGCAAGGGTCTGCGGGCCGTTCTCCTTGAGCTGCGGCCCCCAAACGGCAAGCTTTTTCTCGACGCTGCCCTTGATCGCTGCAATCGTGTCGGAGGCGGCCAGTACTTTTGTGCCGGGAAAGGCTTCGAGGACCGGCTTGAGGCTGAAGTAATAGTCCGGATCGGACTGGCTGACATAAATCGCGGTCAGCGTCTTGCCCGTGGCCTTGATGGCTTCCGCCAGCGCACGACCGTCGGGATAGCTGAAGCCGCCGTCGATCAGCAACGCTTCGCTGGGGCCGGTCAGCAGCACCGGAGCGCGAAAGAAGCCATTCTGACCGGCGGGGAAGTGCTTCCAGGCCAGCTTTGATCCGGCTGCGTTGCCGAGACCGGCAGGCGCAAAAACGGCAACGGCGCCGGCTGCGAGGGTGGTTTTCATGATTTCTCTCCTTGAATACATGGTTGTCTCCGATGATAGCCAGTTTCGATTTCTGCTGCGAGTATTGCCCCTGCGGCGGGGTTTGTCGGTAGGTTCATGGAACGGTCTGCTGAAAATGAACGATCACGCCGCCTGAAGCTCGGCAGCAAGTCGGTCAAAGCTGGAGAACAAGGCATCGCTGCGCAGCACGCGGCGCTTGTCGCCGTCGCTGACCAATAGCGCCGGGACACCATCCATCCGGAATGCATCCATGAGTTGGCGGGACTTCCCGATCCTGTTGCGGTAGGCGTCGAGCAGAGCCTCGTGCGGAGTCCGGACACGAGCGGCGGCATCGGAAAACCCGGCCTGATCGAGAACGTCGGCCACGACAGCAATCTCCGAGGTGTTGCGGCCGTCAACATAGCGAGCGCTTTGAAGTGCCTTCAGGGCATCGCCTTCCCTGTCGAGTTGCGTCACCCCGACGGCTATGATCCCAAGCGTCGCAGGGGCGGAGTCGAACATACCGTCTGCGCCCCCGAGAACCTGATCGCGATAGAGCTGGCTGAAGACCTGCCCCGTGAGCCGGTTGATCCGCTGGTCATTGTGCCAGGCATAGGCTGCGAAACGTTCATCCAGCGGACGCGCGCCTTCGCCCGCGAAGAGTCCGCTCGGCGCAAGCTCGACGGTGAGATTGTCGAGCTTGGCCATTTTGTCGAGCGCGGGTGCCGCACCGTAACACCAGCCGCAAAGCGGATCGTAGAGATAGGTAAGATGCATATCGGACCATCCTTGAAACGATGGGCAACAGATAACGCACTTCTATTGAGCGATAAATATTGTTAAATGTGACAGAATGTATGTCAAAAACTTACAATCAAGGGGAAGAGGGTTATGGAGGCTGTCAACCTCAATCGGTTGGCCTATTTCGCAGCGGTCGTCGATACCGGCTCGTTCACCAAAGCTGCCGAGCGCCTCGCGATCACAAAGACGGTCGTCAGCCAGCAGGTTGCGCGGCTGGAAGCTGAGTTAAAAACCAGCTTGCTCCTCCGAACAACGCGACGCGTCGAGCCGACTGAGGCCGGCAAGCTTCTCTACGCGCGCTGCGTCATGATCTTCCGCGAAGCCGGGGACGCGGTCGGTGAAATCACCCGCGCAAATGCCGAGCCGACCGGCATGCTACGCATTGCTGCGCCCAATGATTATGGTGCGAGCACGATCGCTCCGATTGCTGCGGCCTTTATCCGGAAGTACCCCGCTTGCAGGGTGGAGCTTCTGCTCGCCGATACGAAGATGGATTTGCTCGCCAATCAGATCGATCTGTCGATCCGCGTTGGTTGGCTCGATGACTCTAGTCATCAAGCGAGGCGGATCGGTTCGTTCCGGCAGTTTCTTGTTGCGTCCCCCAGCTTCTCCGCCACGCTCAGTTTGAATAGCCCAGAGGATGCGGCGGGCCAGCCGTTTATCGCCAACCTGGCCCTCAAGGAGCCGGTGGTCTGGAGGTTTATCCAGGGCGATTTCGACCGGCGGACTGTGCGGATGCAACAGAGCCTCATGAGCAATTCGACGCCTGCGGTTCTCGCGGCCACGCTTGCTGGGGCAGGCATGTCCGTGCTTCCGGATTTTCTGGCTGGAGAGCATATAGACGCTGGCCGACTGATAAGATTATTGCCGGACTGGAGCCTGCCGGCCGGAGGAATCTATGTCGTCTATCCGGCAGCTCGATTCCGCACACCCAAAGTCACGGCCTTTGTCGCAATGCTTACGGACGGTCGCTCGCCCGTCTAGGCTGCGCCATCACGGAGCCTAAGTTGCTCCGAAGCAGCCTTGCGGTGCCGGGGAATTGGTATGCCGCCGCACGGCTTTGCAAAAGAAACCCCGACGCCATATTCTCGCCTTGACGGCGACCCCTTCCCGAAGTTCGTTCAAGCGCTATGGTGTAGGAAAACAAGGGCGAGCATGGGACAAGATATAAGTTACCTTCTAGAACGGATGACGATTGTCGGTGATCTCGAGGTCGCCTCCTTTGTCCCCTGGATCCAGCGTCATGCCGCCAAGCTTGGGCTCTCGCACACCATATCTCATATGAGTTCCATGCGGATCGAACTTGAGGTCGCTGGGCCGGAGGAACTGATCGACATGATGGAGATGGGATGCTCTCTCGGGCCCATCGACGTGTGGGTCGAGAGGATAGATCGAACGGCGATCAGCGGCGAAAGGACCTAGTCCGGGCTCTCGCGTATTTCATCCGTGCATATTATTTACTCAATGTTGCCAATGCGAAATAATTATGCAAACCTGATAAGGTTGAGCGGAATTGCCTCGATGCGGAGGTGGGACGTGCTCGGCAAGCATATGATTTTGTTTGGGAACTCTAGTCATGCCATCCGCTACGACCGGCTTTTGGACGCCAGTCGCCCTTTCCCGGGATCTGCCGGCCGGAACCGTCATGCCGGCTTGGACGGCAGCCGGATCGATTGCCCTGTGGCGCAGCGCTTCGGGGCGCATATCGGCATCGGCGGATCGCTGTCCGCACCGTGGCATGCGCTTGTCTCACGGCTTCGTGCGTGGCGAGGCGCTTTCTTGTATTTATCACGGCTGGAGCTATGGCCAGGCCGGAAACTGTCTCCGCATCCCGGCCCATCCGGGGCTGACGCCACCGGAAACCATCCGCGTCGCCACCCACGATGTCGAGGAAGCAGACAGCGTGATCTGGGTGGCCGTGAGCACGCCGGCATCGAAGCCGCCGAAGCTCGAGGGCCTCATCCCGTTGCGCTCGCTGACGGCGTTCGCCGGCATCGCCGCGATCGAGGCGGCTGCTGGCGCCAAGGCGGCTCCTGACGGTCTTGTCGAGATCGACGCATCCACCGGGGCAGTCTGTCTGCTGTTATCCGCCCAAGAAGACGGACAGACGTTGATCCATGTGCTGCTGAAGGGTGACACCGGCCCCGCGGCGGGCATCGGCGCCTCACGCGCCGCCGAGAGCTTGCGCCGCCGGGCCGAGGGTCTTCAGAGGGAGATCGCGCAATGACCACGCAGGCGATGATCGACGAATGGTATCCGGTCGGGCTGCTCAGCCAGCTCGACAGCGCCGGACGCAAGACGGCGCTGATGGGCGAGCCGATCGACGTAGCGCGCGATGCCGATGGCAATGCGCAGGTGACGGGCGGCGATGGCCGTGTTCTGCCGGTGCGTGCGCGTTACGGTCATATCTGGTCCTCCCTCGGCGAGCCGAAGAAGGAACTTTTCCCCATTCCCGAGGCCGATCAGCCCGGCCGACGCTTCGTCGATGTCGGCGTGGTGCGGGTGCGCTGCTCGCCGCTCCGTGCCGTCGAGAACTTCCTCGACATCGCTCATTTCCCCTTCGTCCACACCGACATTCTCGGCGCAGAGCCGCACACGGAGGTCCAGAACTACAAGGTCGAGATCCGCGAGGAAGAAGACGAGGTCTGGGCAACGCAGGTGAAATTCTACCAGCCGCAGGCCGCCAAGTCGGCAAGCGGCGGGATCACGACGGAATACATGTACCGCGTGCCGGCGCCGACCTGCTCCGTGCTTTACAAGACCTGCCCGCCGCGCCCGAGCGAATGGGATGTCATCACGCTCTTCGTGCAGCCGCTGGCCGAGGACCTGTGCGACGTCTGGCCGTGGATGGCGCTCTTCGATGACGAGACCGCGATGACCGACCTCATTCATTTCCAGCAGACGATCTTTCTGCAGGACCGTTCGATCCTCGAAAACCAGATCCCGCGGCTGCTGCCCCTCGACCCCGGCATGGAAATTCCAACGCGGGCCGATCTGACATCGATCGCTTACCGGCGCTGGCTGAAGCGTCACAACTATACCTACGGCGCACAGCTGGTGGCGCAATGAAGCTCTACGACTACATTCTCTCGCCCAGTTGCTACAAGGTGCGCCTGATGGCGGCGCTGACCGGCGTGAAGCTTGACCTGCGCCCGGTGGATTTCCATCCCGGCGCCGAGCATCGCGGCCCCGAGCTGCTTGCGCTCAACCCGGCAGGCTCCATTCCGATCCTGGAGGATGGCGATCTGATCCTGACGGAATCGTCGGCGATCCTCGTCTATCTCGCCGCCAACGCATCACCCGAATGGCTCGGCAGCGGTAAGGCCGAGGAAGCGGCGCGGGTGCAGCAATGGCTGTCGTTCTCCGGCCGGCTGACGGCAAGCCTCGGCGGTGCACGGCTCCATGAAATGCTGTTGCGGCCGGGCGATATTGGCGCTCTGCAGGCCCAGGGCATCGCCGCCCTTCGCGAGCTTGAAGCCGGGCTTGTCGAGCAGGGCCTTCGCGGCATGCGTTTTCTCGCCGCCGACCGGCCGACAATTGCCGACATCGCCTGCTTTCCCTATGTGGCGCTGGCGCCCGATGGCGGTGTCACGCTGGATGCTTATCCGGCGATCCGGCTCTGGTCCCGGGCGCTGCGCGCCCTCGACAAGTTTATCGAGATGCCAGGTATTCACCGGCTGCACGAGTTGAAGCCCGAACCTCAAATTGAACCGGGCGAGGCGTGAGATGGCTGGATATCTCCTGAAGAACTGCGCAGCCGTGATTGCCGACGAGGGCAAGGGGCCGGTCGTTCATCGCAATGTCGATCTCCTGACCAGCGGTCCGGCGATCCTGGCGATCGGCGAAAATCTGGCGGCGGACGCATTGCCTGCCGGCACGACCGTGCAGGATGCTGCCGGCTGTTTCGTCTATCCGGGTCTCGTCAACACCCATCATCACTTCTTCCAGTGCTTCGTGCGCAACCGCGCTGATCTCGACTGGACGAAGCTTTCGGTGATCGAGTGGCTGGACCGCATCTACCCGATCTTTTCGCAGCTCAACGAGGCGTGCTTTTACCACTCCTCCGTCACGGCGATGGCCGAGATGATCAAGCATGGCTGCACCACGGCCTTTGACCACCAGTACAATTTCCCCCGGCATGCCGGGAAGCGGTTGATCGACCGCCAGTTCGAAGCGGCTGAGCTGCTCGGCATGCGTTTCCATGCCGGCCGCGGCGGCAACACCCTGCCGAAGTCGGAAGGCTCGACCATCCCCGACGAGATGCTGGAAACGACCGACGAGTTCATCGCCGACTGCGCCCGGCTGATCGAGACCTACCACGATACCAGCCCCTTCAGCATGCGTCAGGTGGTGGTCGCGCCCTGCCAGCCGGTCAATTGCTATCGCGAGACCTTCGTGGAATCGGTGGCATTGGCGCGCGATTGCGGCGTCATGATGCATACTCATGTCGGCGAAGGCGAGAGCCCGGTCATTCAGGCTCGCCATGGCATGCGTACGGTCGACTATCTGGAAGAACTTGGCTTTGCCGGGCCCGACGCCTTCTATGCCCATTGCTGGGAACTCACCCACGACGAACTCAGGAAGATGGCCGCCAGCGGCACCGGCGTCGCGCATTGCCCGGAACCGGTCTATCTGGTCGGCGCTGAGGTAACCGACATTCCCGCCATGGCCGCCTTCGGCCTGCGCATCGGCCTCGGCTGCGACGGCGCTGCCTCCAACGACAATTCCAACCTGATGCACTGCCTGCACTCCGCCTACATGCTGCAGTGCCTCGTCGCCTCCGGCCGCGCCCATTCCGTGCCGCCGCCGCTCGATTTCCTCGGCTACGGTACGTCTGGGGGGGCCAGCCTGCTCGGCCGGCGCGATATCGGCCGGCTGGCGCCCGGCATGGCCGCCGACCTGTTTGCGATCGACACGCGGCGCATGGATTATGTCGGCACGCGGCACGATCCGCTGAGCCTGATTGCCCGCGTCGGCATCGGCATGGCGACCGACATGACCATGATCAATGGCCGCATCGTCTGGCAGAAGGGCGAATTCCCCGGTCTCGACGAGGCCAAGCTGTCAGCCGATGCCGAGGCCGCACTATCCGCCGTAGAATTTTAAAAAAACCAAAAGAGGGAACTGAGAACATGACCAAACTGACCCGCAGAAACCTGATGACGGCCGCTGCCGCCACCGGCCTTGCCGGCGTACTCGGCAGCCGCCTTGCTTTGGCCGCCGACGAACCGCTCGGCATCACGCTCGTCGTCCCGTCGCCGATCGGCGACGTCGGCTGGGGGCATGCACTTGCCGCCGGTCTCGAGCCGATCAAGGCCGCTTACGGCGACAAGGTCAAGATCACCGTGCTCGAGAATATCGCGGAAGGTCCGGACGCCGACCGCATCATGAACAAGACGGTCGCCGACGGAAACAAGTTCCTGGTCGCCGGCTCTTTCGGTTATCAGAACGGTGCCTTGCAGATCGCCCGCCGCGATCCGAGCGTCACGGTTCTGCACGCCTCTGGCTTCCAGGTTGCTCCGAACTTCTCGCCGTTCGCCGCCAAATATTTCCAGGGTACCTATCTGCTCGGCATGGCTGCCGCGGCACTTTCCAAGACCGGCAAGCTCGGCTCCGTCTCCGCCTTCGCCATTCCCGAACTGATCACCTCGATCAACGCCTTCACTCTCGGTGCCCAGGCCGTCAAGCCCGATATCGAGGTCTCGGTCGTCTGGGTGAACTCCTGGTTCGACCCGGCCAAGGAGCAGGAGGCCGCCAAGGCGCTGATCGCGCAGAAATGCGACGTGATCTTCTCCAACGCCCAGGACACGCCGTCCGTCATCTCGGCCTGCGAGGAAGCCGGCGTCTACGCCTTCAACCTCAATTCCTCGATGAAGAAATATGCGCCGAAGACTTATCTCGGCTGCATCTCGACGGACTGGTCGCCGTTCTTCAAGGCATCGGTCGACGCCCACCTCGCCGGGACGTTCAAGGGCGCCAACGCGTTCCTCGGCGTCGCCGACAAGGTCGTCGAAGTGGTGGACTGGAGCCCGGATGTTCCGGCTGACGTGATGACCAAGATCAAGGAGATCGAGGCAAAGATCGCCGACGGCAGCTTCTCGCCTTTCACCGGGCCGATCATCAAGGCCGACGACAGTGAAGGTGTCGCATCCGGCGCAACCATGGCCGACGCCGAGATCATCGCCATGAATTGGCACGTCAGGGGCGTGTCCACGCCGCTGCCGAAATAAGTCATGACGACCCCGCTTCTGTCGCTGCGCGGCATTTCGAAGAGCTACGGCCAGATCCATGCCAATCAGGCGATTGATCTGGACGTGGCGCGGCAATCGATCCATGCGATCCTCGGAGAAAACGGGGCGGGAAAATCGACGCTGATGAAGCTGATCTACGGCGTCGAGCAACCGGACGACGGAGACGTCGTCTGGGAAGGAGAACCCTTGCGCCTTGCCTCCCCTGCCGAGGCAAGGCGCCACGGCATCGGCATGGTCTTCCAGCACTTTTCGCTGTTCGAGACCCTGACCGTCCTGGAGAATATTCGGCTGGTTGTGCCGGGTCGCAAGGCTGAGCTCAAGGACCGCATTCGGACGCTTGGACGGGAATTCGGCCTTGAGGTCGACCCGCTCGCCCATGTGCATGCGCTGTCCGTCGGCGAGCGGCAACGGGTAGAGATCATCCGAAGCCTGATGACCTATCCGAAGCTGCTGATCCTCGACGAGCCAACCTCCGTCCTGCCGCCGCAACTGGTGGTGAAGCTCTTCGACACGTTGCGTCGGCTGCGCGACGGCGGCGTTTCCATCCTGTTGATCTCCCACAAGCTCGAGGAAATCCGGGCGATCTGTGACCGGGCGACCATCCTGCGCGGCGGACGCGTGACCGGGAATGTCGACCCGCGTGACCACGATGCCCATGACCTTGCCCGCATGATGATCGGCCGCGATATGCCCGCTCCCATCTCGGCGCTGCCATTGTCTGGCGGCGAAAAACGGCTGGAGATCATCGGTTTGGACTACCAGCCCGACGACCCCTTTGCCGTGCCGCTCTCCGGCATCAGCCTCGAAGTGCGTTCCGGCGAAATCCTCGGGATCGCCGGTATTTCGGGCAACGGCCAAAGCGAGCTTGCCACGTTGATTTCGGGCGAAACGGTGCTGGGGCGCGACCAACGCGACCGGATCTACATGATGGGGATGGATGTTGGCAGGCTCGATGCCGCCGCGCGGCGGACACTCGGATTTGCCTTCATTCCGGAAGACCGGCTCGGACGCGGCGCGGTTCCCGAAATGTCGCTCGCCCTCAACAGCCTGCTGACGGCCCACCCGCTCAAGCTCTTGCGGCACGGTCTCGTCGACAGGGCGCGGGCTTTGGCGTTCACCAAGGATTGCATCCGTCAGTATGATGTGCGCACACCCGGCCCGGATGCGGAAGCCGGCACCCTGTCCGGCGGCAATCTGCAGAAGTTCATCGTTGGCCGCGAAATCATGCTGTCTCCGAAATTGCTTTTCGTGGCGCAGCCGACCTGGGGCGTCGATATCGGCGCAGCATCCGCCATCCGCAGCCGTCTGGTCGCATTGCGCAATCAGGGCATGGCGATCCTCGTCATTTCCGAGGAACTGGAAGAACTGTTCGAGCTCTGCGATTCCATACAGGTGCTGCATCACGGCCGGCTCAGCCCGCCGCTCGCGACACGCGACACGAAGCCCGAGGAGATCGGCCGATACATGATCGGGGCGCCCTCCCCCGAGAAAGTCCAGTGATGAGCGCTTGGTCCCTTGCTTTCGTTCCGACCCTGATCCGCCGGGAGCGCGCCTCGTTTGCCGCGACCTTGCTCGCGCCCGTCATGGCACTTGTCATAGCGATCGCGCTCAACCTCGGCCTTTACATCTTGATGGGCCGCGACCCTGTCGCGGTCGTTTATGCGATGCTTTTCGAGCCCTTCCTCTCCTGGGCGTCATTTTCGGAGGTGCTTTTAAAGGCAGGACCGCTCCTTCTGATCGCACAGGGGCTGGCGATCGGCTTCCGCGCCAAGGTCTTCAACATCGGCGCCGAAGGCCAGTTCATTCTCGGTGCGATCTTCGCCTCTGCCATTCCGGTCTGGTTTCCGCAAGCGACGGGCCAGTGGATCTGGCCGGCAATGCTGCTGCTCGGCGCCATCGGCGGCGCATTCTGGGCTTCTCTCACCGCTTTCTGGCGTGTGCGCCTCAACGCCAACGAGATCCTCGTTTCGCTGATGCTGAGCCTCGTTGCGGCGCAGCTGCTGAACTATCTGCTGCTCGGCCCCTGGAAGGATCCGAACGGCTTCAACTTCCCCCAGTCGGTGATGTTTCAGTATGATGCGATGGTGCCGACCCTGATTGCCGGCACCCGCGTCAATGTCTCGTTCCTGATTACGCTGGCTTTGTCTGTTGCGGCCTGGATCTTCATGCAGAAGAGCTTCATCGGCTACAAGCTGCAGGTCGGTGGTCTGGCACCGCGGGCTGCCGGCTATGCCGGCTTCAGGGAAGGTTGGGCGATCTGGCTTTCGCTACTGATCGGCGGCTTTGCAGCCGGCCTTGCGGGGGCTGCCGAAGTCGCCGGTCCGCTCGGTCAACTGCAGCGTTCGGTCGCGAGCGGTTATGGCTATGCGGCCATCATCGTCGCCTATCTCGGCGGCCTGCATCCGATCGGCATCGTGATCTCGGGGCTGGTCATGGCGGTCATCTATATCGGCGGCGACAATGCCATGGTCTCGGCCAACCTGCCGATCGCCGCCGTCCGTGTCTTCCAGGGCAGCCTGCTGCTCGCCTATCTGATCGCCGTCGCCTTCGTGCGCTATCGCCTTGAATGGCGCCGCGCCGCCCACCGGAGCCCGTCATGAACGCCATCGAGTTCATTCTTGCCGGCATGCTTGCGGCTGCGACACCGTTTCTTCTCGCAGCCCTCGGCGAGTTGGTGGCCGAGCGCGCCGGCGTCCTCAACCTCGGGGTCGAGGGATTGATGGCCTTCGGTGCCGTGCTCGCCTTCATTATCGTCTACCAGGGCGGCGGACATCTCCTGGGTTTCGTCGTCGCCGGGCTCGGCAGCGCTGTCCTTTCGCTGCTCTTCGCCTTCGTCACGCTGGGATTCCGGGCAAACCAGGTGGCAGCGGGCCTTGCTATCGGCATTCTCGGCCAGGGCCTTTCCGCGCTTTTCGGCAAGACCTATGAAAGCCTCACGGTCAGGGGACTTCCGAAGCTCGCCTTTCCGGGGCTTTCGGAATTGCCGGTTGTCGGTGGCCTTTTCGTCCAGGACATCGTCGTGTGGATTTCACTCGCCGCGACCCTCGCTTTGTGGGCGATATTTGCCTACACCAAGCTTGGCCTCATCGTCCGCGCCGTCGGCGAGAACCCGAAGGCCGCTCACGCCATCGGCTATTCGGTAATCTCAGTCCGCGTCCTCGCCATCGCCTTCGGCGGTGCGATGGCCGGCTTCGCCGGCGCCTATGCGTCGGTAGTCTATACACCACTTTGGGCCGATGGAATGATCGCCGGGCGCGGCTGGATCGCCATCGCCCTCGTCGTCTTCGGGACTTGGCTCACCGGTCGTATCTTCCTCGGCGCCTGCCTCTTCGGCGCGGTCTCGCTGATGGGCCTTGCAGCCCAGGCAACCGGACTGGACGTTCCCTCGCAACTGCTCTCGAGCCTGCCATATCTCGTCACGATCATCGTGCTCGGCATCATCTCCGCCGACCGCCGCCTGCTGAAACTGAACGGCGTGGCTTCGCTTGGCGAACCATTCGAGCGATAAAGACGCGCGGCGCTGTAACGCGTCGGCGAAGAAACCCGTGGTCAGCCACGATCGCGTTTCTTGCGGCCGTGCGCCTCAAATTGGACGAGCAGCGACTTGAGTTCGATCTCGCGAACGCGTCTTGCCGCTTCATCCGGGCTGACCCATTCGAGAATACGCAGACCCCGCTCCTTGAAATCGCTGCTGATTTCCGTGACTTCAATCTGAAACATGTCGACGATACAGGGCGCCACGTCGCCATTGTCGAGTTCTTTCAGATAGGTATAGCGGCCGACCGGCTTCTTCTTCACCACCCCGCGCACGCCTGCCTCCTCCCAGGCCTCGATTGCTGCTGCTTCGAAAGGCTTTTTCCCTTTCATCGGCCAACCTTTCGGGATGACCCAGCGTGCGCTCTCGCGCGATGTGATCACCAGGATTTCGACCTCGGATCCAGCATTGCCGTGGCGGAAGCAAATAGCGCCGTATTGTTGACGGAATGCACCGGCGAACAGCGCTTCAGGAACAGCAGCGAGCTGCCGCAGCAGTGGCTGGGACTTGTCCGGTCGAGGCTTCCTGCCTTTTTTGCTGGGGGTCATGTCGATTGAGTTACCGAATTTGCTTGTTGCTTCAATTGCCTGAGCGTGTTTATGACACATTTATGACAATCGGCCGCACGAGGAAGGTTCGCAGGCATGATGAGCATTTTTCGCAAGCTGATGCCGCGGGAAGACAGATTCTTTGAAATGTTTTCCAAACACTCGAAGACCGTGGTTGCCGCGGCGCACGCCCTCGATCAACTCCTGAAGGGCAATGACGTTAAAAAAAACTGTGAACGAATCGTCACCTTGGAAAACGAGGCCGACGACGTCACGCGTGACGTTCTTCTTGCCGTTCGACGAAGCTTCATCACGCCCTTCGACCGGGGTGACATCAAGGACCTCATTCAGTCGATGGATGATGCGATCGACATGATGCACAAGACAGTCAAGACGATCCGCTTGTTCGAGCAAACGAGCTTCGATCCGCTCATGCAGCAGATGGGCAGTGAAATCGTCAAGGCGGCAAACCTTGTTGCGGAAGCAATACCCCTCCTCGACCGATTGGGAGCCAATGCGCAGCGTCTGGCGACTATCGCGGAGGAGGTCACCCGAGTGGAGGAACGTTCCGATGAACTCCATGACCAGGGTTTGAAGGATCTGTTTGTGCGTCATGGCGCCGGCGGCAATGCAATGGCCTACATGATCGGAAGCGAAATCTACGGAGAGCTGGAGAAAGTTGTCGACCGCTTCGAGGATGTCGCCAACGAAATCAGCGGCATTCTCATCGAGAACGTCTGATGGATGCCTCCCTCGCTCTGCCGCTGCTGGTCGGCCTGGTCGTCGTCGCCCTGTTCTTCGATTTTCTCAATGGTCTGCATGACGCGGCCAATTCGATCGCCACGATCGTCTCGACCCGCGTCCTGCGGCCGCAATATGCGGTCGCCTGGGCGGCGTTCTTCAATTTCATCGCATTTCTGTTCTTCGGTCTGCATGTGGCCGAAACATTGGGAACCGGCATCATCGATCCTGCGATCGTTTCGCCTCAAGTGATCTTCGCCGCCCTGATGGGCGCGATCATTTGGAATATCCTTACCTGGATTTTCGGGATTCCATCCAGCTCGTCGCATGCGCTTGTCGGTGGGCTGGTGGGGGCCGGTCTGGCAAAGGTTGGCTTCAGCTCGATCGTCTGGAACGGCCTTCTAAAAACGGTCGGTGCTATTTTCCTTTCGCCAGGCATCGGCTTCCTGCTTGCCCTGGTGCTGGTGCTCGCCGTCTCCTGGCTATTCGTCCGGCAAACGCCGTTTGCGGTGGATCGGACATTTCGCGTCATGCAGTTCGTGTCGGCTTCGCTCTATTCGCTTGGCCATGGCGGGAACGATGCGCAGAAGACGATGGGCATCATCGCGGTGCTCTTGTTTAGCCAGGGATATCTCGGCCCGACATTCTACGTGCCTTTCTGGGTAGTCATTTCCTGCCAGTCGGCAATGGCTCTCGGTACGCTCTTTGGCGGATGGCGGATCGTTCATACCATGGGGTCGAAGATCACCCGGCTCAACCCCATGCAAGGTTTCTGCGCAGAGACGGGCGGAGCGTTGACACTCTTCGGAGCGACGTGGCTCGGTATTCCCGTTTCGACGACGCATACCATCACCGGAGCAATCGTTGGAGTGGGCGCGGCTCGTCGTGTCTCAGCCGTGCGCTGGGGATTGGCCGGCAACATCGTGATAGCCTGGATCGTCACGATGCCGGCGGCTGCAGCGATATCCGCGGTGTTCTACGGCCTCGTCTCTTTGCTGCAATGATATGAGGGGATGGCGAGGCAATCGCCACGCGTTGACCTTCCCCTCCTGAGCTTTCCCGGTGGCAATACCGGCGAATAAGACGCGCAGAATCTGCTCTGCGGTCTGCGTGATCGCGACTTCCATGTTGCGTGCACTGCACAAATAGAGCGCTCCCATGGCTGCGATTACGTTAGCAATCGCACAAAACGGAAGCAGAAAATAATAAGGCCCAAGAAATAGGCATTCGTCAATTCTTCGCATTTCTCCTTTTGCTTCATGCCGTTACCATCTCCTCTCGAAATTGGCACGCTGCTTGCAGGTTCTGAGACGCATCGGTCAATGGCGACCGGCGCGGATAGGCGCGGCATAAGCGCCTACAATAGACACCGACGTCGCAAGGTTTTTGCTCCGGGATTCTCCTATCCCCTGGACGCAATTTCCGGCGGCGTTTTTTTGTGTCCAAATTCAGCCAGCAGAGGGAACCTGCGCATGACAAAGAATTTGCAGACTGGGATTTTTACAACCGGCATGACCCGCCGCAGCATGCTCAAGACGACCGCAGCGGCTGCCCTCATCGGCGCTGTCAAGACGGCCTTTCCGTCCGGCGCCTTCGCAGCCGGAGCAGGCCCTGAAGTGACAGGCGTCAAGCTCGGCTTTATCGCGCTCACGGATTCCGCGCCGCTGATCATCGCCAAGGAAAAGGGCTTTTTCGACAAGCATGGCCTTCCGGAAACGGATGTGGCCAAACAGGCCTCCTGGGGTGCGACCCGCGACAATCTCGTGCTGGGCGGCGCCGCAAACGGCATAGACGGAGCGCATATCCTGTCGCCGCTCCCCTATCTCATGCATACCGGCAAGGTGACGCAGAACAATAAACCGGTGCCGATGGCGATCCTCGCCCGCCTCAACCTCGACAGCCAGGGTATTTCCGTCGCCAAGGAATATGCCGAAACCGGCGTGCAGCTCGATTCCTCCAAGCTGAAGGCCGCATTCGAGAAAAAGAAGGCGGAGGGCAAGGAGATCAAGGCCGCCATGACCTTCCCGGGCGGCACCCATGACCTCTGGATCCGTTACTGGCTTGCCGCCGGCGGCATTGATCCGAACAAGGACGTTTCGACCATCGTCGTGCCGCCGCCGCAGATGGTTGCCAACATGAAGGTCGGCAACATGGACGTCTTCTGTGTGGGCGAACCGTGGAATGAGCAGCTCGTCAACCAGGGCATCGGCTTTACCGCAGCCACCACCGGCGAGCTCTGGAAGGGTCATCCTGAAAAAGCGCTCGGACTGCGCGCCGACTGGATCGAAAAGAATCCCAATGCTGCCAAGGCCCTGCTGATGGCTGTCATGGAGGCTCAGCAATGGTGCGAAAGCATGGACAACAAGGCGGAGATGGCTGACATTCTCGGCAAGCGCCAATGGTTCAACGTTCCGACGAAGGACGTGCTCGGCCGCCTCAAGGGCGACATCAATTATGGCAACGGCCGCGAGGTCAAGGCCACCGACCTCTATATGAAATTCTGGAAGGACGGCGCCTCCTACCCGTTCAAGAGCCACGACACATGGTTCATGACGGAAAACATCCGTTGGGGAAATCTGCCGGCGAGCACCGACATCAAGGCGCTGGTCAACCAGGTGAACCGCGAAGACATCTGGCGCGAGGCCGCCAAGGATCTCGGCGTCGCGGCGGCCGATATCCCCGCATCGTCTTCTCGCGGCAAGGAGACTTTCTTCGACGGCAAGGTCTTCGACCCTGAAAATCCCTCGGCCTATCTCGACAGCCTTTCGATCAAGGCTGTCTCCTGACCCGCTCCGGCGCGCAACGGGCGCGCCGGCCTTTCATTCCCGTGAGGAGCGCGTTGATGTTCGCCCTGGCAAATAAAGAAAATCCCTCCACGGCCGCCTCTGCCAAGCTGGCGGCAAAGGTTCTGCCATTTTCCGGCAAGCACGGATCGCGGATCGATTTTCGTCGAGCGGCACTGACCGCACTTCGCAACGTCGTTCCGCCACTCGTCGTGCTGGCACTCATCCTGCTCGTCTGGCAGGTGCTCTGTTCGTCGGCGGATGCGTCTTTGCCCTCGCCGCACCGGGTCTGGCAGGATAGCTATGACCTGATCGCCTATCCGTTTTTCAACTACGGTTCCCAGGATATCGGGCTCGGCTGGCGCGTGCTCGTTTCGCTGCAGCGCGTTCTCTATGGCTTTGGTCTTGCAGCGGTCACCGGCGTCGTCGTCGGTGCGATCATCGGCCAGTCGGTCTGGGCGATGCGTGGCCTCGATCCGATCTTCCAGGTGCTGCGTACGGTTCCGCCGCTCGCCTGGCTGCCGCTGTCGCTCGCAGCCTTCCAGGATTCCAACCCCTCGGCGATCTTCGTGATCTTCATCACGTCGATCTGGCCGGTGATCATCAACACCGCCGTCGGCGTCCGCAATATCCCGCAGGATTACCGCAATGTCGCCGAGGTGCTGCGGCTCAACCAGTTCGAGTTTTTCTGGAAGATCATGCTGCCTTCGGCAGCGCCTTACATCTTCACAGGCCTCAGGATCGGCGTTGGCCTCTCCTGGCTCGCCATCGTCGCGGCCGAAATGCTGACGGGCGGCGTCGGCATCGGCTTCTTCATCTGGGACGCATGGAACTCGTCGCGCCTTCCGGACATCATCGTCGCGCTCGCCTATATCGGCATCGTCGGCTTCGCCCTCGACAAGCTGGTGGCAGCACTCGGCAAACTCATCACCCGCGGCGCCATGGCCAACTGAGGAACGCACTTATGAACGCCTATCTGAAGCTTGATCATATCGACAAACATTTCGATCGGGGCGGCGTACGCGCCGAGGTCCTGAAGGACATCAACCTGACGATTTCCGCAGGTGAATTCGTCTCGATCATCGGCCATTCGGGCTGCGGCAAGTCCACCCTGCTCAACCTCATCGCCGGCCTGACCCCGGTTTCGGCAGGCGCCGTGCTGCTTGAAAACCGTGAGGTCAACGGACCCGGTCCGGAGCGCGCCGTCGTCTTCCAGAACCACTCGCTGCTGCCCTGGCTAACGGTCTACGAGAACGTCAATCTCGCCGTCTCCAAACTCTTCAGCCGAACGAAGACCAAGGCCGAGCGGCATGAGTGGGTGATGGCCAACCTCGACCTCGTGCAGATGGCGCATGCGAGGGATAAGCGGCCTTCGGAAATTTCAGGCGGCATGAAACAGCGCGTCGGCATCGCCCGCGCGCTTGCAATGGAGCCGAAGATCCTGCTGCTCGACGAACCCTTCGGCGCGCTCGATGCGCTGACCCGCGCTCATCTGCAGGACGCGGTGATGGAAATCCACGCCCGGCTTGGCAACACGATGGTGATGATCACCCATGATGTCGATGAGGCGGTGCTGCTGTCCGATCGCATCGTGATGATGACCAACGGCCCGGCGGCCCGCATCGGCGAAGTGCTCGATGTGACCATGCCCCGTCCCCGCCATCGCATCGAACTCGCCTCCGACCGGACATATCTCAAATGCCGTGAAGCCGTGCTGAAGTTCCTCTACGAACGCCACCGCTTCATCGAAGCGGCGGAGTAGAGACCGGGACATAACTTCGGCGTTTGCCGGCCGTGATTTTCTCGCCTTCGCAGCGGGGCCTAGAGCATAATGCCGAAAAGTGTGAGCGGTTTGCGGACATCATGCTCTAACTATATAATGTAGAACAGGATTAAGACTTTAGGCCGACCCGGCCTGAAATCATCCTGTTCTAGCGGCGCCTGATTTCAAGCGTCGCGCCCTCTTTACTCCCCGGGCGTTGCAAATACCGCGCTGGCATCGCTGACAATTTCCACATGGGAATATGCCGCCTGCCCCGCGGCGGCGGCGTCCGCGCGCATGATCGCGGTGACGATCCGGCCGTGCTCCTCATAGGATTTTGCCAGACGCCCGGGCAGGCGGAACTGCGCCCGCCGAAAGGGCGCGAGCCGCGCCCGTGTCTGCATCACCATCTCGAAGACGTGATCATTATGCGCGCCACGATAAAGCCGGGTGTGGAATTCGGTGTTGTGAGCCGAATATTCTTCTTCCGCGCCGGCATGCACGAGCCTCATCGATCCCCGATGCTCCAGCTCCAGCGCGCGCCGCTCGTCGACCGTCATACGCTCGGCCGAGAGCCTGGCGCAGATCGCTTCCAGTTCCGCCATCGCTTCGAACATCGAATGCAGATAGGCTTCGGTGACATTGGTAACGACGGCACTGCGGTTTGGCTCGCGCGCGACCAATCCCATGGCGCCCAGCTCACGCAGAGCCTCGCGCACCGGCGTGCGCGAAACGTCGAAACGAACCGCGAGCGATACCTCGTCCAACTTCGCGCCCGGCAGCATTTCACCTGTGACGATCATGTCGGCAATCGCCCGCACCATCTGTTCGACGGTGGTTCCGCTGCGGATCACTTCTCTGCGCCTAGTCTGCTTCACGATACGAATCTGCTCACGTCAACATTCTGCATACAGATGCGGTTCGAGACTCGATAAGTCAAATCTAGTGGCGAAGATATTGTTAAATTTTCGCTTTCTGATGCACGAGCACCTCAGGCAATCCGATTTTATGCCAACCACGCAGTCACAATGAACAAGAAATATCTATTGATTACTTTTTGCGCAAAGATTCGATCAATCTGCATGCACTTTGCAATACGCGAATCTTGTCGTGAAGAATAAACTATAAAAAACAATAGATTAATTTCTGGCACATGCATTGCATGCACTTTTCTGTACCTGTTCACAACCGGCCCAGCGCCGCAAGGAGCATTCCGATGACCAAACTCCTTTCCATGAACCGCCGCAATTTCCTCCAGGCTTCTGCTGCCGGTGCGCTCGCCGGCGCCATGCCGGGCCTGATCGGCTCCTCCGCCGCAGCCCAAACCGCGCTGACCGTCGGCTTCATCTATGTCGGCCCCAAGGACGACTACGGCTATAACCAGGCACATGCGGAAGGTGCAGCCGTTATCAAGGCGCTACCGGGCGTGACGCTGGTCGAAGAAGAGAACGTGCCGGAGACCGTCGACGTCCAGAAGACGATGGAATCCATGATCAACCTGGATGGCGCGACCCTGCTCTTTCCGACCTCCTTCGGCTACTTCGACCCCCACATGTTGGCCGTGGCCGCCAAACATCCCGACATCCAGTTCCGCCACTGCGGCGGCCTCTGGCAGGAAGGCAAGAACCCGGCCAACACGGGCTCCTATTTCGGCTATATCTTCCAGGGCCAGTATCTGAACGGCATTGCCGCCGGCCATGCGACGAAGAGCAAGAAGATCGGCTTCGTCGCCGCCAAGCCGATCCCGCAGGTTCTGCAGAATATCAACGCCTTCCTGCTTGGCGCGCGCACAGTCGATCCTGGTATCACCTGCCAGGTAATCTTCACCGGCGAATGGTCGCTCGCCGTCAAGGAGGCCGAAGCTACAAATGCGCTGGTCGACCAGGGCGCCGACGTCATCACCTGCCACGTCGACAGCCCCAAAGTGGTCGTCGAGACGGCTGCCGGCCGCGGCGCCTTCGTCTGCGGTTATCATGCCAATCAGAGCCCGCTTGCTCCCGAAAAATACCTCACCGGTGCCGAATGGGCCTGGGGCAACGTCTACAGCGACTTCGTCAAGAAGGCGCAGGCCGGCGAAAAGCTCGGCAACTTCGTGCGTGGCGGCCTGAAGGACGGCTTCGTGAAGATGAGCGCGCTCGGCCCCGGTGTGTCCGCGGAGGGCCGCAAGGCCTTCGAAGCCACGCAGGCCGACATGATGAAGGGCGGCTTCTCGGTCTTCAAGGGACCGTTGAAGGACAACAAGGGCGACACCGTCGTGGCTGCCGACAAGAGCTACGCCGAAGACGCGATCGAGCTCGAAAGCATGAATTATCTGGTCGAGGGCGTCGTCGGGTCCACGGCGTAAACCGCAAAGGGAGAAGCGCCATGACCATCGAGGCCAATGATCCCGCAATAGCCATCGTGGAAAAACCGGCTTCCCTGCGCCCCGTCCTCGAATGGATCGCGCGGCGGGCCGAGCCTGTTGTCATCGGCCTCGCGGCCATCCTGATCGGTCTTTCGCTCTTCTCCCTTTTCATCCTGGCGGTCGGCAAGTCGCCGGCGACGCTCTTCCAACTGATGTACACCGGCGGCTTCGGCAGCTGGTTTTCGGTGCAAAACAGCTTAAGTCGTGCCGCACCCCTTCTCCTGACGGCACTCTGCGTCGCCCTGCCCGCCCGTCTCGGCCTCGTCATCATCGGCGGGGAAGGAGCGGTCGTGCTGGGCGGCGTTGCCGCCGCAGCCATGGCTCTGCCGCTCGCCGGCACCGCGCCTGTCTTCCTCACCCTCATTCTGATGGCGATCGGCGCCATGGTGGTCGGCGGCATCTGGATCGGACTTGCCGGTTTTCTGCGCCACTATCGCGGCGTCAACGAAACCATCTCGTCGCTGCTGCTCTCCTATATCGCCATTGCCCTGATGAACCAGTTCGTCGAGGGGCTGCTGCGCGATCCGGCAAGCCTCAACAAGCCGTCGACCAGGCCGTTGCCGGCGGAATACATGCTCGGCAATATTCCCGGCATGGACGTGCATTGGGGCCTGGTCATCGGCATCCTCGCCTGCATGGTCTCCTGGATCGTGATCGAGGCGACGAGCTACGGTTTTGCCGCCCGCATCGCCGGCGGCAACGTGCGCGCCGCCCAGATCCAGGGACTGCCGGTCGGAAAGCTGATCGCCGGATTTACCGCGCTTGCCGGCAGCTTTGCCGGCCTGGCGGGCATGATCGAAGTGGCGGCGGTGCAGGGAAGTGCCAACGCCTCGCTTGCCGCCGGCTACGGTTATACCGGCATCCTCGTCGCCTTCCTCGCCAGACACAATCCGCTGGCGATCATTCCGGTGGCGATCCTGCTCGGCGGCATCGACGCCTCGGGCGGCCTCATCCAGCGGCGCATGGGCCTGCCGGATGCGACAGTTCTGGTGCTGCAGGGCACGCTCTTCATCGTCATTCTGTTCTGCGAGACCTTCTACGGCCGCTTCAAGATCTTCAATCCCGACCTCTGGAAAAGGAGCCTCTGATGGACGAGACAGGCATCGGCATCTGGGGCGTGCCGCTGGCGATCTTCGCAGGCGCCATCCGCGTTTCCACCCCCTTCATCTTCGTCAGCCTCGGCGAGACGATCACCGAACGTTCCGGCCGCATCAATCTCGGCCTGGAAGGCACGCTCGTCTTCGGAGCCATGACGGCCTATGCGGTGGCTGTCATGACCGGCTCGCCGACCCTCGGCGTGCTGGCCGCAATGGTGGCAGGCGCGATCTTCGGCCTCATCCACGGCTGGATCTGCAAGTTCCCCAAGGTCAACGACATCGCCATCGGCATCGCCATGATGCAGTTCGGTCTCGGCATGGCGTTCTTCCTCGGCAAATCCTTCATACAGCCGGTGGCGCCGAAACTGCCCTCGATCGCGCTCGGCGGCTGGTCGAGCACTCCGCAGATCCAGGCGGCGCTCAATATAAAGGTGCTGTTCTTCATCGGCGCAGCCCTTGCCCTCTTCCTGTTCTGGGCCTTCAAGAATACAAGGATCGGCCTGATCCTACGTGTTGTCGGCGACAGCACCGACGCGGCCCGGGCCATGGGCATTCACCCGGACCGGGTTCGCCTGCTGGCGACGGCCGCCGGCGGCTCGCTGGCCGCAATCGGCGGCGCCTATCTCTCGCTCTACTATCCGGGCTCATGGAACGAAGGCATTTCGTCGGGCCAGGGCCTGATGGCCGTGGCCCTCGTCATCTTCGCCCGCTGGAACCCGATCGGCTGCTTCCTCGCTGCCCTGCTTTTCGGCGGTGCCGGCGCGCTCGGCCCGGCGCTGCAATCGGTCGGCGTCACACAAGGCTACTACCTTTTTTATGCCGCACCTTACGTGCTCACCCTCGTCATCCTGATCGCCACGTCCTCGCCCACCCGCTCGCTCGCCGGTGCGCCGGGCGCGCTGTCGCTCACGAAATAACGGAGCTTGCCGATGAACGGACTTGGCGGTCTCAACAAATCCGAACACGGTGTCGGTATCGGCCTCGTTCAGCTCCAGTTGCCGATGACCGTCACCAAAGCGGATTTGGCAAAACAGACGCAGGTGATCGTCGATCTGGTGGCCAAGGCGCGGCGCAACCAGCCGGGCATGGACCTCGTGGTCTTTCCCGAATACGCGCTGCACGGCCTCTCCATGGACATCAATCCGGAGATCATGTGCACGCTCGACGGGCCGGAGGTCGCGGCTTTCAAGCAGGCCTGCAGGGACAACAGGATCTGGGGCTGCTTTTCGATCATGGAGCTCAACCCCGGCGGCATGCCTTACAATTCCGGCATCATCATCGACGACCAGGGCGAGCTGAAGCTCTATTACCGCAAGATGCATCCCTGGATCCCCGTCGAGCCCTGGGAGCCCGGCGATCTTGGCATCCCCGTTATCGAAGGTCCCCGCGGCGCCAAGCTCGCGCTGATCATCTGCCATGACGGCATGTTCCCGGAGATGGCGCGCGAATGCGCCTATAAGGGCGCCGAAATCATGATCCGCACGGCCGGCTACACGGCGCCGATCCGCGACGCATGGCGCTTCACCAACCAGGCCAACGCCTTCTGCAACCTGATGGTTACCGCCAATGTCTGCATGTGCGGCTCGGACGGCACGTTCGATTCGATGGGCGAAGGCATGATCTGCAATTTCGACGGCACGATCATCGCCCACGGCACCGCCGGCCGGCCGAACGAGATCATCACCGCCGAGGTGCGTCCTGACCTGGTGCGCGAAGCCCGGCTCGGCTGGGGTGTGGAGAATAACATCTACCAGTTCGGCCATCGCGGCTATGTCGCCGTTGCCGGCGGCGCCCAGGATGCGCCCTATACCTACATGCACGACCTCGTCGCCGGCAAATACCGCCTGCCATGGGAAGACGAGGTAAAGGTCAAGGACGGCACGTCCTGCGGATTTGACAAGCCGATGCGCCGCTACGGCGAACCCCTCAAACCTGCCGCGGAATAGGAGAGAGAATGATGGACGCGATGATCGACACCAAAGGGCATTTTATCGACGCCGATCCGTATCCGTGGCCCTATAACGGCGCTCTGAGGCCTGATAACACCGCCCTCATCATCATCGACATGCAGACCGATTTCTGCGGCAAGGGCGGTTATGTCGACCATATGGGCTACGACCTGTCGCTGGTGCAGGCGCCGATCGAACCGATCAAGCGTGTGCTGGCCGCCATGCGAGCCAAGGGCTACCACATTATCCACACCCGCGAGGGCCATCGCCCCGACCTCGCCGATCTGCCGGCCAACAAACGCTGGCGCTCGCAGCGGATCGGCGCCGGCATCGGTGATCCCGGCCCCTGCGGCCGCATCCTGACGCGCGGCGAACCCGGCTGGGACATCATCCCCGAACTCTACCCGATCGAAGGCGAGACGATTATCGACAAGCCCGGCAAGGGTTCGTTCTGTGCCACCGACCTCGAACTCATCCTCAACCAGAAGCGCATCGAGAACATTATCCTCACGGGAATCACCACCGATGTCTGCGTCTCGACGACGATGCGCGAGGCGAACGACCGCGGCTACGAATGCCTGCTGCTGGAGGACTGCTGTGGCGCGACCGACTACGGAAACCACCTCGCCGCCATCAAGATGGTGAAGATGCAGGGCGGCGTCTTCGGCTCCGTCGCCAATTTCGAAACCTTTGTGAGCCAGCTGCCATGAGCACCGTCCGCGACACGCCCCTCCCCCAGGCCGGCAAGGCGGTCGGCATCGACACGCTCGGCATGACCATGCGCTTCGGCTCGTTCACCGCGCTCGACAATGTCTCGATCGCCGTTCCGGCCGGCTCTTTTCACGCGCTTCTCGGCGAAAACGGCGCCGGCAAGTCGACGCTCGTCAAATGCATCATGGGCTTCTATCACGCCACATCAGGCTCGCTGTCGGTCGATGGCCGCGAGGTGGCGGTCGCCTCACCCAAGGATGCCGCGGCCTATGGGCTCGGCATGGTCTACCAGCATTTCACACTGGTTCCCTCTCTGACCGGTGCGGAAAACCTGGTCATCAGCCGTACCGAAGTACCCGCGGTGATCAACTGGGCCAGGGAGCGCAAGGATCTGGCGGTGTTCATGGAACGCATGCCGTTCAAGATCCCGCTCGACAGGCCGGTGAGCGAGCTTGCGGCCGGCGAAAAGCAGAAGCTCGAAATCGTCAAGCAGCTCTATCTCGGCCGCTCCTTCCTCGTGCTCGACGAGCCGACCTCGGTGCTGACGCCGGCCGAAGCCGATGAGATGCTCGGCATCGTCCGCGGGATGACCGAGCGCGGCGAGCTCACCGTGCTGATGATCTCCCACAAGTTCCACGAGGTGACGAAGTTCGCTGATGCCTGCTCGATCCTGCGGCGCGGCAAGCTGGTCGGCACCGGCAAGGTCGGGGAGCTCTCCACCGCCGAGATGGCGGCGATGATGATCGGCGACGTCAAGCTCGCCGAGCTCGACAGCCGTCTGCCGGTGGCGGAAACGGCCAAATCCGTGCTCACTGTAAGCCAGGTGAAAGCTCCGGATCGCTCCGGCTTGAAGACGATCGAGATCGACGCGCTTACGGTCCGCTCCGGCGAGATCGTCGGCATCGCCGGCATATCGGGTAACGGCCAGAAGGAGCTGACGGAAATTCTGGCCGGCCAGCGCTCGACCGATAGCGGCCAGATCATGGTCAATGGCGAGACTTACGGCGCCACCCGTGACGAGACCCGCAAGAACAGGGTGCGTTTCATCCCCGAAGAGCCGTTGCAGAATGCCTGCGCGCCCAAAATGACCGTGAGCGAGAACCTTGCGTTCCGCACCTTCGACTTGAAGCTGGACGGCACGGACGCGATCTGGCTGAATAAGGGCAGCATGAAGAAGCGTGCCTCGGCGCTGATCTCCGACTTCAAGGTCAAGACGGCCTCTTCCTCCTCGCCGATCGCAGCGCTTTCGGGCGGCAATGTGCAGCGTGCCGTACTGGCCCGTGAACTGACCGGCGATGTCGATCTGCTGATCGTCTCCAATCCCTGTTTCGGCCTCGACTTCTCGGCCGTTGCCGAAATCCGCGCCCGGATTATGAAGGCCCGCAATTTAGGTGCCGCCGTGCTGCTGCTCTCCGAAGACCTCGACGAACTGCTCGAGATGTCCGACCGCATCATGGTCATTTCGGAAGGCAGGCTGGTTTACGAGACACCGGCCCTCTCGGCCGATATCGGCGTGATCGGTGCCCACATGGCGGGGCATCATTGATGGCTGAGATCAAAGCCGAACCTTTCGCCTTTCCGGTGAAGCACGACGAGCTCGCCCTCATCGTCATCGACATGCAGCGCGATTTCGCCGAGCCCGGCGGCTTCGGCGCTAGCCTCGGCAACGACGTCAGCCGCATCACCAGGATCGTGCCCGATGTCAAACGCCTCATCCAAGGCTTCCGCAATGCCGGCCTGCCTGTGATCCATACGATGGAGTGCCATCGGCCTGATCTCTCCGACCTGCCGCCGGCCAAACGCGACCGCGGCAATCCTGCGCTCAGGATCGGCGACGAAGGCCCGATGGGCCGCATCCTGATCGCGGGCGAACCAGGCACGGCAATTCTTCCGGAACTCGCTCCTGTGAAGGGCGAAATCGTCATCGAAAAACCCGGCAAGGGCGCCTTCTACGCGACCCAACTCGGCACCGTGCTGCTGCAGAAGGGCATCAAGCAGCTCGTCTTTGCTGGTGTCACCACCGAAGTCTGCGTGCAGACGACGATGCGCGAAGCAAACGACCGCGGCTATGAATGCCTTCTCGCCGAGGAGGCGACGGAAAGTTATTTCCCCGAATTCAAAGCCGCAGCCATCGCCATGATCCGCGCCCAGGGCGCGATTGTCGGCTGGACCGCCCATGTCGACGACATTCTGGAAAGCATCGCCCATGCCTGAAACGACCCGCGAACGCCTGACGTCAGGCGGCTGGAAGGAGTTGGAATTCGGCCCTTTCCGCGATGCTGTCACCATTCACTGGATCCGCCCCTTCGAGGGCGATCAGCCGGGCGTGGCGCTGTTGAAATACGAGCCCGGCGCCTCCGTTCCCCGCCATCGTCACGAGGGGCTCGAGACCATCCTGGTGCTCGATGGCGTTCAATCCGACGAGACGGGCGATTACATCAGCGGCAGTTATATCGTCAATGCGCCGGGCAGCGAACACTCGGTCTGGAGCGATAGCGGCTGTATCGTGCTCATCCAGTGGGACCGGCCCGTGAAAATACTCGAAGAGGAAATTGCGTGAAGCCGACACCGGCCGTGGAAGTCTGTCCGACGACCGGGAAGGACATGAACGTCACAGCAGCATCGAGGCCCCGCGATCGATATAGGTATCCAGGAATTGCTCGAGCCGGGGGTTTCTCGGTCGTTTGAAGACGTCTTGCGGCGGGCCGGTGAACAGCACCTTGCCGTGATCGAGAAAGACGATCTGCTGGCCGACCGTTGCTGCAAATCCGATCTCGTGGGAGACGACGACCATCGTCATGCCCTCCGCGGCGAGATCGCGCATGACGTTCAGCACTTCGCCGGTCAGCTCGGGATCGAGTGACGAGGTCGGCTCGTCAAAGAGCATGATCTTCGGGTTGAGGGCTAGCGCCCGGGCGATGGCGACGCGCTGCTGTTGCCCTCCCGAGAGCTGCGACGGATAATGCCCTGCCCTGCCCTCCAGGCCGACCTTGACGAGCTGGGCCATGGCCCGCTCCTCCGCACCCTTGCGGCTCATCTTGTGAACCGTCTTCAGCGCCTCGCTGACATTGCCGAGCGCCGTCATATGCGGCCAGAGATTGAACTGCTGAAAAACCATGCCGATCTGCGATCGGATCCGCCGGTTCACAGCAGTCGGCACCCGCTCCCGGAAGCCCTTTGCGTTTTCCGCAAAGCCAAGCACCTCGCCATTGACGGCAATCGTCCCCTTCGTCGATTCTTCGAGGAATGCCATGCAGCGCAGCAGCGTACTCTTGCCGGATCCGGATGGGCCGATGACGCAGGAAACCTGTCCCTGCACGATATCGAGGTCGATGCCGTGCAGCACGGTGGAGCCGCCGAAGGACTTGACGAGATTTTTGACTGCGATCGCAGGAACGCTCATATGTTGAAAAACCTGAATCTTGAGAGTTTCGTTTCGGCGAGGTGACCCAACCAACCGGTGATTTCCACCAGCGCCCAATAAAATAGGGCAAGCACGAAGAGCGCCTCGACGAACGCATATTGCTGCGAACCGATCGCACTCAGCGTCGCCGTCAATTCCGGCACGGTGATGATGGACAGCACGGCCGTCTCCTTCATGAGGATGATCGTCATGTTGACCGAAGGCGGCAACACCAGCATGGTCATCTCCGGCAGCAATATGCGTCGGACGATCTGCCCTTGTGTCAGGCCAACGCACAGGCCGGCCTCGATATGTCCCTTCGGGACGGCGGCAAAGCCCGAGCGGAATATCTCGCTGAAATAAGCCGCGCCGTAGATGGAAAGGCCGATGACGCCGGCCGGGATCGGATCGAGTGACAAGCCGACGAAGGGGCCGCCATAGTAGACGAGGAATATCTGTATCAGGAACGGAGTGCCGCGCAGTACCGCAATGACCATGCCGAACGCCTTGTCCGGGACAACGCCGCCAAAACGCCTGGCAACGGCGACAAGGAAGCCGAGCGCGGCAGCGGCCGGCGTGGTGACGATCCAGATGACGATGGTGAGCCATGCGCCGCTGACGATTTCCGGCAAGTTGTTGAAAATCACATTGATGTCGAAGGTCATCGCGGCACTCCCGGCAGGGAGCGTTCGATCAGGCCGCCCGCAAGGGCGACGATCCAATTGATGATGAAATAGATCAGACCGGCGGAAGCGAAAATCTCAAGCGGCAGGAAGGTGCTGCCGGCAAGGTCCTGGGCCATGCGCGTCAGCTCGATGACGCCGACGACCGAGACCAGCGAAGACGCTTTCAGGATAAGGATCGCTTCGTTGACGAGTGCTGGAAAGGTCAGGCGCAGGGCAATCGGGGCTTTGATACGACGGAAGATCTGAGCGGGAGTCATGCCGACCATTTCGGCTGACTCGACAAGGCCCGTGGGGACGCTGGCAAAACCGCCGCGCAGATTTTCAGCCTGATAGGCTGCAGTACACAGCGACAGACCAACGACGGCCGCAACGATGCTCGGCACGTTGATGTCGATCGCCGGCAGCAGGTTATAGATCAGCAACAGCTGCACCAGCAGCGGAACGCCACGAAAAAAACTGATGAAAATCTGCGCCGGCAGCACGAAAAGCCGTTGCCGTGAAAGCAGCATGGCGGAAACAATGATGGCGATCGCAAAGCCGATCAGGATAGAAACCACGCTGATCGTCACCGTGTAGATCGAGGCTTGCAGAAGCAGTTCGAAAAGTTTGATGGACATGGGCGATGTTTGCCTGGGCGCTGCGGCCGTGTACTCTGATGCCACGGCAGATTGCGCCCCGACCGATGGCGGGGCGCGTTCGTTTCACCGGCGGCTAATCAGAATGCCGGGTCTTTGACAGCGTCCGGCGTATCGAAAGACGCACCGAACCACTTCTTTTGCAGCTCTGCCATACGCCCGTCTGCCTTGATCTTGAGCATCGCGGCATCGATCGCATCCATCAGGGGCGCATGATCGGCATCCTTGAGACCGATGAAGCCGAAATAGGACTTCTTTCCGAATGGCGGCAAGACGACTTCGAACGTGCCTTTTCGCTGGCTGGCGACGAAGGCGATATTGGGCAGCGAGTTGGCAACGCCGGCAATGCGGCCGGCGGCGAGATCGGCGTAGGATTCAGTAAAGGCGGGATATTCGCGCACGTCGACTTTGGTCGGCAGCGTGCCGGAGAATTCCTTCAGCTGGTCGAGCTGGGCAGTTGCCTTGCCGACACCAATCGTCTTGCCGGCAATATCTTCCGGCTTGCTGATCGTCGTGTCGCCAGCCTTCTTCAGAATGGCAATCGTCGCTTCGGCGATCGGCGGCGTAAAGCGATAGCGCTCGATGCGCTTCTTGGTGATCGTTGCAGGACCTGCCACGACATCGAACTTGCCGGCCTCAAGCGCCGGGAAAACACCGTCCCAGGGAAGCGCCACCCACTCGATCTTGACGCCGAGTTCCTTGCCGATTTCGGCAAAGAGGTCGACGTTCAAGCCGGTATGTTCGCCGGCATCGATATAGTCGAACGGTGCGAAAGCCGTTTCGGTGCCGACCTTGAGGGTGCCGGCCGCCTTGACGGCTGCCAGCGTGTCGGCTGCATGGGCGGAAACGGCTGCTCCGAACAGGAATGCAGCGCCGACCAGACCCTTCAGCAGTGAATGTGCCTTCATCATCATCTCTCCAGTTTTTATTCCCCCGGCGGAGGAGTTTTGCTTCCCGACTTCGATTTCCTCTGCGCGGATTTCTATGCTCCGCTTTTGACTATACAAATAGATATAGGCCGGCCTAGAGTGTCAATGTAAAAGACGAGGAACGCAAAATTTGTGCCGGATGGCGTCGATCTCGCTGGCATGAGCGTTCCGTAGTTACGGTCGCTGACGCCGGATGAGGTACGGGATTGGTGTCGATTTATCAGCGCATTTTCACCGATATCGAGACGAAGATCATCAGCGGCGATTGGCGGCCCGGTGACCGTATTCCGGTCGAGCACGAACTCGCGGCGGAATATCGGTGCTCGCGGATGACCGTCAGCAAGGCGCTGTCGGCGCTCGCCGAGCGCGGCATGATCGTCAGACGGCGCAAGACCGGTTCGTTCGTCGCATCGCCCCAGATCGACCGCACGGTGATGGATATCCAGGATATCAGCACCGAAGCGGAACTGGCCGGGCACGAACACCGCTTCCAAATCCTCGCTCGCAAGGTCGAGCGCCTTGGAGAGGCGGAGGCGCAGCAGCTGTCGGAGCCTGCTGATGCGGAAGTCCTCAGGCTTCAATGCCTGCATATCGTCGATGGCAGACCGAATGCCATCGAGCGGCGGATCATCATGCTCGATGCTGTCCCACGGGCGAGAGAGGAGAGCTTTGCTTCAATTCCGCCCGGCAAATGGCTGCTTGACGAGGTTCCCTGGTCCAAGGCCAAACATGTCATTCGCGCCGTTTCGGCCGACACTGCGACGGCGCGGATTCTGCAGACGGAACGCGGCGAGGCCTGCCTCAGCCTCATCCGCCAGACCTGGCAGAACGGTCGTACGGTGACCTATGTCGAGTTTACCCATCCAGGTGACCGGTTCCAGTTCGCGGGAACGTTTCATCCGGCAGCAAATTGAGTTTGGTGCAAATCACGGGAGGTTCTGCAAATGACCGACGAGCGCCTTAAGGCGATCCCGCTGAAAAGTTTGCAGGCGTTCGAGGCAGTGGGGCGCTGCGGCGGCGTGACGGCCGCAGCCCTGGAACTCAAGGTGTCGCCCGGGGCCATCAGCCAGCAGATCCGCAAGATCGAAAGCTTTCTTGGCGTTTCGCTTCTGGAGCGCAGCGGGCGAACTGTCGAGCTGACCGCCTGGGGCCGGCTCTACCACCAGGAGATATCGAAGGGGTTCGAGCAATTTGCGCTGGCCCAGCAATTGTTGGAAAAGGCGCGCAATGAGACGGCGCTGGTCCTCAGTGCGCTTTCCTCCGTCGTCAATAAATGGATCGGCAGGCGCATCTTCGACTGGCGGGCGCTTCATCCCGAAGTTCCAGTAAGGATTATCGGACGCGACAAGGAGCCCCGGATCGGCTTCGACGATGTCGATTTCCGCGTCAGTTACGGGTCGGACGTCCTCCAGCACGAATATTATACCGAACTGTTCCGCGATTGGGTGGTGCCGGCCTGTTCGCCGGCGCTGATGCAGGATCGCGCGCATGCGGCTCGCGATCTTTTCGAACGGCCCCTCCTCCATGTCGAGTGGGAACGGCACTTCACCCCCTATCCCAGCTGGGCGGAGTTTGCCGCCAAGGCCGGTGTCTCCCTTGATGCGTCGACGCCGGGCCTCTCCTTCACTCTGTCGAGCAGTGCGATTGACGCCGCCGTCAACAAGCGCGGCATCGTGCTTGCACAAATGTCGATGATATCAGATGAGCTTGAGGCGCAAACGCTCGTCATTCCCGTCGACCTGCGCATTGCACTGCGCGAAAGCTATTTTCTCGCCTGGGATCGGGCGGCCTTGCAGAAGCCCCACGGGCGCGAATTCCGCGATTGGCTCGTCGCTATTTCCCGTCAGCAGGCCGTGGCATCCGCGCCTAAGCCGATACTTTAGAAAAACTAAAACGGAACCCAGCTGAGCGGTATTGATGAAAATTTGCGCCTGGCGATAATTTGCGCAACCGCCTTTCCTTGGCGGCATGGCCGACATAGCAGGAGAGCTCGATGGCGCGGACCGACAAGATGAAACTCGGGACTTTCGTCTATACTTTCGGCTTTCACCCTGCCTCCTGGCTGCATCCGGCAAGCGATGTCAATGGCGCCAACGACTTCGCTCATCTGCTCGATGTTGCCAAACGATCCGAAGCGGCCAAGTTCGATTTCATGTTCATGGCGGATTCCCCTGCCGCCGCCGTCGGCGATCCGAAGGCGCTTGCCCGCATTCCAACCAAGATGAACCGTTTCGAACCGCTCTCGCTGCTTTCGGCTCTGGCAGTCACTACCAACGATCTCGGCCTCGTGGCGACGGTGTCGACGAGTTATTACGAACCATACAATGTCGCGCGCCTGTTCGCCTCGATCGACCATCTGAGCAAGGGCCGTGTCTGCTGGAATGTCGTCACGTCCGACCACGACGAAACCGGCTACAATTTCAATCGCGAAGGGCTCGACCCGCATGCGCTGCGCTACGAGCGCGGCAACGAGTTCGTCGACGTCGTATTCGGCCTTTGGGACAGCTTCGAGGAAGGCGCACTGCTGCTCGACCGTGAAAACGGTGTCTACTACGACAAGGACAAACACCACGCGCTCAATCACAAAGGCAAGCACTTCCAGGTTCGCGGACCCCTTAACATCGCGCGAACGCCCCAGGGCCGCCCCGTCATCGCCCAGGCGGGCGGTTCGGAACCTGGAATGGACATGGCGGCGCGCACGGCCGAGATCGTCTTCAGCCTCGCATCGAATATCGAGCGCAACCGGGCCTTCTACGAAAACGTCAAGCGCCGGATGCCGGCCCTTGGGCGCGATCCCGACGACCTGAAAATCATGCCGGGCATCGTGATCAACGTCGGTGAAACCGAAGCCGAGGCAGAGGCGAAGGTGGATTATCTGATCGACAAGATGCATCCGGATGTCGGCCGGCTGATGCTCTCCGAATTCCTCGAGGCGGACCTGCGCGATGTCGCTCTCGACAAGCCCTTCCCCATGGATCGGCTGCCGGCGGCGCCGAAGGGATCACGCGCCCTGTTCGACGAACTGGTCGATTTCGTCAGAAGCGGCCACACGGTCGGCGAACTTATCCGGCACTATGCCGAGAAGCATACCGGAAACGGCATGACAGGCACGCCGGCCCAGATTGCCGACTTCATGGAGGAATGGTTCGAGACGCGCGCCGCCGACGGCTTCATCCTGATGTTTCCGACCCTGCCGTCCAGCCTCGACGACTTCGTACGGCTTGTCCTGCCCGAGCTTCGGCGCCGCGGACTGTTCCGCGAGGAATACGAGGGCAAGACCCTGCGCGAAAACCTCGGTCTTTCAATGCCTGTCAATCGCTTTGCCAGAACACAAGAGCCAGCCCGATGAGTGTCGAGGCTTTGATCAGCGAAGCGGACTTCAAGCTTTCAATGCGTCATCTGGCGGGTGCGGTCAGCGTGATTACGGTCGGCGATGGACAAGACCGCACCGGCTTCACGGCAACGTCGGTCTCCTCGCTTTCGGCGGAGCTGCCGTCCGTCATCGTCAGCGTCAACCGAGCGTCTTCCTCATGGCCGGCGCTGCAGCGATACGGCTGCTTCTGTGTCAACGTGCTCGCCGCCAACCAGCAGCAGGTGGCGCAATCCTTTGCCGGCCTTGACGGCCGAAAGGGCGCCGAACGCTACGGCGATGCGGGATGGTATCGCCTCAAGACCGGCGCGGCCGCCCTTGAAAATGCCCTGACGGTTCTGGACTGCAAGCTCGAAACAGCATTCCACTATCATTCCCATGCAATCTTGGTCGGGCATATCCGCGCGATCGAAATCCGACAGGGCATAGGGCCGCTGCTTTACTGGCGCGGTGGCTACCATGAACTTCCGGCAGACGTCGATCGCCGCAACCTAGCGAAGGCGCTCGGACAATAGCCCGATCGAGGCGACATCCGCATTGGCAAAGGCAAGTCTGAGGTAACGCTCCTGGCCTTCGCCGAAATAGGCGCCGGGCAAACAGACGATGCCGGATTCCCTGGCGAGTTTTTCTGCAACTTGGGAAGACGATCGATCGGCGTGGGGATGGCGGACAAAGGCGAAATAGGCGCCGATCGCTCCGATTTCCCAATCCGGCAGCCCGGAAAAGACCTGCCTCAAAGCATCCGCCCGGCGGGCGATCTCCAGCCGGTTTCCGGCCCGCCAGTGGGCGAGCGCCGGGATCGCCGATGCAACGGCGATCTGGGCCGAACGCGGCGCGCAGATCTGCATATTGTCCATCACCTTGGCGATCTCGGCGACAAGTTTGGGGCCTGCCGTGATTGCACCCAGTCTATGACCGGGAATGCAGAAGGATTTCGAGAAGCTGTAGAGAAGAACGAGCGTGTCCTCCCAGTCCGGCTCCGAGAGAAGAGAGTGCGGCCGTCCGTAATTCTCGCCAAGGAAATCGCGATAGGTTTCATCGAGGATCAGCCAGGCGCCATATTTCCGGCAGAGTACAAAAAGCTCATGCAGCAGGCTCGGCGGATACACTGCCCCGGTGGGATTGTTGGGTGTCACGACGGCAAGCGTCTTCGCGCCGGCCGCAAGGGCCGCCTCAGCCGAACTTAGATCGGGAAGAAACCCGCTGGCGGGGTCACAATCGACCAATCGACGCTCGATCCCAAGCATCGAGAGCGTCGTGTCGTAGTTGAAATAGAAGGGATTGGTCAGCGCCACCGTATCGCCCGCGCCCGCAAGCGCGATCGCCGTACACATGAACGCTTGATTGCAGCCGGCGGTAATATGAATATTCCCGGCGGAAAGGGCGGCACCGTAAAGCGCGGCAAGATGAGCCGCGTAGGTCTTGCGCAATAGAGGTTCGCCCTCGATCGGCCCGTAGCCTGTCATAGCCTGTTGCCCGGCCGCCTCGCCAAGGAGCCGAAGCATCTCCGGATGCGCGGGATAGCCTGGAACAGCCTGCGACAGATCGATGAGCGGCCCTTTTTCCCCTTTGTATTCGCGGCTCCAGGCGACGACGGAAGGAATGGGCGGGGCAGAGAGGCGGGCAACGAGCGAATTGGGTTTTGCAGCGATCATATCGATTTCTCTTTGATACCGATTGCTACAACGATACCAATTGCTTTCTCAACCTCTTTGTCTGCGAGACGGATCTGAAGCGGAGACGCGTGCGCATGGTGTGGGACAAAAAGCGGCTCGACAGCTGCGCGCAGAATTTGCAGACGCCGATGGCGGCGAGAATTCGGCCAGAAGTTTCGGAAAGTGGCGGAGAAGATCATCTCCAAGAACGGCACGAGACTGGCGTCATATGCTCTCGGTCATCTCTGGCAATTGGCCGGATGGCCAAGACCATGTATTCGTACGCTAACAATAATGGAGACCAGGATTATCGCTTCCATGGTCGTCGCCACCGGCGCCTCCCGTCATGCAGCCGCCGGTCGGTGGAGGCGATGAGCAGTATTCCTGCGAAGGCTTCATCGCCACACTAGGGTCTAGATAACCCCCTTCAAAAATTCTTCGGTCTCCATGAGTTCGAGCTGCACGGAAAACCGATCGTGCAGAAGTTCCAGTGACGCGTCATGCGTATCGTCGGCGCCGCTGCAGACGGCGTCCTTGAGCACGATGACATGATAGCCGAGATCGATCGCGCCGAGCGTCGCGGCCAGCACGCAGACATCCGTTTCACCGCCGGTTACGACAAGCGCATCGACCCGCTCCGACTGGAGGATCGTATGAAGGCGACCGTCGATCCAAGGGGAATAGGTGCGTTTGTCGAAATGCCTTGCCGGGGGAACCAGCGACGCCAGCGATGAAACGAGATCGATCAAGTCGCGCGGAAGATGTTCGCCCGTCATCATCCACCATTTCCGGTAATAATCCCGCCATTTCCCCGGCATGTCGTCCGCACGCTCGGGCGGCAGGAAGCGGGTAAAGATCGTTCGCGACGGGTGCCGCCCGGCCAGCTCTTCGATTTGGGGAGAGATCCGTACCATCCAGGGAACCTGCCACGGCGTGTCTTCGGCAAACATCCGCTGCATGTCGACGCAAAGGTGCCGCCACTCCCCGACCTCGCCCATCACATCCTCCATTCTGTCTTCGAGCGTCAACCGCGATGCGGGGCGAAAGTTCCTAGAACAGGATGATTTTAGGCCGGGTCGGCCTAAAATTTGAATCCTGTTCTACATTATATAGTTAGAGCATGATGTCGTCCGAAAACCGCTCACACTTTTCGGCATCATGCTCTAGCGGAAGATCAAAAGCCTCTCAGGCAACGGCGCCTGGAGCAGTCGTCGGCAGCCCGGCGCTTTCAGCTATCCGGAAACTATCAAGGTCGCCAAGCGGAACCGGTTTGGAGAAGAAGTAGCCTTGGAGGTCGGTACAGCCAAGGGCGGCCAGAAAGTCGCGTTGATAATCCGTTTCGACCCCTTCAGCCGTCGTCGAGATACCGAGGTTGCGGCTGAGCGCGACGATGGCGCCGATGATTGCCGCCCCGTTGGCTTTGGTGCCGAGCTGTGAGACGAACGATCGATCGATCTTGATGCGGTCGATATCGAAGCGCAGGAGATGGCTGAGGCATGAAAAGCCGGTTCCGAAATCGTCGAGCGAAATCTGAACACCCCGGCTGCGCAGCGACTTCAGCACCGCATAGACGTCCGAGTTGTCCTCGATCAGCGAAGATTCGGTGAGCTCGAGCTCGAGCCGGGACGGCTGCAAGCCGCTCTCCTCAAGCACGTCGAAGACTTCCTCGGCGAAATTTGGTCTTCTCAACTGGGCAGGAGAGACGTTGACCGCAACGAATGTGTATGCCGGCCATTTGCAGGCGGCTCTGCAGGCTTCGCGCAAGACCCAGAAACCGAGAGCGTCGATGAGGCCGCCCTCCTCGGCGACAGGGATGAAGCTGGCAGGCGTCAATAGTCCGCGCTGACTGTGACGCCAACGCACCAGAGCCTCGGCGCCCGACGCCGCGTATCCTGCCTCAGCGCGATGGACCGTCTGGTAATAGACCTCGAGCGATCCGAAGTCCGGCCGGTTCGCACTCGGATCGGCGTGTGGGCCATCAGCGGATGATGCCATGCCTTTGGCCAGAACTTCCCGCAATTCGTTCTTGAGAATGTCGCGCGCATTCCGGCCGCCGTCCATGGACGATGAATAGAGACGCCACTGGCCTCTCCCGCCCATCTTTGCCTCGTACAGTGCGACGTCGGCGTAGCGCATGATGTCATCGGCATTCCGCCCGGCATCCGGCACGACGGTCACGCCGATCGAGGCGCCGACGCGCGCGACCGCCTCGCCCCTCAAAAGCGGGAAGGGTTTGCCAAGTTCGGCAACGATCGCTTCGCATATTGCCGGCAAAACGTGGTCATGATCTCTGATGTCTCGGAGAAGCAGGGCGAATTCATCGCCTCCGAGCCGGGCAAGCGTGTCGCCCGCACGAAGCAGGGAGCGGATCCGCTCCGCAGCCATCCTGATGAGTTCATCGCCGGCGGCATGGCCGAACGTGTCGTTTACGGCTTTGAAGCGGTCGAGGTCGAGAAGGGCGACCGCCGAGCGCTCGGCCGAGTTCCGCGTCTCGGCCAGGCACTCGTCGAACCTGATCGCGAACAAAGCGCGGTTGGGAAGATTGGTGAGCACATCATGCAAGGCAAGCTGCCTTGCATGCAGTTCGCTTTTCTTCAACTCGCCGAGACTGCTTCGCAGGCGCACCAGCAAGACCGAGAACAGGATCGCGATGACCAAGGCGGCTATCGAAAGGGCCGGCATCAATCGGCCGATCACCCTCGAACCTGGAAGATCGGGCCGCCATACGATGAAGCCGATCGGTTCGCCGTTTGCCGTGGCGTCAATCTGGAACGCGACCTCGTTTTCGTCTGCATCGGCCGTGCGCGCGAAGCGGGCGCCGTTAAGGCCCTGTTGCCGGCTCAATTCGTCCAACGCCGCACCATCGATAAAGCGCACGACGATCAGGAATTGACGCATCGGCTGGCGCTGTCTCTCATTGGCCTCGTTGAGGGCGACGATGCCGACGATCGTCGGCCGACCTTCCAGCCGCATCAGATTGGCGAGCGCAAGGTTGGAACGGGTGGCACTCGCAAGGCGGCTTTCCATTGAAGACGGCGTTCGTTCGTTGGAAACCGTGCCTTGTCTGATCCCAAGCCGGGCATCCCGAAGGAGAGGCAAAAAGAGAGGCTTCATCCAGCGATAACGCTTTTCCGCTTGGGCGTCCGCCAGCATGAGCAGTTGCGCCTTCTCGTCGACGACAAAGGCCTGATCGTAGCCGAAGGCGGACATTGCAGTCTGGCTGATCGCACTTCCGGCCGCCGCCGTCAGGACGGCATCGAGGCTGGAGGAGGAGCCTCCGGTCGACCGGGCCGCCGGATAAACACGTGTGAGATAGCCGTTGCCGAACTGGCCGATAACATGCGCGACTTGATCGACCTGCTCCAGCAGGCGGGCGTTCACAAGCTGGCGCTGTCGATCAAGGGCGGCGGCATCGCTTTCGGTTCCTGCCCAGAGCGCCGAGATCACGACAAGTCCGATCGCTCCAAGTCCGCTGACGGCAATCAGAAACAGAATTCTTCCCGAAGCGATCCAGGATTTCTGAAACGTATTGGAGCTGGAAGGAAGAACGATGTGCAAGCCTGGACCCCTGAACACCACGACGCGGGCGCATTCGTCGACGTTAACAAAGAAGCGTTCACGTAGAATTAAAGGCTGCGGCGCACTATAGGGCGAGATCGACTACGCCCCAAGGAGCTCCTGACGATGTTGCGCATATCTATACAGACTATATTGCGCGGAGCGCTGATGGCGGGCGGGGTCGGTATCTGTTTGGCGGCGGCCTCGCCGCTCGATGTGGCTGCGCAAGATCGCATGCCGATGAGAATAGCCGTCGAAGGTGCGTTTCCGCCCTTCAACTATCTCGACGCAAATAACAAGCTTCAGGGCTTCGACATCGATATTGCCAATGCGCTGTGCGAGGTTGGCAAGTTCGAATGCCAATTCATCATCGAGAAGTGGGACGACATTATCCCCGATCTCATTGCCGACAAATACGACGCGATCATCTCATCGATGTCGATGAGCCTCGAGCGGCGTCAAAAGGTTGCCTTCACTGAAAAATACTACAACAGCCCGTCGGTGTTCATCGCCCGGAAGGATTCGTCGATCAGTGACGTCAGTCCCGCCGCCCTCAGCGGCAAAGTTCTTGGAGTGACGTCGTCGACAGCGCAGGAATCCTATGCCAACCATCTTTATCCGGAAATGAAGAAAACGGTTTTTCGATCTTCGCCCGAATTGTACAAGGGGCTGGCGGATGGGAGCGTCGACATTATCCTCGAGGATAAACTCGCCATCTACGACTGGATTGCCAACACCAAGGCCGGAAGCTGCTGCGAGTTCAAGGGGCCGGACCTGGTCGACATCACCTATTTTGGCGAAGGCGCCGGGATTGCGCTGCGCCTGGATGACAAGGAGCGTCTGACGCGCTTGAACGAAGCGCTGAAGAGCATCAAGGCGGACGGGACCTATGACATGATCAACGCCAAATATTTCCCGTTCAGCATCCAGTAGTTCGCCGGCCAATTTTCGAGAATGCGGGATGGTCGGGTTTTTGCCCGACCATCCCTGTCTTCGGTCGTTAGCACTATGCGGCTTTCGCGACCTCTCCGTGCGGATCGAGGACATATTTTGTCGCCGCTCCATGGTCGAAGCTCTCATATCCAGCCGCGGCATCGTCGAGCGGGATGACCTTGGCGTTGACGATATCGGCAATTGGCAGTCGATCGTGGAGGATCGCCTGCATGAGTTGACGATTGTATTTGATCACCGGAGTCTGGCCGGTGTGGAAGGACTGCGCCTTGGCCCATCCGAGGCCGAAGCGGAGCGACAGATTGCCGTGTTTGGCAGCGTTGTCGACGGCGCCCGGATCCTCGGTGACGTAGAGGCCGGGAATGCCAATCGAACCCGCGGCACGAGTAATCTCCATCATCTGATTGAGGACGATTGCCGGCTGTTCCCCGCCCGAGTGGCCGCGTGCCTCGAAGCCGACCGCATCGATGGCGCTGTCCACTTCGTTGCTGCCGACGACCTGCGCGATCATGTCGCCGAGACGGTCGCTCTTCGACAGGTCGATCGGTTCGAAGCCGACCTTTGCCGCATGCGCCAGGCGGTCCTTGTTGAAATCGCCGATCATAACGACTGCGGCGCCGAGAATGCGAGCCGAAGCCGCAGCCGCAAGGCCGACGGGGCCGGCGCCTGCGACATAGACGGTCGAGCCGACCCCAACGCCTGCCCGCACTGCGCCATGGAAGCCGGTGGGCAGAATGTCGGAGAGCATGGTGAGATCCCGGATCTTCGCCATTGCCTTATCCCGATCAGGGATTTTCAGCAGGTTGAAATCTGCATAGGGAATGGTGACGTAGCGTGCCTGTCCGCCGATCCAGCCGCCCATGTCGACATAACCGTAAGCACCGCCGGCGCGGGCCGGGTTTACCGTCAGGCAGACACCGGTATCCTGGGACTTGCAGCAGCGGCAGCGGCCGCAGGCGACATTGAAAGGTACCGAGACGATATCGCCGATTTCGAGCATCTCGACATCGATGCCTTTCTCGATGATCTCGCCGGTGATTTCATGACCGAGGACCAGGCCCGGCATCGCTGTCGTGCGGCCGCGGACCATGTGCTGATCGGAGCCGCAGATATTGGTCGAGATCACCTTCAAAATGACGCCGTGTTCGATGCGGCGGCCGTCGGGCGCTTCCAGCTTCGGGTCGTCGATGTCGCGAACTTCGACCTTGCCCGGCCGGAGATAGACGACGCCTCTATTTTTGCTCATGTATTCCTCCCACTTGTTTGAATGCCTCGATCTGCAACCGATGCAGTCGATGGCAACTTCCCTACGGCCTGCCTCCTCTGCAGCCCGCTGTTCACAACATAAGGATATCGCCGCACCGGGCGATATTCGAATTTTCAAACGGACAGATTGGATGGAGAAGAGGAGTGAACGCCACGGTTTTCGCCTGTCGTTCCGCTCGTGACCGTCTGCCGCAATCCGTCGATTTGCGGCGTAAGAGCTGGTTTCCGGCTCCAGAATCTCCTTCCGATCCATCTCGATATCTTTCCGGATGTCTATCCGGCGATTTCCTTGAGGATTTCAGTTCTTCTACCGCTGCGGGGCAGCCCCGGCGTCGGGCCGCCTTGCCAATGGTCCATTTCGCCAGTTTGTGAGATAGCGCCTTGAACACCACAAACAAACCATGCCTGACGGAAAACAGCGATCAAGAAAACGACATGGGTGCAACTCAAAGACGACAGTCGCAATGTCGCAAAAGATCGCTGCGCAGGAGAAATAATTGATCCCGCGAATACGGCGGTTTTCCGGATCGTCCGGGAAGATTTGATTGCCGTCTGCCTTGAGGGACGGGAGGTTTAGGCGCGATGCGGCCGGCGGCTGCGGTTGACGTCGATGGCAGTGTGCCAGAGCACGGCGCCAAGGATGATTGCCCCGCCGAAAAACGTGGCGATGGGCGGCTCTTCGGAAAACAACAGCCAGACCCAGAACGGCGTGAGCACGATTTCCATCGTGCCGATCAGCGCCGCCTCCGCCGGCGGCATTCGCTTTGCACCGGCGAGGAAAAGCACCAGCGCGAGGGAGAAATTGGTCGCGCCGAAGGCGGCAAGTACGATCCAGTTGTGCAGGTCGAGCGAGCCGACCGAACCGAACGGGGCAAAGATGGCAAGCGTCAGGAAGGCGCTGACGACGGTTGGCGGCAGGCTTGGCACATCGGGGCTGATGCGCGGAATGATGATGACGAGCGCGAAGGACACGGTCATCCCGAGCGCCAGCAGATCGCCCCAACCGGTGCCGCCGCCGATCGACGAGGCGACGATGACCGCGACGCCGAGGAGCGAGATGCCGCCGGCAATCAACGTCCGCCTGGCAACCCTCTCCCTGAGGATGAACCAGCCGAGCATGGCCGCGATGAAGGGCGCGGTCGCATAGATCATCGTCACATTGGCGACGGTGGTCATGTAAAGTGCCCCGATAAAGCACCCCTGACTGAAGGTCTGGCAGGCGATCATCGCAAGTCCGGACGGATGGAAGACGGAACGCCATTGCTGCCGCGAAATACCCCCTTCGAGGAAAAGGCAGGGGATCAGCAGAAACAGGCCGCCGAACAACGACCGCCAGGCGATCGCCGTCCATACGTCGGTGGTCAGGAGCCGCGAATAAACACCGCTCGCGCTCCAGGCAAGCGTCGCGGCAATGATGAGAAGCACACCCTTCTCGTGCTCGCTGCCTGCAAGGCCTCTGGCCGGATTTTCAATGGTCACGCAGATATTCTCGAAGAAGGAAGTCGAACGCCGCTCTTTTCTGCGCCAAGAATTGACATCAGACAAACGAATAGTAGAGATAGCTACCATCGATTTCTTCTATGGCTATCCCATGCACGAGCCGATTGAGAGCGACCTGCTGAGAACCTTTCTTGTCGTCGCCGAGACATCCAATTTCTCCGCCGCTGCCCAGCGCATCGGGCGAACACAGTCGGCCGTCAGCACTCAGATCAAGCGGCTTGAGCAGGCGATCGGCGAAACGCTGTTTGAGCGCGGCGCCCGCGGCGTGTTGCTGACGCGCCAGGGCATGCAGCTCGTCCCCTATGCCCGCAGGATCATCGACCTCCTGAACGAGGCCGCCGCGACGATCCGCAGCAAACCGCTGGACGGACCGGTGCGCATCGGAATTCCGGAGGAATACAGCCAGACGGTGCTGCCGGCAGCCCTTGCGGCTTTCGCTGTGCGTCACCCGGCCGTCGAGGTCACCGTGTCCTGCGACTACACAGTCCGCAACCTCGCCGCCCTCGAGCGGGATGAGCTCGATCTGGCCGTCGTTTTCGACTGGAGCGATGAGACGAAAGGCGAGGTCATCTGCATCGATCCGACAGTCTGGGTCACGTCGATGGTCCACCGGCTGCACGACATCAATCCCCTGCCGATTGCGACCTATCGCAACTCCACCTGGTCACGCGATTTTGCGCTCCGGTCGCTGGAGCAGATCGGCCGCAATTACCGGATCGCTTTCATCGCCGATACCGGTTCGGGGCTGAAGAATGCCGTGATCGCAGGCCTTGCCGTCACCACGCTTTCCCGCAGCAGCATTCCGCCCGGCTGCCGTGAACTCACTGCTGAAGACGGTTTCCCGCCGGTCGATTCTTCCAAGGTCGTGCTCCGCCGGAGCAGTTACCGTTCCAGCGAAGCCGTTCGGGAACTTGCCGAGATGATACGGGACGCGTTCCAGCCTATGCCCGCATCGTCGTGATGCGGCGGCGCAAGCGGCGCCGGGTCTCGGACGGGCTCTCGGAAAAACTCGCCCGGTAGCTTCTCGCAAAGGCTGAGGCCGAATTGAAGCCGGTCGCGGCGGCGATGTCGGCGAAAGATGCTGTCGTCTCGATCACCTTGCGGCGCGCCGCATTCAGGCGCAGCGCGAGATAATGCACATGCGGCGGCGCGCCGATGCTCTGCTGGAAGAGATCCTGCAGATGGCGGGCGCTGACGCCTACCCTGCGGGCCAGCCGCGCGAGGACCAGAGGCTGCTCGATATGCTCCTCCATCAGCCGCACCGCCTGCGTAACGCGGGGATCATGCAGGCGCAACCCCGCCGAGGCTGCGGAAAGCTGCTCGTCCGCATGGAAGGAGGGCTGCTCGTAACGGAACAGCCGGCTGACTTCGAGCGCCAGCGAATAACCCTGCCTTCGTCTTATCACCTCAAGCATCAGGTCCACGGTCGGAAGCGAACCTGAGGTGGTCAGCCGCTTGGCGTCGATGACGAAACGATCCTTGACGGCCCGCACCTCAGGATAGGCCAATGCAAAATCCTCGTAGTCCTCCCAGTGAACGGTTGCCGGCTGCCCGTCGAGCAGGCTTGCTTCGGCCAGCAGCCATGTGCCGGATTCGATGCCCGCAATCATCGTGCGGTAGCGGGCCGCCTGCGAGAGTTGCATCTTGAGCGCCGGCGTCGCGCTGCGGCGCCAGTTGTAACTAGCAAGCACGAAGAGCGGCGCTTCGTCCCGCGTCGCCTGGAAAACCCCGTTAGCGGGTATCGCGATATCGCTGGTGGTCGGAACCGGCGCTCCGTCCGGCGTCAGCAGTCGCCAGCGATAAAGCTCGCTGCCGGAGATGCGGTTGGCGCCGCGCAGCGGCTCGATGACCGACGCGATCAGGATCAGGTTCGCATCCGGCAGGACGAGAAGGTCGATATCGAGCCGCTCCGTCGATCGTACCAGCAAGGCCACCTCCTCAGATTTCCGATAATGTATCAACTACCTCCAAAAATGCAAAGCATCGCCGCCGATCCTGTCGCGTAATGCAGACAAGACGAGGGAGAACAAAAACATGCCTCTTGCCATGAACCGCGATGTTTTCATCACCTGCGCCGTCACCGGCGCCGGCGACACGGTTTCCAGATCCAGCCACGTGCCGATCACTCCCAAGCAGATCGCCGATTCCGCCATCGATGCGGCAAAGGCCGGTGCCGCGGTCGTCCACTGCCATGTCCGCGATCCGGAAACGGGCGCCGCCAGCCGCCGTAACGACCTCTACAGGGAAGTCACCGATCGCATCCGCTCGGCGGATGTCGACGTCGTCCTCAATCTCACCGCCGGCATGGGTGGGGACCTGATCTTCGGGGATGTCGAAAAGCCCCTTCCCCTCAACCCCAAGGGCACTGATATGGCGGGCGCCACCGAACGCGTCAGCCATGTCGCCGAATGCCTGCCCGAAATCTGCACGCTCGACTGCGGCACGATGAACTTCAACCTCGGCGACTATGTCATGACCAACACGCCGGCGATGCTGCGGGCGATGGCGAAGAAGATGACCGATCTCGGCGTGCGGCCGGAGATCGAGGCCTTCGATACCGGTCATCTCTGGTTTGCCAAGCAGCTTGCCGAGGAAGGCCTGATCGAAGACCCGGTGCTGATCCAGCTCTGCATGGGCATTCCGTGGGGTGCGCCCGACGATCTCAACACCTTCATGGCGATGGTCAACAACGTGCCGAAGAGTTGGACCTTTTCCGCCTTTTCGATCGGCCGCAATGCCATGGCCTATCCGGCGGCGGCCGTTCTTGCGGGCGGCAATGCGCGCGTCGGCCTGGAGGATAACCTGTTCGTCGGCAAGGGCCAGCTCGCCACCAATGCTGAGCTCGTCGAAAAGGCCGTGCAGGTGGTCGAAGGCATGGGCGCCCGGATCATCGGCCCGGAAGACGTTCGCAAGAAACTCAAACTGACGAAGCGCTGAGGACGGCATGATAGGGATCAACAAGGCGGCATGCATCGGCGGCGGCGTCATCGGCGGCGGATGGATCGCGCGTTTTCTGCTGGCCGGGATCGACGTTGATGTGTTCGACCCGCATCCGGAGGCGAGCCGCATCGTCGGCGAAGTCATCGCCAATGCCGAAAAAGCCTATGCCATGCTGACCGGAGCACCCCTGCCGCCGCGCGGCAAGCTCACCTTCTGCAAGACGCTGGAAGAGGCTGTTGCCGGCGCCGACTGGATTCAGGAAAGCGTGCCCGAAAGGCTCGACCTCAAGCGCGGTGTGCTGAACGAGATCGATGCCGTGGCACGACCGGACGCCCTGCTCGGCTCTTCGACGTCAGGCCTGCTGCCGACCGATCTGCAGCGCGACATGAAGCATCCGGAACGCCTCTTCGTCGCCCACCCCTACAATCCCGTCTATCTCTTGCCGCTCGTCGAAATCGTCGGCGGCGAAAAGACCTCGGCGGCGACCATACAGGCGGCGATCGAAAGACTGGTGCCGCTCGGCATGAAGGGCGTTCACATCGCCAAGGAGATCGAGGCCTTCGTCGGCGACCGGCTGCTCGAAGCGCTCTGGCGCGAGGCCTTGTGGCTGATCCACGACGATATCTGCACCGTCGAGACGCTTGATGACGTCATCCGCTACTCTTTCGGCCTGCGCTGGGCGCAGATGGGCCTGTTCCAGACCTATCGCATCGCCGGTGGCGAGGCAGGCATGCGCCACTTCCTCGCCCAGTTCGGCCCCTGCCTAGCCTGGCCCTGGACCAAGCTCACCGATGTCGTCGATCTCGACGATGCGCTGATCGAAAAAATCGGCCGACAGTCCGACGAACAGGTGGCTGGCCTCTCGATCCGTGAACTCGAACGCATCCGCGACGAAAACCTCGTCGGCATCCTGCAGGCCCTCAAGGGCGGCGATGGCGGCAAGGGCTGGGGCGCCGGCAAGCTGCTGAAGGACTTCGAGCAATCGCTCTGGGCACAAGGCGGCGGGACGACGACGTCTTTCGATCCGTCGAAGCCGCTGCGGCTCGTCGAGACGAAGGTCGGCCCCGCCTGGGTCGACTATAACGGCCACATGACCGAGCACCGCTACCTGCAGGTTTTCGGCGATACATCGGACGCATTGCTGCGTCTCATCGGCGTCGATCTCGCCTATGTCGAGGCGGGGCAGAGCTATTACACGGTGGAAACCCACATCCGCCATCTCGGCGAGGCGAAGCTCGGCCAGGCGATCCATTCGACCTGCCAGATGCTTGATGTCGACGAGAAGCGGCTGCACGTCTTCCACACCCTGTACGACACGGCGACGGGCGGGGCTCTGGCAACCGCCGAGCACATGTTGCTGCATGTCGACAGCAAGGCCGGAAAGGCCATACCGGCACCGACTGATATCATCGACAAGGCAAAGGCGATTGCTGGAGCCCACGCGAGTTTGGCCGCGCCTGAAGGCGTCGGCCGTCACGTCGGCCAGAAACGGTAGGAGGATCGGCATGAATTTCGGACTGAGCGAAGAACAGGAAATGATCGTCGAGACGGTCCGCGCCTTCGTCGAAACCGAAATCTATCCGCATGAAAACGAGGTCGAGCGCAGCGGCATCGTCCCGCCGGAGCTCGGAGACGAGATCCGTCGCAAATGCATCGATCTTGGCTTCTACGCCTGCAATTTCCCGGAAGAAGTCGGCGGCGCCGGTCTCGACCATGTCACCTTCACGCTGGTCGAGCGGGAGCTCGGGCGCGGCTCCCTGGGGCTGACGGTTTTCTTCGGCCGGCCCTCCGGCATCCTGATGGCCTGCGAGGGCGAGCAGCGAGAGCGCTACCTCCTGCCCGCAGTGCGCGGCGAGAAGATCGACGCGCTTGCGATCACCGAGCCGGACGCCGGTTCGGATATGCGCGGCATGAAATGCGCCGCCCGCCGCGACGGTGGCGACTTCGTCCTCAACGGTACGAAACACTTTATTTCGCATGCCGATGTCGCCGATTTCGTCATCGTCTTTGCAGCAACGGGCGAGGAGGAAACGCCGAAAGGTATCAAGAAGAAGATCACCGCCTTCCTGGTGGATCGTGGCATGCCGGGCTTCGAAATCCTCAAGGGCTATGATTCCGTTTCGCATCGCGGCTACCACAACTGCACGCTCAACTTCACCGATTGCCGGATTCCCGAAGCCCAAGTGCTGGGCGAGGTGCATCGCGGCTTCGATATCGCCAATCAATGGCTCTACGGCACGCGGCTGACGGTGGCCGCCACCTGCGTCGGTCGGGCGCGGCGCGTCTTCGACCTGGCTTTGCCCTACGCCGCCGAGCGCAAACAGTTCGGAAAGCCGATCGGTGCCAATCAGGGCGTGTCGTTCAAGCTCGCCGACATGATCACCGAGATCGACGCGGCCGACTGGCTGACCCTTGCCGCCGCCTGGCAGGTCGATGCCGGCCGCCCCGCAGACCGGCAGATCGCCTCGGCCAAGCTCTATGCCTCGGAAATGCTCGCCCGCGTGACGGACGAGGCGATCCAGATCTTCGGCGGCATGGGACTGATGGACGACCTGCCGCTCGCCCGCTTCTGGCGTGATGCGCGCGTCGAACGCATCTGGGACGGCACTTCCGAAATCCAGCGGCATATCATCAGCCGCGATCTGCTTCGACCTTTGGGAGCGTGAGCCGATGATGCCTCGCCCGCTCGACCGCCTGCTCAGACCGCAAACGATCGCCGTCTTCGGCGGCCGTGAGGCGCGCAGGGTGATCGAGCAGTGCGACCGCATGGGCTTTGCCGGCGAGATCTGGCCCGTCCATCCCAAACTCGACGAGGTGCTCGGGCGGTCCTGCTATCGCTCCGTATCCGACCTGCCTTCGGCGCCGGATGCCGCCTTCGTCGGCGTCAACAGGACGCTGACCGTCGAGATCGTCCGCAGCCTTTCTGAGGCCGGTGCCGGCGGGGCGGTCTGTTATGCGTCGGGTTTCAGCGAGGCGACGGCGGAACTCAGCGACGGCGCCGAACTGCAGCAGGCCTTGCTGGACGCAGCCGGCGACATGCCGATCCTCGGGCCGAACTGCTACGGGCTGATCAACGGTCTCGATGGCGCGCTGCTCTGGCCCGATCAGCATGGCATGCAGCGTATCGAACGTGGCGTCGCGATCCTTACGCAGTCCTCCAATATCGCTGTCAACCTGACCATGCAGACCCGCGGCGTGCCGATCGCCTATGTCGTCACCGCCGGCAACCAGGCGCAGACATCGCTTGCCGATGTCGCCTGCGCACTGATCGATGACCCGCGCGTCACGGCGGTGGGCCTGCATGTCGAAGGCTTCGGCGATCTCTCTGCACTCGAACGCCTGGCCGCCATGGCCCGGCGGTCGAGGAAGCCCGTCGTCGTGCTGAAGGTCGGCAGATCCGAGCAGGCAAAACGCGCGGCGGTTTCGCATACCGCCTCGCTCGCCGGCAGCGATGCAGTCGCAGACGCCGTGCTCGCCCGCCTCGGCCTTGGCCGTGTCCAGACCTTGCCGGCGCTGCTCGAAACCTTGAAGCTGCTGCATGTCGCCGGCCCGCTCGCAAGCCATTCGATCTCGTCGATGAGCTGTTCCGGTGGCGAAGCCTCGCTGATGGCGGATGCCGCCGTCGGTCGCAACGTGGAATTCCCGGCGCTGCAGCCACAACAGTTACCCCGTCTGCGGCGGGTCCTCGGCGAGATGGTGACGCTGTCCAATCCGCTCGATTACCACACCTTCGTGTGGGGTGATCTTGCACGCCAGACCGAAGCCTTCAGCGCCATGTTCGAGGGCGGCTATGCCCTCAATCTCGTCGTCCTCGACTTCCCCCGCGGTGACCGCTGCGATGCGTCCGAATGGGCGATGACGGCAGACGCGGTCATGACGGCCGCTGCAGCAACCGGTGCGCTGGCCGGCCTTCTGGCAACCCTTCCGGAAAACATGCCGGAGCCCATCGCCGATCGGCTGATGGCAAATGGCATCATTGCCTTCTGCGGTATCGACGAGACCATCACGGCAGCGGAAGTTGCCGCCGGCATCGGCCAGGCGTGGGATCGCCCGCCTCCCCTGCCGCTGCTCGATGTGTCCTTTATGGATGGCGAGATCGAGACGTTGACGGAAGCCGATGCGAAGGCTGAGCTTGCCGCCTTCGGCCTTCCGATTCCGCGAGGGCGGTTGGCCTCCTCTCCGGGTCAAGCGGCCGAGCAGGCTGAGCGGCTCGGCTTTCCCGTCGTGCTGAAAGCGCTCGGCATTGCACACAAGACCGAGGCCGGAGCCGTTGCACTCAACCTAAAGGATACTCAGGCGGTGTCGAATGCGGCGGCGGCAATGCCGCCGAATGCCGGTTATCTCGTCGAGAAAATGGTTGATCCGCCGGTTGCCGAGCTCATTGTCGGCGCCATCCGCGACCCTGTCTTCGGATTGTCGCTCACGCTTGGAGCCGGCGGAATCTTCGTTGAATTGCTTGAAGATTCCATCATCCTGCCCCTTCCGGCGACGAAAACTGACATTCACGCAGCGATTTCGCGTCTCAAACTTGCAAAACTGATCTATGGCTATCGCGGGCGGCCAAAAGGCGACCTCGAAGCCGCTGTCGGCGCTGTCTCAGCAGCGGCAGATTATGTCGTAAGGAACGCGGCATGCCTGGAGGAACTGGACATTAATCCGTTGATGGTTCTTCCCGAAGGGCTTGGCGTTGTCGCAGTCGATGCTCTGATACGGCGGAGGAGGTAGCATAGGTTGAGCGACCACATTCGCACACGACATGACGGCGGAGTACTCGAAGTCGTCATCGACCGGCCGAAGGCGAATGCCGTGGACCTTGCGACCAGCCGTGCCCTGGGGTTGATTTTCCGAGATTTCCGCGACGATCCGGCATTGCGTGTCGCCATCGTCTCGGGCGCCGGCGAGAAATTTTTCTGTGCCGGCTGGGATCTCAAGGCGGCGGCATCAGGCGATGCGGTCGACGGAGATTACGGCGTCGGCGGCTTCGGTGGGCTGCAGGAACTGCGCGACCTCAACAAGCCGGTCATCTCAGCGATCAACGGTATCTGTTGTGGCGGCGGTCTGGAGATCGCGCTGTCGACCGACCTGATCCTCGCCGCCGAACATGCGACCTTTGCCCTGCCGGAAATCCGCTCGGGCACGGTTGCCGATGCGGCTTCCATCAAGTTGCCGAAACGCATCCCCTACCACATCGCCATGGACATGCTTTTGACCGGGCGCTGGCTCGACGTTCACGAGGCGCATCGCTGGGGTTTCGTCAACGAGGTCCTGCCGGCCGAGCGGCTGATGGAGAGAGCATGGGAGCTTGCCCGGCTGCTCGAGAGCGGGCCGCCGCTGGTCTATGCGGCCATCAAGGAAATCGTGCGCGAAGCGGAGGGTTCGACCTTCCAGACTGCCATGAACAAGGTCACCAAGCGGCAGTTTGCGACGGTCGACAGGCTCTATTCAAGTGAGGACCAATTGGAAGGCGCACGGGCCTTCGCCGAGAAGCGAAGCCCCATTTGGAAAGGAAAGTAACCAGGCGGCAGCAACCGCACTGTTTTCCCGCATGATGCGGGCACCGGAGGTGGAGAGGAAACCGCCTGCGGACCTGCCCGGAAGTTCTGTCAACGCACCACAAAGAAGGAACTGGGGAATGAACGACTACACGAAGTATCTCGCAAGCCGTGTCACCGCCGGCGGGCTCAGCCGCCGCGAATTCATGGGACGCGCCATGGCGGCGGGCATCACACTTGCCGTCGCCGACAAGCTCTTTACCGAAAGTGCGCAAGCCGCCGAACCGAAGCGCGGCGGCCACCTGAAGCTCGGCCTCGAAGGTGGTGCCGCCACCGATTCCAACGATCCGGCAAAATTCCTGTCGCAGGTCATGTTCTGCATCGGCCGCTGCTGGGGCGACATGCTGGTCGAGTCCGATCCGCTGACGGGTGCTGCCGTGCCGGCGCTCGCCGAATCCTGGGAGCCGTCAAAGGACGCGGCGACCTGGACCTTCAAGATCCGCAAGGGCGTCAAGTTCCACAATGGCAAGGAACTGACGATCGACGACGTTGTTGCAACGCTGAAGCGCCACACCGACGCGAAGTCGGAATCCGGCGCGCTCGGTGTTCTCGGCTCGATCAAGGAGATCAAGGCCGACGGCGGCAATCTCGTACTGACGCTCAGCGAAGGCAATGCCGACATGCCGCTGCTGCTGTCGGACTACCATCTGGTCATCCAGCCGAACGGCGGCGTCGATGATCCGCTGGCGTCGATCGGCACCGGCCCCTACAAGATGACGAGCTTCGAGCCCGGCGTCCGCGCCACCTTTGAAAGGAACAAGGACGACTGGCGCACCGACCGAGGTTATGTCGATTCGATCGAAATCATCGGCATGAACGACGCCACCGCCCGCATCGCAGCACTATCGTCCGGCCAGGTGCACTACATCAACCGCGTCGATCCGAAGACCGTCAATCTGCTGAAGCGCGCGCCGAACGTCGAGATCCTCTCGACCGCCGGCCGCGGCCACTACGTCTTCATCATGCATTGCGACAAGGCGCCGTTCGACAATAACGACCTTCGCCTGGCCCTCAAATACGCCATGGATCGCGAGACCATGGTGCAGAAGATCCTTGGCGGCTACGGCAAGGTCGGCAACGATTTCCCGATCAACAACACCTATGCACTGTTCCCCGAAGGCATCGAGCAGCGCACCTACGATCCCGACAAGGCTGCCTTCCACTTCAAGAAATCGGGCCATAGCGGCTCGGTCCTCCTGCGCACTTCCGAAGTCGCCTTCCCCGGCGCCGTCGATGCGGCTGTCCTCTATCAGGAAAGCTGCAAGAAGGCCGGCATCGAGATCGAGGTCAAGCGTGAACCGGGCGACGGCTACTGGACCAACGTCTGGAACGTCCAGCCCTTCTCGACCTCCTACTGGGGTGGTCGCCCGACGCAGGACCAGATGTATTCCACCGCCTATCTCTCGACGGCGGACTGGAACGACACCAAGTTCAAGCGTCCTGACTTCGACAAGCTGCTGCTGCAGGCCCGCTCCGAGCTTGATGAAGCCAAGCGCAAGGACATGTATCGCACGATGGCGATGACGGTGCGTGACGAGGGTGGGGTGATCCTGCCGATGTTCAACGACTTCGTGAACGCCTCCACCAAGCAGGTGAAGGGTTATGTCCACGACATCGGCAACGACATGTCGAACGGCTACGTCGCGACCCGCGTCTGGCTGGACGCCTGATGGCAAGGGGCGTATGCCCCTCCGATCTCTAACGAAGCCGGGACCGTGGGATGAAAACCCGCGGTCCTCCCGACGTTTTAGCGCGAGGTCCTCGCCATGACCAATCCTGCCCCAAACATCTTGCCCGGCCTCAGGTTCCGGCAGCGTTTTCCGCTGCTTGCCCTCATCCTCGAGCGCTTCGTGCTCAGCCTCGTCCTGCTTTTTGCCGTCTCCATCCTGATCTTCGGCGGCCTGGAAGCTTTGCCCGGCGATTTTGCCACCACCTATCTCGGCCAGTCGGCGACACCGCAGGCCGTCGCCAATATTCGAGAGGATCTCGGGCTGAATCGTCCGATCACCACGCGCTACGTCGAGTGGCTCGGCAACGCCGTTCAGGGTGACTTCGGCACGTCCTGGGCCAGCAAGAATTCGGTGAGCGAACAGATCGGCAAACGCCTCGGCAATTCGCTGTTCCTGGCGGGTTTCGCAGCGGTGATATCAGTGCCGCTCGCGGTCGGCCTCGGCATGCTGTCCGTGCATTTCCGTAACCGCCTGCCGGATAAGATCATCAATATAATCTCGCTTGCGGCGATCTCGCTGCCGGAATTCTTCATCGGCTACCTGTTGATCCTCTTCTTCGCGGTTAACCTTGGCGTGGCGACCTTTCCGGCGACGGTCTATGACAGCATGGGTTTCGTCGAGCGGTTGAAGGCGATCGCGCTGCCGACGGCGACCCTCGTGCTCGTCGTGCTCGCGCATATGATGCGCATGACGCGGGCCGCGATCCTCTCCGTCATGTCCTCCGCTTACATGGAGACGGCAGAGCTGAAGGGCCTCAGCGCCTTCCGCGCGATCGTCAAGCATGCCGCCCCCAATGCGCTGGCGCCGATCATCAATGTCATCGCGCTGAACCTTGCCTATCTCGTCGTCGGCGTCGTCGTTGTCGAAGTGGTCTTCGTCTATCCCGGCATGGGGCAATATATGGTCGATGCGGTCACCGTGCGCGACATGCCTGTCGTGCAGGCCTGCGGCCTGATCTTCGCGGCTGTCTACATCTTCCTCAATATGACGGCCGATATCCTCGCGATTATCGCCAATCCCCGGCTGAGGCATCCGCGATGAGATTGAGAGACATCCCCATCACCGCCTGGATCGGCATGGCCGGTATCGCCATCGCCTTCATCTTCGCAATCTTCGCACCCTGGCTCGCCCCCTATGGCGAGACGCAGGTCGTCGGCGACGTCTGGCAGCTGCCGGATAATCAATATATCTTCGGTCTCGACAATCTCGGTCGCGATATCTTCTCGCGCCTGATCTACGGCGCGCGCACGACGCTGACGGTCGCATCCGCCGCCACCATCATCTCCTTCTCGCTCGGCATCATCCTCAGCTTCACCGCCGCTGTCTCGCGCGGCGTTATCGACACCGTCCTGTCACGCTTCAATGATCTGATGATGTCGATCCCGACGCTGATCTTCGCGCTCGTCGTTCTTGCGGTGCTGCCGCAAAACATCGTCGTGCTGATCCTTGTCATGGCGATCCTCGACTCCACTCGCGTCTATCGTCTCGGCCGTGCGGTGGCGCTTGATGTCGCCGTGATGGAATTCGTCGAGGCGGCGACGCTGCGCGGCGAAGGCAAGCTCTGGATCATCTTCCGCGAGATCCTGCCGAACACGCTGTCGCCGCTGCTGGCAGAGTTCGGGCTGCGCTTCGCCTTCTCGATCCTGTTCCTGTCGACGCTCTCCTTCCTCGGCCTCGGCATTCAGCCGCCGGCGGCCGATTGGGGCGGCATGGTCAAGGACAACAAGGACGGCATCATCTTCGGTATCTCGGCAGCGCTGGTGCCGGGCACGGCGATTGCCGTGCTGGCCGTCTGCGTCAACCTCGTCGTCGACTGGCTTCTGAAACGCACATCCAGCCTCAAGGGAGGGCGCGGCGATGCCTGAGCTTCTTTCCGTTCGCAATCTGAAGATCGAAGCAACCAGCTATCCGCCGGGCGAACCGCCCAAGCGGGTGACGATCGTCGACGGCGTTTCCTTCGACCTCAAGAAGGGCAAGGTTCTCGGCCTGATCGGGGAATCGGGCGCCGGCAAATCGACGATCGGTCTCTCCGCACTCGCCTATGGCCGGGGCGGCGCCGAAATCACCGGCGGCGAGGTCTTGCTCGACGGCGACAATATCCTGGCGCTCGGCAAGAACGGCATCCGCCAGATCCGCGGCGCGCGGGTCTGCTACGTCGCGCAATCGGCAGCCGCTGCGTTCAATCCGGCGCGTCGGCTCGGCGATCAGGTGATCGAAGCTTCGGTCAAACATGGATTGATGACCAAGGACAAGGCGCGTGAGCGAGCGCTTTATCTGTTCGGGGTTCTCGGCCTGCCCAATCCCGAAACCTTCGGCGAGCGTTTTCCCCACCAGGTCTCCGGCGGCCAGCTGCAGCGGGCGATGACGGCGATGGCGCTCTGCTCCAACCCCGAACTCATCGTTTTCGACGAGCCGACAACCGCGCTCGACGTTACCACGCAGATCGACGTGCTGGCGGCGATCAAACATGCCATCGAGGAAACGCACACGGCCGCCCTCTATATCACCCATGACCTTGCCGTCGTCGCCCAGATCTCGGACGACATCATGGTCCTGCGTTATGGCAAGCAGGTCGAATATGGCAGTGTCCAGCAGATCATCGAGGCGCCGCGGGAGGATTATACCCACGCCCTCGTCAATGTCAGGCAGGCCTATCGCGAGGAAGCCGCCGACCAGTCTGCAGCGCTTCTCAAGGTGGAGAATGTCAGCGCCGAATATTCCAATGGTTTCAAGGTGCTGCACGATGTCACGTTGCATGTGCCGAGGGGGCAGACGCTTGCGGTCGTCGGTGAATCCGGTTCGGGCAAATCGACGCTAGCGCGCGTCATTACCGGCCTCTTGCCGCCGAGCAGCGGGCGCGTCGTCTTTGACGGCAAACCGCTGATGCCGGGTCTCAAGAGCCGGCCGAACGACGATCTGAGGCGCATCCAGCTGATCTACCAGATGGCCGATACCGCGATGAACCCGCGCCAGACGGTCCGCGACATCATCGGCCGGCCGCTCACCTTCTATTATGGCCTGAGGGGTGCTGAGAAGACGGCAAGGGTGAAGGAGTTGCTCGACCAGATCGAGATGGGCAAGGGCTTCGTCGATCGCTACCCGGCCGAACTTTCCGGCGGCCAGAAGCAGCGGGTGGCGATCGCAAGAGCGCTTGCAGCCAAGCCCGAACTCATCCTCTGCGACGAGCCGACCTCGGCGCTCGACCCGCTGGTGGCGGAGGGTATCCTCAAGCTGCTGCTGCGCCTGCAGGCAGAAGAGCAGCTGTCCTATGTCTTCATCACCCACGACATCGCGATCGTCCGGGCGATTGCCGACAGCGTGGCGGTGATGCATCGCGGCAAGCTGGTGCGGTTCGGACCGAAATCGAAGGCGCTGTCGCCGCCCTTTGACGACTACACCGACCTGCTGTTGAAATCCGTGCCGGAAATGGAAATCGGCTGGTTGGAACGGGTGCTTGCCACGCGTCGCATGGAGAGCGCCGGTAACTGACTTGACGAGGGCAGACCCTCGTCTCATGGAATATGCATCAAGGAATGAGCATGACCTCGCGCGGCTTCACCACCATCGAGAATGAATGGATTACGCTGGGGGATGGGACGCGGCTTGCCGCGCGCATCTGGATGCCGGATGGTGCGGAAAAAGATCCCGTTCCCGCCGTCTTCGAATTCCTGCCCTACCGCAAGCGGGATGGAACCAGCCTCAGGGATGAGTCGACCTACCCGGTATTCGCGGCCGCAGGCATTGCCGGCGTGCGCGTCGATATCCGCGGATCCGGAGAATCCGACGGCGTCATCGACGGCGAATATACCGAATGCGAGCTTGCCAATGCCTGCGAGCTGATCGCCTGGATTGCCGAGCAGCCATGGTCGAACGGCTCGGTCGGCATGATGGGCATCTCCTGGGGCGGCTTCAACAGCCTGCAGGTCGCAGCATTGCGCCCGCCGGCGCTGAAGGCCGTCATATCGATCGCCTCGACCGTCGACCGCTACAATGACGACATTCACTACAAGAACGGCTGCCATCTCTCCGCCCAGCTCTCATGGGCGGCAACGATGCTCGGCTACCAGTCGCGGCCGCCCGATCCCGCGCTTGTCGGCGAGCGCTGGAAGGAAATGTGGCTGAAACGTCTGGCCGGCGAACCCTTCTTCATGGAGGAGTGGCTGGCCCATCAGCGGCGCGACGATTTCTGGCGTCACGGTTCGATCTCAGAGGATTTTTCGAATGTGGATATTCCGGCGCTCGTCATTGCCGGCTGGGCGGACGGCTATCGTAACACGCCTCTGATGGCGGTCGAAGGTCTCGGCGGAAAGGCGAAGGCGCTGATCGGCCCCTGGGTGCACAAATACCCGCACTTCGCCTGGCCGAAGCCGCGCGTCGACTTCCACAGCGAGGCAATCGCCTGGTGGAACAAATGGCTGCGCGACGAGGACAATGGGATCGACGGGCTGCCGCAGGCCCGCGCCTATATTCTCGACGCCGTCCGTCCTGCCCGGCGACGCGACAGCGATCCGGGTTTCTGGGTTGCCAAGGACGTCTGGTCGCCGCCACAGATGCAGTGCTTCTATGTCGAGCAGTTCGGCAAGCTGACGGAAGGCATGCCGATCCCGCACGCGCCCGAACATCCCGTCTATGTGAGATCTCCGCTCGACACCGGGACGGCGTCGGGCGAATATTTCACGCTGAAGCCCGACGCCGAAATGGCGATCGATCAGCGTTCGGACGATGCCGGCTCGCTGATCTTCGATACAATGCCGCTTGCTGGCGATTACGACTATCTCGGCCGGCCCGTGCTGACGCTTGCGCTGCGGGCTCGGGCGGCGGGCGGAAATCTCTGCGCCCGGCTCGTCGATGTCCATCCGGATGGCACGGCAACACGTGTCGCCTTCGGCGTCGTCAATCTCACGCACCGGGACGGCAATGCAGATCCCAAGCCGCTGATGCCAGGCGAGAGGGTGTCGATCCGGCTCGTGCTCGATGCCTGCGGTTATCGCTTCCGCAAGGGGCATCGCATTCGCCTTTCGCTTTCCACCGCCTATTGGCCGATGATCCTGCCGCCGCCTGATGACGAGGGCATCGAGGTCGATATCGCGGCACTCGGCCTGGGGCTGCCGATGCTCGGCGAGCACCAGCGGATCGATATCAAGGAACCGGCCAATCCCGATCCGCTGCCGAAATACATCGAGCGTGCGGGCGCCGCAACGAAGCGGCAGGTCGTCCGCGATCTCTCGGCCAGTCGGACCGAGTATCACATCCACGAGGATACCGGGCTCACCGAACACCCTGAGACCGGCCTCTCGACCCGGCAATTGCGGGAGGAAGTCTGGTCGATTTCACCCGACAATCCGCTGTCGATGACCGGGACGTCGACCTGGACCTGCGACATGCGCCGCCCCGGCTGGTTCGTGCGAACGGTGGCGACCGCGCGGATTGCCTGCACCCGGACCGACTGGGTTATCAGCGCTGTCGTCACCGCTTTCGAGGACGATGTTCAGGTCTTCGAAAAGGTCTTTGCGGAAAAGCGGATCGCGCGCGACCTGATGTGACCATCAGGCCGCCGCAAAACGCCTTGTGGCCTCGCAGACGGCGCGGAAGCCGTCGCGTGCGCCATCGCTCATGTGGCGGGCGCGCAGCCACGCATGCACCATCTGCGGCTCCTCCCGGAACCAGACTTCGACGCCCTCCGCGGTGAGCCGGGCGGCATAGTGCCGGCCGTCGTCCCGGAGCGGATCGAAATGCGCGACCGTGATGAAGGCCGGCGGCAGCCCGGCAAGCGAAGCTGCCTGCAGCGGCTCGGCGATCTCATTGCCTGCCGGTGACTGCAGGATCTGGCGGTAATAGGCGACATCCGCCGTCGTCAATCCCGGCGCCGTGGCCATTTCCACATAGGAGCCGGCAGCGAGGTCACCCCCGAGCGCCGGGTAGATCAGGACCTGGCCGACGACACCGGACAGGCCCTCGGCGCGCGCCCGCACGGCAAGGCCCGCCGCCAGATTGGCCCCGGTGCTGTCGCCGATCAGTATGACCTTGCTGTTGGCGGAAAGCAGATGCTTCAACACGGTAAAGCCATCGTCCGTCTGCGCCGGCCAGCGATATTCAGGGGCCAGCCGGTAATCGACGGAAACGAGTTCCGCACCGGCAAAATCGGCAATCTCGGCGCAGATGGCATGATGGCTTTCGAGCGAACCGACGACAAAGCCGCCGCCATGAAGATAGAGCAGAATGGTGCGTGTGCTGATTTTCCGTGGACGGTAGCGGCGGATTGGTATGCGCTGGAGCATGCCGTCCGCAAAGATCATCTCCGGGGGCAGCGGGCGGTCAAAGCGCGCACAAAGAGCGTCGTACCAATCTCGCTGCTGCTCGATCGACGCTTGAACGGCGTCTGGCGGATAGAAGGAATCGCAAATTGCCAGAAACTGCAGGATGCCCCTTTCGGTGGGGGCAGGTGGTTGAGCGGACATGGAGGTCCTTTCGCGATTTGGGACATGACAGATCATGTCCCTGGCCGACTCTGTCCTCATCATGCGCCTCTGTGACACGGACGATCTGTCTGGCCGCGACCCATGGATGTCGCGGCTTTCAAAATTCGCGATAATTTTTTTCATCGCTGGCCCAAGGAAAGTCATCCGAGAAACGTCTCAATCTCAAAATAGCATCTTGCTTGGTAGCATGGGGTAGGTGCGGAATTGGACGCGGAGCTCATAGAACGAGCGCAGGGCGGCGACCGGGAGGCTTTCGGGCAACTGGTTTCGCGCCATTATGATTTCGTCCATGCGACGGCATGGCGCTGGTCGGGCAGTTCCACGGATGCCGACGACATCGCCCAGGAGGTCTGCGTCAAGCTCGGCGCGGCGATCTGCAGCTTTCGCGGCGCCAGCCGCTTCAGGACATGGCTCTATACTCTGACACTCAACGCCGCCCGCGACCATGGACGCAAGCTTGCACGAGAGGAGCAGACATTCCGCAACTACGCCGCCGAACCGCAGCCCGATGCGCCGGCCGGAAATGACGACGAGCTATCGAGCGAATTATGGGCAGCCGTGCGCGCCTTGCCGGAAAGGCAATGCGACGCCGTGCTGCTCGTTTACGGCGAAGGCCTCAGCCATTCGGCTGCTGCCGATGTCATGGGCTGCTCGGAGGCGACCGTGTCCTGGCAGGTTCATGAGGCGCGCAAGAGGCTGAAGGCCGTGCTCGGCAAGGAAGAGGTATGACCGTGGACAAGGAACTCGAAAAGCTCTCCCGCCTGACACCGCCGGCAGCGACGCCGGAGGCGCGTGCGCGTGCGCTTGCTGCTGCGATGCAGGCCTTCGACTCCGCAGAAAATAATGCGCCGGCAGCCCAAGGAAATGCGAAAGGCTGGCGTCAAAGCTCCATCATCAACTGGATATGGAGCCCTGCCATGAACAAGAAATTCCTCGCTGGTTCAGCCCTTGCGACGCTGCTGGTCATTCCGGCCGCCGGTTATCTCGCGATCGAGTTGACCCGCAACGGATTGCCGATCGTCGACCAGACTGAGATCGCCGGAAACCTTTCGAAAAGTGAGGCGTCGAAACAACCGGCCGCAACCGCCGGTCAGCCGGTTGCGGTCGCGCCGCAAATACCGACCGGGAACGACAGCCTGGCTGAGCAATCTGTTGGTGTCGCGCAAGCGCTGCAGGACAAGGAGGCACCGGACCTCGCGAAATCCGATGCGTCGCAGACATCCGAATTCGATGCCAACGCCGCCCTCACGAACAAGCCGGAGGGTTCTGCCGCGGCACTAGGGGCGGCCAAACGCTCTGTACCGGCCGCTCCCGGCGTCGCCCCCCAACAGCAATTGGCCGAACCGATGGCCGCCATCGCCCCCTCGCCTGCTCCGCCTGCGGAGGGGCGTGTCCAGATGCAGCTCGATCCCAATCGCGAGCGGTTTGCCAATGCAGCGGCCAATCCGATCAAGAGCGTCGCGACGGATCCGGTTTCGACCTTCTCCGCCGATGTCGACAGCGCGTCCTATGCCTTCGTCCGCCGGTCGTTGACAGGCGGGGCGATGCCCGATCCGCAATCGGTCCGCGTCGAGGAGATGATCAATTATTTCCCCTATGACTGGCCGGGCCCTGACAATGCCGAACAGCCTTTCAAGGCGACGGTGACTGTCATGCCGACCCCGTGGAACCACGACACGGAATTGATGCATGTGGCGATCAAGGGCTATGATATTGCGCCGGCGACTACGCCGCATGCCAATCTTGTCTTCCTGATCGACGTGTCGGGCTCGATGGACGAGCCGGACAAGCTGCCGCTGCTGAAGAGCGCCTTCCGGCTTCTGGTCAACAGGCTGAAACCCGACGATACCGTCTCGATCGTCACCTATGCCGGCAATGCCGGCACGGTGTTGACGCCGACACGGGTGGCGGAGAAATCGAAGATCCTTTCGGCGATCGACAGGCTGGAGCCCGGCGGTTCGACCGGCGGCGCCGAAGGCATCGAGGCGGCCTACGATCTTGCCAAGCAGGGCTTCGTCAAGGACGGCGTCAACCGGGTGATGCTGGCGACGGACGGCGACTTCAATGTCGGCCCGTCGAGCGACGAGGACTTGAAGCGCATCATCGAGGAAAGACGCAAGGACGGCATCTTCCTCACCGTTCTCGGCTTCGGGCGGGGCAATCTCAACGATTCGCTGATGCAGACGCTGGCCCAGAACGGCAATGGCAGTGCTGCCTATATCGACACCTTGGCGGAAGCGCAAAAGACGCTGGTCGAAGAGGCCGGATCGACGCTGTTTCCGATCGCGAGCGACGTCAAGTTCCAGGTCGAGTTCAACCCGGAACGGATCGCCGAATACCGGCTGATCGGCTACGAGACGCGGGCGTTGAAGCGCGAGGATTTCAACAATGACCGTGTCGACGCCGGCGATATCGGCTCCAGCCACAGCGTCACGGCGATTTACGAGATTACGCCCAAGGGAAGCCCGGCAGTGATGAATGACGACCTGCGCTATGGGGCTGCCGATAAGGCGCCGGCCGCGGCCGCTGACAGCGCCCATCACGGCGAACTTGCCTTCGTCAAGATGCGCTACAAAAAGCCGGGAGAGGACAAGAGCGCGCTCATCACCACGCCTGTCGACGACAACAACGCGGTCGCCACCCTCGACGTCGCGCCGCAGGATGTCCGTTTCTCGGTGGCCGTCGCCGCCTTTGGCCAGAAACTGAGCCACGTCGCGGCCGTCGACACCTACTCCTATCAGGCGATCGCCGATCTCGCCGCGGCATCGCGAGGGGCGGATGCCTTCGGCTACAGGTCGGATTTCCTCGGCCTCGTCCGGCTGGCGGACGGCCTCGGTCAATGATGAGGCAAGAGGCACAAAACCGCACCAAACAAGAGGCCGTCCCAGAAGGGCGGCCTCTGCTGAGTGATCATCCCGGTCTCGACCCGTTGGCGGTGAGATAAACAGCGTAGAGAGACGTGCTCGCGGTGATGAAGAGGCGATTCAATTTCTCGCCGCCGAAAGCGACGTTGGAGACGCCCTCAGGAATATGGATCTTGCCGATCAAAGTGCCATCCGGATCATAGGCGTGCACACCGTCGCCGGCGCTCGTCCATATCCGGCCTTTCCGGTCGACGCGAAAACCATCGAACAGGCATGAGGTACATTCTGCGAAAACGCCGAGATCGCTCAACCTTCCCTCATTCGAGACCGCGAGCTTTCTGATGTGACGCGGACCGCCGGGCAGATGCGTTGCCCCGGTGTCGGCGACGTAGAGCAGCGTCTCATCCGGGGAGAAAGCCAGTCCATTCGGCTTGACGAAATCGGAGGTCACCTGATCGGTCGAGCCTGTTGCCGGATCATGCCGGTAGACGTGGCATCCGCCGATTTCCGCCTCGCCGTAGTCGCCCTCGTAGTCGTGGAGGATGCCGTAACTCGGGTCGGTGAACCAGATGGTCCCATCGGACTTGACGGTGACGTCGTTTGGAGAATTGAGCCGTTTGCCTGCAATTTGATCGGCCAGAACGGTGATCCTGCCGTTGAAGTCCGTGCGCGTGACACGGCGCGTCAGATGTTCGCATGTGATCAACCGGCCCTGATCGTCGACCGTGTTGCCATTCGAATTGTTGCTGGGCGAGCGGAATACCGATGTATGCCCGCTGGTATCGTCGTAGCGCATCATGCGGTTGTTGGGGATATCCGAAAAAACCAGATAGCGCCCGGCGGCAAACCAAGCCGGCCCCTCCAGCCAGCGGCCGCCCGTCCAAAGCCGCTCGACGCGGGCGTGACCGACGAAGCAGCTTTCAAAACGCGGGTCGAGAACCTCGAACCCCGTACCGTCAATTTGCCCGAACATGATGCTCCTCCGTTTCCTTCAAATTGTTATCGATATCATCTTGTCGCGTTTTGAGGGCTTCGTACAGATACCGATCTGCCGGCCTTTGCGAAAATGCCCTAGGAATCCTGGTTCTTGGGCTTTGGAATGGTGCATTCCTGCAATAATATCGATTGTACGATGATAGCGATAACTTTATCGTGTCTCAGACTACCCAACTCGGAAGCTTGTTTGAAAGCGGAGACCAGTGAAAAACGAGGATGAGCCGAAAGACAAGCGTCTCAAGCCGGGAGACGCGCAAAAGCTGACGATGGCGGAGGTCGCCAAATATGTCGGCGTATCTGCCATGACCGTTTCACGTGCCTTTCGCCAGGATGCGAGCGTTTCCGAGGAAACCCGGAAGCGCATCATGGAAGCCGTCGACGCGCTCGGTTATGTGCTCGATCTGTCTGCCGGCAGTCTTTCGTCAAGGCGGAGCGGCTTCATCGCCGCCCTGGTGCCCTCGATCAACAATTCGAATTTTTCCGACACCGCACGCGGCATGACCGATGCGCTGCAGAATACCGGCCTTCAACTCCTTCTCGGCTATACCGACTATTCGGCGGAGAAAGAGGAAGAGCTGATCGAGGCGATGCTGCGCCGCCGCCCCGAAGGCATCATCCTGACCGGTGGTTCGCACACGGCGCGCGCGCGGCGGATGCTCGTAAAAGCCGGCATTCCCGTTGTCGAGACCTGGGAACTTCCGGAAGATCCGATCAATCAGGTCGTCGGCTTTTCCAACAGTGAGGCGATGTCCCTGCTGGTGCGGACACTTGCCGGTCAAGGATATCGGAAGTTCGGTTATATCGGCGGAACGACGGCGCGCGATACGCGCGGCAGCCAGCGGCGAAGCGGTTTCCAGAAAACTGTCGAAGAACTGGGCCTCGGACCGGGACGGATGATTTCCTTCGGCGTCCCGCCCATCACGATGGAACAGGGAGGCCAGGCGATCGTCAGCCTGCTGGAGCGCTGGCCGGACACGGAAGTGGTTCTCTGCGTCTCCGACCTTTCCGCCTTCGGCGCCATCATGGAATGCACGCGCAGGGGAATGAAGGTTCCGCGGGACATCGCCGTTGCCGGTTTCGGCGATTATGAGATCTCGTCCATCTGTCATCCGCGCATTACCACCATCAATGTGGATTGTTATGGCATCGGTCGCCAGGCCGCCGCCCGCCTGCTGGATACCCTCCATACCGGCGAGGCGACCGGCGATGAGATCACATTGACGGGCTACAAGGTCGTCTTGCGCGAAAGCACGGACCGGAACGGCGCGCCAACCGCTTGAGATTAAAGCGCCGCGCTTCTTTTCAGATGCGCGGCGATGCAACACTTTGAACGGCTGCAGATCATACAGTCGGTCAGAAGGCGATCTGCACTTTCATGGACTTGCTGCGGTCGCCCGCCAGCTCGAAGGCGGCAACGGCCTCTTCGATCCCGAAAACACCTGTCAACAGCGGCTTCAGATCGACGCGACGCGCGTTGATCAGTTCGACGGCGAGCGCAAATTCCTCGTGAAAACGGAATGTCCCGCGCATCTCGATTTCCTTCGAAACGATCATGTTCTGCGGGATAGAGACATCGCCGCCAAGGCCGAGCTGCACGAGAATGGCGCGGGGTTTAAGCGTCTCCAGGCCGGCGCGCACCGCCCGCTCATTGCCTGACGCCTCGAACATGACATCGAAATATCCCTTGTCAGCGCTGTAAGCCGCAAGGTCGGCAGCATGGGTGGCAACATTGATCGTTCGATCGGCGCCGCTGGTGCGGGCAATCGCCAGAACGCTGTCGGTCACGTCGGTCGCGACGATTTCGCGGGCGCCGAGAACGCGCGCCGCGACGATCGCCAACATCCCAATGGGGCCGCAACCGGTGACCAGCACCCGTTTGCCGAGCAGCGACCCGGCGCGGTTTGCCGCATGCAGCGTCACGGCAAAGGGTTCGGCAAAGGCGGCCTCGTGAATGGAAATGCCGTCTGCGACCTTGTGGCATTGCCAGCGCTCCGCCACCAGCCGCTGGCGAAAGCCACCCTGAATATGCGGCATCGGCATGGCGCTGCCGTAAAACCGCATGTTGAGGCAGTGGTTTTGCTGTCCTTTCAGGCAATATTGGCAATGGTTGCACGGCCGGCTCGGGGAAACCGCAACACGGTCTCCGACGGCAAGGTCGGCGACGCCGGGGCCCAGCGCCTTGACCGTTCCGGCGATCTCATGGCCGAGGATCATCGGTTCGCGCAGGCGAACCGTACCAAACCCACCGTGGTTGTAATAGTGCAGGTCGGAACCGCAGATGCCGCCGGCTTCGATGGCAATCTCCACCTGCCCGGCGCCAGCAACCTCCGGCTCGCGCTCTTCGATCCTCAGATCCTTGGCGGCATGAATGACGATGGCTTTCATATCGGGACCCTCACACGACGGGAGTTGGAAGCGGGCTACCTGCAAAATGTGCAGCGAGATTGTCTCTGACCAATTGGCCCATGGCCTTGCGGGTCTCGACAGTGCCAGAGCCGTGATGGGGCTGCAACACGACGTTTTGCAACGTCAGGAAACGGGCATCGATCTTGGGTTCGTTCAGGAAGACATCAAGGCCCGCAGCCTGGATGGTGCGGTCTCGAAGGGCTGCGATCAGCGCTTCTTCGTCGACGGTCGTCCCGCGGGAGACGTTGATCAAGATGCCGTTAGGGCCGAGCGCTTTAAGCACCTCAGCATTGATGATCTTCATGGTCGCCTCCCCGCCGGGGACGATGACGATCAGAAAGTCGGCCCAATCCGCAAGCGCGATCAGGTCGGGCTCGTAGGTGTAGGCAACATCCGTGTGGTCATGGCGAGCGAAATAAGAGATGTCGCAGCCGAACGCGGCAGCCCTTCTGGCGATTGCCTTGCCGATCCGGCCCATGCCGACGATCCCCACCTTCTTGCCCGAGACGCGCGTCACCAGCGGCATGGCGACACTGCCCCACTGGCCGGAGCGAACGAGGACATCGGCCTGAGGGACCTGCCTTGCTGTGGCAAGCAGCAGTCCGATGGCGATATCGGCGACATCTTCGGTCAGCACATCGGGGGTATTCGTGACGCGAATGCCGTTGGCGCGGGCATAGGACAAGTCGATTGCGTCGGTGCCGACGCCGTAACAGGAGACGATTTCCAGTTTCGGCAATTGCGCCATCAGTTCTGCGGACGCTCCCAGTTCGCCGCGGGTCGCTATGGCGCGGATATCCTTGCCGACCCTGGAGATCAGCTCCTGCCGGTCTGTCGCTTCCCAGAGGCGATGAATGCGGTAGTTCGCCTCCAGATCCACCATGTCCCATTCCGGATAGGCTCCGGCCATCAAGATTTCTACCTCAGGCATTCCGTTTCCATCCCGCATTTTGACAGTTGATTATGTTATCGATAACATATAATTCGGAAAAGGGATGTCAAGTGAGTTTCACCGTCAGCGGCAGCCTAAGCCGCTGCCCGCGGAGAGACCGGAGGAGTGATTTGCATGAAGAACTTGTTTGATCTTACCGGACGGTGCGCCCTGATCACCGGCTCGAGCCAGGGGATCGGCTATGCCTTGGCCGAAGGCCTGGCGCAGTATGGCGCCCAAGTCATCATCAACGGCCGCACGCCCGAAAGCGTCAACCGCGTGGTCGAGAGCCTCAAGGATCAAGGCCTGTCTGCCCATGCGGCGATCTTCGACGTGACCAGCAAGGACGCTGCCAAAGCGGGTATCGACGCAATCGAAGCCGATATCGGGCCGCTCGACATCCTGATCAACAATGCCGGCATGCAGTTTCGCACGCCGCTGGAAGATTTCCCGGCGGACAAATGGGAGCTGCTGCTGACCACCAATATTTCGAGCGTGTTCTACGTCGGCCAGGCAGCGGCCAAACCCATGATCGCCCGCGGACAGGGCAAGATCATCAACATCGCCTCCGTGCAAAGCGAACTGGCGCGCCCCGGCATTGCTCCCTACACCGCGACCAAGGGCGCGGTGCGCAATCTGACCCGCGGCATGTGCGCCGACTGGGCCAAGTACGGTCTGCAGATCAACGCTATTGCGCCGGGCTATTTCAAGACGCCGCTCAATCAGGCGCTCGTCGACAATCCCGAGTTCTCGTCCTGGCTCGAGAAGCGGACGCCGGCCGGACGCTGGGGCAATGTCGACGAACTGGTCGGCGCCGCCGTTTTCCTGTCGGGCCGGGGCTCGTCCTTCATCAACGGCCACACGCTTTATGTCGACGGCGGCATCACGACCTGCCTCTGATAGAGACGAGACCATGGATTTCGAGAAAAAGGCGCCACCTCTGGCCGTCGTCGTCATGGGCGTCAGCGGCTGCGGCAAATCTTCGGTTGGAGAGCATCTCGCCGCTCGAAACGGCCTGCTGTTTCTGGAAGGCGACCAGCTCCACCCGGCTCAAAACGTCGAGAAGATGGCGCAGGGCATACCGCTTGCTGACGACGACCGCCTGCCCTGGCTCGACCGGATCGGCGAGGAAATAAGGACCGCGCAAGAAGCATCGCAAGGGCTGGTGATTTCCTGTTCGGCGCTGAAGAGAAGCTATCGGGACAGGTTGAGGCAGGCGGCGGACGGGCATCTGGCCTTTGTTTTCCTGGAGGGATCCCGCGACTTGCTGCTGTCGCGGATGCAGGCCCGTCAGGGCCATTTCATGCCCGCGACTTTGCTCGACAGCCAGTTGCAGACGCTGGAGCCGCCGACCGGTGAAGCTAATGTCGTGACGGTGGCGATCGATAATGCGTTGGATGATATCGTGGCACTGGCTTGCAAGGGACTGAGCGGCATGGCCGTCAAGGGAGGAGATTATCATGCAGGATGACTACAGAGCAGATGTCGCCGTCATCGGTGCCGGCATCATGGGAACGGCGATCGTCACCCGATTGATCGAAAGCGGGCATAAGGTATCGGTCTTCGACCTGGATACCGAAAAAGTTGCAGCTTTGCAGGTCAAGGGCGCGCGCGCGGCCGGCTCCGTGGAGGAAGCGGTCTCATGGTCGGCGTTTTGCGTGCTCAGCCTCAATCACGCCAGCATCGTCCGCGCTGTCGTCTTCGGCGAAAAGGGCGTTGCGGCGGCGGCCAATGCCGACAAGGTGCTGATCGATATGTCCTCGATCGACCCGGCCGACACGGCCGACATGGCGACGCGGCTGCGTCGAGAAACCGGCATGGCATGGGTGGATTGCCCGCTCTCCGGCGGCGTGCCGGGTGCGCTGAGCGGACGCCTGACGATCATGGCCGGCGGCAGCGCTGAGGATTTCGAACGGGCGCGCGTGGTGATGCGGCATCTCGCCGCCAATTACACGCTGATGGGTGCATCCGGCGCCGGGCAGACGACGAAGCTGATCAATCAGCTGTTTTGCGCCGTGCTGTTTCAGGCCGTCGCGGAGGCGGTCAAGCTCGCCGAAGCCGGCGGCGTCGATCCGGCCGCCATTCCGGCAGCCCTTGCCGGCGGCAGGGCCGATAATCGGATAATGCAGGAATTCATGGCAAAATTCGCTGCCCGGGATTTCTCTCCGACAGGCAGAATCGACAATATGTTGAAGGACCTGGATTCGCTTCAGGCCTTCGCGCTGAAGACCAAGACGCCATTGCCGATGACCGGCTCCGTGGTCGAAATTCATCGCCTGCTCTGCGTTGCCGGCCTCGGGCCGAAGGACTCCGCCGAGATGATGCGTCTTCTCGACGGATTTCAGGCCGGCTGACATCAATCTCTCCGAGAAATTCGAGATCGTCATCTTTCCGCTTGACCATCCATAAATGTTATCGATAACATACGGGCCAATGACAACCGCAGCTTTGGGAGGAGCCACAGTGGAAGCCAAGAGACTGCTGGAGTTCCAGTCGATCACCAAGAGCTTCGGCGGCACGCAAGCGCTGCGGGACGTCTCGATCGACCTTCGCGAGGGCGAAATCCTCGCGCTGCTGGGGGAAAACGGCGCCGGCAAATCGACGCTCATCAAGACGCTTGCGGGCATCTACAAGCCCGATAGCGGCGACATCCTTTTTCGCGGCCAGAGCTACCATCATCGTCCCCCGAAGCCGAACGAACGGCAACAGGTTGCCTTCATCCACCAGGATCTCGGTTTGATCGAGTGGATGACGGTCGGCGAGAACATGGGCCTGTCACAGGGCTTCTCGATGCGTCGCGGCCTGATCGATTGGAACAGGACCCAGGCGCGCGCCAAGGAAGCCTTGAAACTGGTCGGCTGCGATTTTGACCCCACCACGCGGGTCTCGGCGCTGTCGCGCACCGAAAAATCGCTTGTCGCCATTGCCCGTGCGCTTGCCGTCGAAGCCGACGTTCTGGTGCTCGACGAGCCGACTGCGAGCCTTCCCGCCGATGAAGTCGATCGGCTGTTCAATGCGATCCGCCCCTTAAAGGATCGCGGCGTCGGGATGATCTACGTCTCCCACAGGCTCGATGAGATTTTCCGGATTGCCGATCGGGTCGCCGTTCTGCGCGACGGATGCATGGTGGGACAGAAACCTGTCAGCGAGACCACCCCCGACGAGCTGGTGACGATGATCATCGGCCGCAGCGGCGACAGCCTCTTTTCCAAGACGGCGATTACGCCCGGCAAGGCGATCGTCAAGGTTCGCGATCTCGTTTGCGCTGGCACAGGCGCGATATCGTTCGATATCCGCGAGGGCGAGCTTCTGGGCCTGGCTGGATTGCGTGGCGCCGGTCAGGAACGGATCGGTCGCGCGCTGTTCGGTTGCGAGCCCTTCCACGGCTCGGTTCTGCTGCACGACGAGGCTCCCGACCTTTCCAGCCCGCGGCGGGCCATGGCGTCGGGCATCGGCTTGATCGCCCGTGACCGGACGGAGGAATCCGTGGCGCTCTCACTTTCCATTCGGGAAAATACCTACCTCAATCCGGGCGCCGTCGGACGTGGGCTTTTGTCCTTCCTGTCGCCGCGCGGCGAAGCTGATCTTGCACATAAGATCGGTCATTCCGTCGGCCTGCGGCCGAACGACCCGGATCTGCCGGTGGAGGCCTTGTCGGGCGGCAATCAGCAGAAAGTGGTCGTCGGCCGTTGGCTGGCGACCGGCCGCAAGCTGCTGGTCGCAGAAGATCCGACCGCCGGCGTCGATATCGGAGCGCGTGCGGAGATCTACCGTCTGATCACCCAGGCGCTCGAGGCCGGCCTCGCGGTTGTCGTGGTGTCGACGGACTTCGAGGAAATCGCCCATATCTGCCACCGCGCGCTGGTTTTCTCGCGCGGCAAAATCGTCAGCGAACTGACTGGAAGCGCTCTGACAACGGAGGCGGTCATCACGGCCGCATCCGCATCGGAAGCCGCTTGAGCCACCGGGAGAACAGCCATGCAATCCATTGAATCCACGGCGCTGGAGCCGACCAAGAGCGAAATGGCCGGTCTGTCCACAGGACAGAAGATCGGACGCCTGATCCCGGTCTACGGGCTGGTGATCCTGACCGTCGGGCTGATCGTCATCTTCTCGATCCTTCTGCCCGATACCTTCCCGACCCTGTTGAACGTCCGCTCGATCGTGTCCGACAAGGCCATCATTGCGCTTCTGTCGTTGGCTGCGATGATCCCGATGGCATCGGGTCGCATCGATCTGACCGTCGGCTATGGCATCGTGCTCTGGCACATTCTTGCCATCAGCCTGCAGACCGCCTACGGCCTGCCCTGGCCGGTCGCGGTCGTCATCGTGCTCGCGCTCGGCGTTCTTACCGGCTGCATCAACGGTCTGCTGGTCGAGGTTGCGAAGATCGACAGCTTCATCGCGACGCTCGGCACCGGAACGGTTCTATACGCGCTTGCGCTTTGGCACACCGGCGGGCGGCAGGTGGTCGGCGTCCTGCCGGAGGGATTCTATGCGCTGAACGGCACCATGCTGTTCGGCCTGCCGATCACCGGCTTCTACGTGCTCCTGATCGCGGTCTGCATGTGGATCGTGCTCGAATACCTGCCGATCGGCCGTTACCTCTACGCCATCGGCGCCAATCCCAAGGCAGCCGCACTCAATGGCATTCCGGTCCGCAAATTCGTGATCGGCGCATTCGTCACCTCGGGGCTGCTTGCGGCTCTGACCGGGGTCCTGCTCGCCTCGAAGCTGCGTATCGGCCAGGCAAGCGTCGGCCTCGAATATCTCCTGCCGGCGCTTGTCGGCGCGTTCCTCGGATCGACGACGATCAAGCCCGGCCGGGTGAACGTCTGGGGCACCTTGATCGGCGTCATCATCCTGGCGGTCGGAATATCAGGAATTCAGCAATTCGGCGGGTCGTTCTTCGTCGAACCGCTGTTCAACGGCGTGACCCTGCTGATTGCCATCGGCATAGCAGGTTACGCCCAGCGCAAGCGCGGAGCTGTGAGGAGGATCACACCCGCATCCAAATGAGGATGCCGGCTCATCCCGGCATTTCACAACAAACAAAATGGAGGAGTGAACATGAAGCGCAGAACATTATTGCAGGCAACGGTCGCAACCGTCGCCGTTATGCTGAGCATGCCGGCATTGGCCGATTCCATGGCTGACGCCAAGGCCGTGGTCGACAAGTATGCTTCCAAGGTGAGCGCCTGGGATGGCCCAACGAGCGGCCCCAAGGGCGCCACTGGAAAAAACATCGTCATTCTCGCCGCCGATATGAAAAACGGCGGCATCCTCGGCGTGGTCAATGGCGTTCAGGAGGCTGCAGGCGCGCTCGGCTGGACGGTGAAGGCGCTTGACGGCGCCGGTTCGATCGGCGGACGGACCGCGGCGTTCGGCCAGGCCATGGCGCTGAAGCCGGATGGCATCATCATCAACGGCTTTGACGCGGTCGAACAGAAGCCGGCGATGGAAGCGGCCAAGGCTGCCGGCATTCCGATGGTTTCCTGGCACGCCGCCTCGGCCGTTGGTCCGGTTCCAGAAGTCGGTGTCTTCGCAAACGTGACCACCGATGCGATGGAAGTGTCGAAGTCCGCGGCGGATTGGGCCTTCGCCGATGCCGCCGGCAAGCCGGGCGTCATCATCTTCACCGACTCCACCTATGCGATCGCGATTGCCAAGGCCGATCGCATGAAGAAGGAGATCGAGGATCTCGGCGGCACGGTGCTCGAATATGTCGACACGCCGATCGCCGAAACCTCTCAGCGCATGCCGCAGCTGACCACATCGCTTCTGCAGAAGTATGGCGCGAAGTGGACGCATTCGCTGGCGATCAACGACCTTTATTACGACTTCATGGGACCTTCGCTCGCCTCGGCCGGCATTGCAGGCGACGGAAAACCGGTGAACGTCGCAGCCGGCGACGGTTCGGAGAGCGCCTATCAGCGTATCCGCGCCAAGCAGTTCCAGGCCGTCACGGTGGCCGAGCCGCTCAACCTCCAGGGCTGGCAGCTCGTCGACGAATTGAACCGCGCCTTTGCGAAAGCTCCATGGTCCGGCTATGTGTCGCCGCTGCACGTGGTGACCAGCCAAAATGTCGAGTTTGACGGTGGACCGAAGAACAGCTTCGATCCCGACAACGGCTATCGCGATCAATACAAGAAAATCTGGGGCAAATAACCCTCCCAATCAGGGCGTATCGACCGATACGCCCTGATATTCCGACAACACACCACCATCGATCCAGCTCCGGCGAGTTTTGGAAAAGAGAACCTATGATCATTCGTTATGCTTTGTTTGAAGGCGAAATCCATCCCGGTCGGGAAGAAGAATTCCGCGAATTCGTGCGGCAGCGGCTCGTTCCTCTCTGGACGAAATTTCCGGGCGCCGAGGAAATCCGGGTGCTGGACGGGATGGAGCGCGACGAAGGCGCCCCGATCTATGCCATGGCGCTCGCCATTCGTTATCCCAATATGGATGCGGTGAAGGCAGCACTTCTTTCCGACGTGCGGTCTGAGAGCCGCGAGGTCACCGGCGAACTCCTGCAGCTCTTCACCGGCAAGGTGCATCACCACGTATTCTCGGCCAACGAATACGCACCGCATAAGGCCTGAATCAGGCGAGCCGGACGTTCAAACGGTTCGGGCGCCTGAAAGGGCGCCGGTTGAGCTAAGACGCTTAAGCGCCCGCGGACGAACATCCCAGGCGCTTTTTTCATGCCTGCTAAACGCGACCATCCCGCGAAGGCGCCGGATGCGACCGTTCCGGTTGCCCGACTTTTGAGGACAATTTTTCCTCAGCACCACTTTCATTAAACTAAATAGTCTATCGATTTAGTGGATTATATTCCATCTTACCGTGCATCGCTCCTGCAATCAGCAATCCGAAACGGGAAGATCGACGATGACATTGGCAAAGACATTCAAAATTGCGTTGTTCAGTCTGCTTGGTCTCAGTGCCATTCACGGTCCTGCGGCAGCCGAGGCAGACGCTCCTCTCCTTCCCAAGGTGCCGCCAGGCACGGTGCTGACGATCGGCGATCCGGTCACGCAGAAAGCTCTCGAAGTTTCCGGCCTCGGCAAGGAGCTCAGTTTTGAAGTCAAATGGGCCAATATCAGCGGGGGGCCGCAGACTTCGGAAGCTTTCCGCGCCCATGCGCTCGATGTCGGATCGGTGGCCGAGATCCCTTCGATCTTCGCCAACTGGAACAATCTACCCGTCCGCAACATCGCCTATCGCGAACGCCGCGACCCGATTGCCAATCCCATCTACCGCTTCGGCATCGCACCGGGCGCGACGGTCAAGACGCTGGCGGATTTCCGCGGCAAACGCATCGCCTTCAGTCCGGGACAGGCCCAGGGCACACTCGTTCTGCGTGCCCTCCATGCCGCAGGCTTGAAGAGCAGCGACGTCACTCTGGTGGAACTGCCAAGCACCAGCGACGTCTATCCGAAGGCATTGGCGAGCAAGCAGGTCGACATCGCACCGCTCGGCGGCGTCTACATCAGGCGCTACATCACCCAATACGGGCCAGATGGCGCGACTCTCGTCGAGCATGGCCTGCGCGACGATCCGAGCCATCTTTATGCGCCGCAATGGGTTCTCGATGATCCCGCCAAGGCGGCAGCCCTCGCCGAATATGTCGGCCTGTGGGCACGCGCCACCGAATGGGTGAACCGGAACCCGGATCTCTGGATCAAGGAATATTACGTTGGTCAGCAGGGCCTCAGCCAGGAGGACGGGGAATATCTCGTCAAGCTAACCGGCGAACAGATCGTTCCCGCCGATTGGAGCGAAGTGAAGAAGCGCCACCAGGAAACCATCAATCTGCTGGCAGACGAGCTCGGCTACAAACCCCTCAATGTGGAGCAGATTTTCGACAATCGCTTCGAAAAACTCGGCGCCGCGGCTTTGGCCAAGAGCCAGTAACGTTCGACATCCCTTCGGAGAGGAGATTTGAAGCATGGCAACCACTTGGGATGCAGATGAGGCGAAACTGTCGCGGTCGTCCGGCGGTAGAATTGTGCGGGCAGGTTCTCGCCTGGTAAAACCGGCTGGCTCCACTGGCCCTCGCGCCCGGCGCAGGCTCGGTCCCGGACCCGCGATACCTCTGGGCTTGCAGATCGGACCGGCATTACTCGTCTTGACCTGGGTCGTCGGCTCGGCGCTCGGCTGGATCGACCCGCGTATCCTGTCGGCGCCGTGGACGGTGGTCGAGGCTTTCGCAAGGCTGATAGAGCAGGGTCGCCTGCAGGACAATTTCGTGACGTCGGCGACGCGTGCCCTGCTCGGCCTCAGCATCGGATTGCTGATCGGCACGGTCCTGGCGGTGGTCGCCGGCCTTTCCCGGATCGGCGAAGCCCTGATCGACGGGCCGGTCCAGATCAAGCGCGCGATACCGACGCTGGCCCTAATCCCCCTGCTGATCCTGTGGTTCGGCATCGGCGAGAGCATGAAGGTTACGACCATCGCGCTTGCCGTGCTCGTGCCGATTTATATCCACACCCACAATGCGCTCCGCAGCATCGACAGCCGTTATGTCGAACTGGCCGAAACCCTGCGGATGAGCCAGAAGGACTTCATCCTTCAGGTGGTGCTGCCGGGTGCCTTGCCGGGTTTCCTTCTGGGCCTGCGGTTTGCCGTCACCCTTTGCTGGGTTTCTCTCGTCGTGGTCGAGCAGATCAACGCCACCAGCGGGCTCGGTTACATGATCGATCTTGCCCGAAATTACGGGCAGACCGACGTCATTCTCGTCGGCCTGGTGGTCTATGTGCTGCTCGGTCTCGTCTCGGACGGTCTCGTCCGCCTGCTTGAACGGAGGGCCCTCTCATGGCGCCGCACCCTGGCAAACTGAAGCCCGCAAACAAGGCCGTCCACGTGCGAGACCTCGCACGGCGGTTTGCGACGAAGACGATCCTCGACGGCGTCGACCTCGATATCGAGGAAGGCGAGTTCGTCGCCCTGCTCGGCCGCAGCGGCTCCGGCAAAAGCACGTTCCTCAGGGCTCTTGCCGGTCTCGATCATGGTGTCGAGGGAACCGGCACCCTCGAGACGCCGGAGAGCCTTTCGGTGGTTTTCCAGGACGCCCGCCTGCTGCCCTGGCGCACCGTCATCCAGAACGTCACGCTCGGCTTGACCGGCGCCTCCGGCCAGGAAGCCGGGCGGAAGGCTTTGGCGGAGGTAGGGCTTGCAGGCCGGGAAACGGCGTGGCCGAACCAGCTTTCGGGCGGGGAGCAGCAGAGGGTCGCGCTTGCCCGTTCGCTGGTGCGCGAACCGGCCCTGCTTCTCGCCGACGAGCCGTTCGGTGCGCTCGACGCGCTGACCCGGCTGAAGATGCACGATCTGCTGCGGGAGTTGTGTGCAAGACACCGTCCTGCCGTGCTGCTCGTCACCCACGACGTCGATGAGGCGATTTCGCTGGCCGACCGCATCCTGGTTCTCGACGAAGGGCGCCTCATCGAGGATCTCAAGATCGATCTGCCGACGCCGCGCGATCACGGCGATCCGCGCTTTGCGCAATTCCGAATCCACCTCCTGAGTCGGCTCGGGGTCGAGCTTTCGGGCCGCAAGGCCGCCTGACATCAGCAACAGTTCATTGTGATCTGGAGATAAGCCAATGAGCACATCAAAACGGCAAATGCGGCTTGGCGCTTTCATCATGGCGACCGGCCATCATATTGCTGCCTGGCGCCATCCGGAGGCGCAGGCCGATGCCGGCCTCAATATCGATCACTACCGCGAGCTCGCGCAGACCGCCGAACGCGGCAAATTCGATCTCGTCTTCGTCGCCGACAGTCCGGCGGGATGGGACCGCGCCAAGGACCCGGAAGCGCTTCGGCGCACCGCCCAGGGCGCTCATTTCGAGCCGCTGACCCTTTGGGCTGCCCTCTCCCAGGTAACCAAACATATCGGCTTCGTCGCCACGGCATCGACGACCTACGAGGACCCCTACCTTCTCGCCCGCAGGTTCGCCTCGCTGGACTATATCTCTAAGGGTCGCGCCGCATGGAACGTCGTCACAACGGGCGCGGATGTTTCGAAGAACTTTTCGATATCAGGCCATCCCGCCCATGCCGATCGTTATGAGCGGGCCGAGGAATTCGTCGACCTGGTGAAGGGCCTGTGGGATTCTTACGAAGACGACGCCTTCATCCGCGACAAGGAAAGCGGGGTCTATCTCGATCCCGACAAGGTGCATCTCGTCGATCACAAGGGCAAGTTCTTCTCCGTAGCCGGTCCGCTCAACGTCGGCCGTCCGGTTCAGGGCTACCCTGTCATCGTGCAGGCCGGCGCATCGGAACCCGGGCGCGAACTTGCCGCCCGCACGGCCGAGATGATCTTTACCGCCAACCAGACCTTCGAGGATGCGCAGGAATTCTATTCCGACGTCAAAGGGCGGCTCGCCCGCAACGGACGCCGGCCGGACGAACTGCTGATCAGTCCCGGCATATTCCCGGTTCTCGGCGGGACGGAAGCGGAAGCCCAGGCGAATTATGACCATATCCAATCGCTGGTTCATCCCTCCATCGCCTGGAATATCCTTGCCCGCCTCTACAAGGGCATCGACCTTTCCGGCTACTCGCTGGACGATCCCGCCCCTCCCCTGCCTGAAAATACCGAACTCAACAAAAGCCGCCTCAAGCTGGTTTCCGACTTGGTATCGCGCAACAATCTGACGCTGCGCCAGTTCTATCTGGCGGTCGCCACCGCTCGCGGCCATAGGACGGTTGTGGGAACGCCCGAGCAGATCGCCGATGCGATGCAGAGCTGGTTCGAGAACGGTGCTGCCGACGCGTTCAACATCATGCCGCCGATCCTGCCCACCGCCTTGACCGATTTCGTCGATCAGGTCGTCCCGATCCTGCGCAAGCGCGGCCTGTTCCGACACGAATACGAAGGCACGACGCTGCGGGAGAACCTTGGCCTCCAACGCCCGCCGAATGGCTTTGTGGTTCAGGCGGGGCAGCAGCAGGTGCAGGCGGCCGTATGATCTCATGAGGGGGCTTCCCTCCCCCTCGTTTTGTTCCAATCACACACAGAACCGCAGCATCGCATGAGCAATAATTCCGAATTTCTCTGGTATATTCCCAACGACGTCAAAGCCGGCCATCGCGGCGATCCCGCCGTCGAGAACCACAACAGCCTGGATACGCTGACCAGCCACGCAAAGGCGCTGGAGGAACATGGCTGGAAGGGCGCGCTCATCGGCACCGGTTGGGGCCGCCCCGACACGTTTACCGTCGCAACTTCGCTCGCCGCCCGGACGACCACCTTCGAACCGCTCATTGCGATCCGTCCAGGCTATTGGCGACCGGCGAATTTCGCTTCCGCGGCGGCGACGCTGGACCATCTGACCGGCGGCCGCGTGCGGATCAACATCGTGTCGGGCAAGGACAACCTGGCTGCCTACGGCGACAGCGAGGGCGATCAGGCGCACCGCTACGGTCGCACCAAGGAGTTCATGCGGCTGGTCCGAAGATTATGGACCGAAGACAATGTCACCTCGGCGGGCGAGAACTTCCGGGTCGCTGAATCCACCGTGGTGCCACGCATCCAGGTCCGCGGCGACCGCCGGCACCCCAAATTCTATTTTGGCGGCGCTTCGGAGGCGGCCGAGCAGGTGGCCGCCACCGAGGCCGATGTCCAGCTTTTCTGGGGCGAGCCCCTCGACGGTGTCCGCGAACGGATCGCGCGGCTCAAGGCGTTGAGCAGAGAACTGGACCGCGACCTCCCGCCGCTGGAATTCGGCCTGCGGATAACGACGCTGGTCCGCGACACCACCGAACAGGCCTGGACTGACGCCGAGGCGAAGGTCGCCGAGATGGCCAGAAGCAAGGGCACCGGCTGGCATGATCACCAGCGCGCGCTCGCCGTCGGCCAGCAGCGGTTGCTCGATCTGCATGAGCGCGGCGACGTCCTCGACGACAACCTCTATACCGCGCCGGGCAAGTTCGGCGGCGGCGGAGCCGGCACCACCTGGCTGGTCGGTTCGGCGGAAGACGTCGCCCGTTCGCTGCGCAAATACCATGATCTCGGCATCACCCACTTCGTGCTGTCCGACACGCCATATCTCTCCGAAATCAAGCGGCAGGGCGATCAGCTTCTTCCGCTGCTACGCGGCTGAAGCCGGATGCGCTAGCGCTCCGGCACCGCAGCTGCAATTCATGCCGTTGCCGAGACCTTTCGGCAAATCACCCAGATGCCAGGACGGCGTCGCGTAGTCGCAGGCAAGCCGCAAAGCCTTGTTGCGCAGGGGAGTCCGAGGATTTCGCAACTACCGGGAGAGCGCTCGTCAAATTGTCCATCCGAAAAGCGCAAATGCTATCCAAATAGAGCGCTATGGCCATGCTCTGCCGGCTCCGTTTACACTCTCTAAAATATATTCCTCTAATTTTTTTTAGATATCGGGACGACGTTCTTTGAGGTTCGTCACCTCCGCCATGATGGCGGGTCAGGCACCCGAATTTCGCATCAAAATCGGCTTTTATTGCTTTGACGGATGTCCCGTATCTCAAGCGCGATTCCGGGCACAGGGGTGCCTGTCGGATGCACGCGGAGACACCGAGGCTCTGCATTTGAATGAGACATGACAAGCAATCCTGGCTGCCGAGACATCCTTCCAACAAACCTCACCGCGAGGGGAGAGTGCATATGAAGAATATCATGAGTTTCGGGGTTGTGGCGCGCCTGGCGCTTGGCTTCAGCGTTCTCCTTTTGCTGATGGTCGGCCTGACCATCTATTCGACGGAAAAAGTTGCGCAGATCAATGATAAGCTTGGAACCATCAACGACGTCAACAGCGTGAAGCAGCGGTTTGCCATCAACTATCGCGGCAGCGTGCATGATCGGGCAATCGCCATCCGCGACGTCACTCTGGTGACGTCTGCCGATGAACGGAAGACCGCCGAGGCATTGATCGAGAAGCTGGCCGCCTCCTACGCCGAGAATGAAAAGCGCATGGCGGATATGGTTGCCTCTCCGGCCGGTGCGACGGAACAGGAAAAGACCATTCTCGGTGAGATTGCAGACATCCAGGCGAAGACCAATCCTTTGGTCGCCCAGATCATTGCGCTGCAGGAGAAGGGCGACGGCGAGGCCGCTCGCAAGATCCTGCTCGAACAGGCGCGACCGGCTTTCGTTGCCTGGCTTGGCGCCATCAACAAATTCATCGACTATCAGGAAGCGCTGAACAAATCGATTGGCGGCGAGGTTCGCAGCACGGCAAGCGGCTTCAAGCCATTGGCCCTGACCGCGCTTGGCATTGCGGCTGTTCTTTCACTCGTTGCCGCCGGTGTGACGGCACGCACGATCGTCGGCCCACTGACAAAACTTCAGCTCTCGTTGAAAGCGATGGCGGACGGCAATCTTAATGGCGATCGCCGCCTCGAAGCCCGGGGCGATGAGATCGGCAAGCTCGCACGGGCCGTGGCCGGGCTGCGCGACGCAATTTCGGCAAAGGCCGAACGGGAAGCTGACGCCGAGGCGAAGCGAGCCGTGTCGGAGCGGCATCGGCTGGAAAAGGATGCAGATGAACGCCGCACCCTTGCCGAACAGACGGACCAGGCTGTCGGTCAGCTTGGCGATGCATTGCAGGCGCTGGCTGACGGCGACCTTACACAGCAGATCGGCACTCCGTTCATTCCGTCTCTGGAAAAGCTCCGCGCCGACTTCAATTCTGCGGTCGAAAAGCTCCGTGCCGCCATGCAGAAGGTTGCCCAGAACGCCAGCGCCATCGCCGCCGGTGCACAGGAGATCCGCTCCGCCTCGGACGATCTCGCCAAGCGGACCGAACAGCAGGCAGCCTCGGTCGAGGAAACCGCCGCTGCCCTGGAAGAGATTACGACCACCGTTGCCGACTCGAGCAACAAGGCTCAGGAAGCCGGCCAGCTCGTCCGCAAGACGAAGGATAGCGCGGAGCGTTCGGGCAGCGTCGTTCGGGATGCGGTCGATGCCATGGGCAAGATCGAATCCTCCGCCACCGAAATCGGCAGCATCATCGGCGTCATCGATGAAATCGCGTTCCAGACCAACCTGCTGGCGCTCAATGCCGGCGTCGAAGCCGCCCGTGCCGGTGAGGCAGGCAAGGGCTTTGCCGTTGTCGCTCAGGAAGTGCGCGAGTTGGCGCAACGCTCCGCCAAGGCGGCAAAAGAAATCAAGGAACTGATCAACGCTTCGAACGGCCACGTCAAAGGCGGCGTGGCCCTGGTTGGCGAGACCGGAAGGGCGCTGAAAGAGATTGCGGAGCAGGTACAGCAGGTCGACGGCAATGTGGGGGCCATCGTCGGCGCTTCGCAAGAGCAGGCGACGGGGCTGAAAGAGATCAATACCGCCGTCAACAAGATGGATCAGGGGACGCAGCAGAACGCCGCCATGGTGGAAGAAGCCACAGCGGCCGCCCACAACCTCGCCAAGGAAGCCGACGCGCTGTTCCAGCTGCTGGGCCAGTTCAACATTGGCGGAACGGTGGCACCGAAGCGCGTAGCGCAGCCCGCTGCCGCGGCGCCCCGTGCTCAACCGGCGCCCTCGCCTGCGCGCCAGATGATTGCAAAGGTGGGTAAGTCGTTCCAGACGAATGGGAATGCAGCATTGGCCGGCGACTGGGAAGAGTTTTAAGTCGCCCTGATCTCTCTAGCCTCCGCTGGGAAAGCAAAGGCGGGATAATTTTGCGAAGGGCAGCGTTAGCTGCCCTTGGCATTTTTGGATCAAGAAGGTGAGCATGATCTTGTCCGAAAACCGCTCACACTTTTCGACATCATGCTCTAGGCCCGGACCGGTGCCTTGGCCGGAAGCAGGGCGTTGACTACGAGGGCAACGGCGATGTTGGCCGCAAGCGCCAGCAGTCCCGTGTAGACGGTGAAGGGTTCACCGCCGAGGCTGATCAGATGCAGAGGCTTCCAGCCGGCATCCCAGACGAGGAAAGTACCGCCGCAGAAGCCGACGAACCAGCCGGCAAGCAGGCCGGGTGCACGGAACCAGTTGGTATAGAGGCCGAAGACCAGCGCCGGAAGCGTCTGCAGGATCCAGATGCCGCCGAGCAGCTGCAGGTCGAGTGCGAATTGCGTCGGCAGGAAGATGATGACGAGAAGCGCACCGATCTTCACGACGAGCGACGTGATCTTTGCAACCTTCGCCTCGCCCGCATCGCTGACATCAGGATCGACATAGGCTTTCCAGAAATTGCGGGTGAAGAGGTTGGCGGCGCCGATGCTCATCACCGCCGCCGGCACCAGCGCGCCGATGGCGATCGCCGCAAAGGCGAAGCCGGAGAACCAGCCCGAAAACAGCGTCTTGAACAGCGTGGGAACGACGTCATTGGCACTGTCGAGCTTCAGGTTGGCGGCATGCCCCATATAGCCGAGCAGCGCCAGAAGGCCGAGCAGCAGCGTATAAGCGGGCAACATGATCGCATTCTTGCGGATCGTCTTGCCGCTGTTGGAGGCAAAGATGCCCGTCAGCGTATGCGGATACATGAAGGCCGCGAGCGCCGAACCCAAGGCGAGCGTGGCATAGGCGACATACTGATTGCCCCCGAGCAGCAGGTTGCCGGAACCCTTGGCCTGGAAGGCCGCATCGGCCGAGGCAAAGACATTGGCGTAGCCTCCGAGTTTCGACGGGATCAGTGCGACGGCCGCGATCACGACGATATAGATCATGATGTCCTTGACGAAGGCGATCAGGGCCGGCGCGCGCAGGCCGGCGGAGTAGGTGTAGAGCGCCAGCACGATGAAGGCGATCGCCAGCGGCAGTTCACCATGCAGCCCGAGCGGCCTTCAGCACCGCCGTCATGCCGACGAGCTGGAGGGCAATATAGGGCATGGTGGCGATGACGCCTGTTGCCGCGACGGCGAGTTCGAGACCGCGCGATCCGTATTGACCGTGGACGACGTCGCCAGCCGTCACATAGCCGAAATCCTTGGCGCGTTTCCACAGAACGGGCATCACCATGAAGACGAAGGGATAAACGACGATGGTGTAGGGCAGCGCAAAGAAGCCGTAGGCTCCGACGGTATAGACCAGCGCCGGGACGGCGATCACGGTGTAGGCGGTATAGAAATCGCCACCGACGAGGAACCAGGTGATCCAGGTGCCGAAGTTGCGTCCGCCGAGACCCCATTCATCGATATGGGCCAGTGTCTCGGGCTTGCGCCAGCGGCTGGCGACGAAGCCCATGACGGTGACCAAAACGAAAAAGAAGATGAAGACGGCAAGTGCCGTGCCGTTGATGTCAGTCGTCATGGCGGGTGCTCCGATAGGCGATCCAGGTCAGCGCTGCGGTGATCGGCACCCAGAGAAGCTGGTACCAATAGAAGAAGGGAAAGCCGAAAAGAGATGGCTCGCGGACATTGTAAAATGGCGGCCAGAGCAGACCTATGTAGGGAATGACAAGCAGCCAGAGCGCTGCCTTGCTACGTGGTTTTTCCATGTCGGAATACCTTTCAGGCGCCGCGGGCGGCGGTCGCCATGTTCCAGTTGTCGGCGTGGAAGGCAGGTCTGTCAGCCGGCAGCGGCGGGCCCGGCTCGGGTCGCTCGAGGTTTTCCGACCGATCGGAAGCTGATGTAACGCATATGAATTCCTCCCAACGGCTCGCACTTGGCCAGCCGTGGATGGAGTCCTATGGCGCCGGTTTTAAGCTCGCAAGATCGAGGCGGCGCTGAAATGCCGGGGCCTACCCAGAAGTGGGTAGACGCGATTTATCCGACTTTCGAGACGATGCCGTGATCGAGCGCATAGCGGATGAGGCCCGCTGTGGTGGCAATACCGAGCTTCTTCTTGAGGTTCTTGCGATGGGTTTCCGCCGTGGCGGAGGTGATCCCGAGCGTTTCGGCGATCTCCTTGTTGCTTCTGCCGGCAACGATCAGCCCGAGAATGTCGCGTTCGCGCGGCGTAAGCGGGTCGCTGCCCTCCTCTGCGCGTTCGCCCATCAGCGCGTCGAAGACGCCGGACGAGAAATATGTCCCCCCACCCGCCACGGTCTCGATCGCCGAGACGATCTCGTCCGTCGAAACGTCCTTCAGGATGTAACCGGCAGCGCCATGCATGACCGAGGAGGAAATATACTCGCGGCTGTCATGCATGGAGAGCATCACGACCCGCGCCTGGGGAAGTTCGTTCCTGAACAATTCGATTGCATCGATGCCGCTCAGCTTCGGCATGTTGATGTCCATCAGCACGACCTGCGGCAGGACTTGCCGGCCGATCTCCAGCCCCGCTTGGGCGAGCCCCGCCGTGCCGGCAACTTCGATATGGTCGAATGTTTCGAGCACGGCCTTCAACCCGTCCAGCACAAGGGGATGGTTGTCGATCAAGAGCACCCTGATTTTCGGGCGTTCGGTCATGCAGCTTCTGCCTGCCGATCGGCGGGACGATTGGCCGATTTCGGCAGCATCGCCGTCAGCGTCGTGCCGGCCTCGCCGCTGTCGATCAGCAGCAGGCCGCGGAAGTGGGCCATTCGCTCCTGCATGTTGCGCAGGCCGAGACCCGATCTGCCGGAGACGCCATCCTTGATGCCGTCGAAGCCACTGCCGTTGTCGGTGACGGTCATGCGGGCGCGGCCGTTATCGCTCCAGAGCTTGACCGCAAGCCGGGAGGCGCCCGCGTGGCGTTCGACATTATTGAACGCTTCCTGTGCGACACGATAAAGCGCGGTATTGGCTTCGGGCTTCAGCGCGTCGGTGAAGCCCGAAGCATCGATCTTCGTCTCGATCCCCGTCCGCTCGGCAAAATGATAACAGAGTGCCTCGAGAGCAGCCGTCAGGCCGAGGTCATCGAGCACACGCGGGCGCAGATCGTGCGACAGCCGCCTGATTTCCTTGATGGCGCCGTTCAGCGCCTCGACACCGCGGTCGATGGTGACAGCCGCATCGTCGACATTGGTCCTGACCTTGCGGCCGGCAAGATCCATCGCATAGCGCACGCCGACGAGATTTTGGGAAATGCCGTCGTGCAACTCGCGGGCAAGCCGCGCGCGCTCTTCTTCCTGGGTATCGATGACCCGCTGCGTCAACGCCTTGAGCCGGCTGTCGGCCATGCGGCGCTCATGGAACGTCAGCAGCATGCAGGTCGTAAAAACGACAAGTACCGAAGGCACGGCGATCAGTGCGACGATGACGAAGGTCCGCTTTATGTTGGCACGCATCCCGGCGTTGGCGGCAGCACTTTGGGCAAAGACGTCATCCAGGTAAACGCCGGTGCCGACGACCCAGTGCCATTTGTCGAGACTGACGACGAAGGAGAGCTTGTCGGCGATCTGTCCGGTCGATGGTTTCTGCCATTTGTACTGATGCAGGCCCCCGGCCGCTCTTGCCGTGGCGATCAGTTCGGCTATGACCTTGTCGCCATCCGGATCGGTGAGGTCGAGCCAATTGTGCCCATGGCGGAAACTCTGGCGCGGATGGACGATGTTGTTGCCGTCGTAATCGTAAACGAAGAAATATCCGTCCTTGCCGTAGTCGAGGGAGGTCAGGATCGCCGCCACCTGCTGCTTGGCGGCTTCATCGTCGGAACCGGCATTGTCATAGATCGTCTGGATGGCGGACAGGGCAAGGTTGGTCAGGTTGAGGATTTCGGCTTCCTTGGTCTTCAGCATATTCTGCTCGAACGTGTCGATGCTGTTCTTGGCAAGGTTTGCCGATTGCCAGGTGATGAAGGTGGTAATCGCAAGGATCGAAATGACGAGCGGAACGATCGCCAATGCGATGATCTGGTGTCGTAACGTCAACGATCATTCCTCCCGAGAATTGCGCCGGGAATTATGCCCTTTGTCAAATGCGAGTCCAGCGGCTTGTCGGCGTCCCGATCCGTGGCAGCCGGAACCACTGCCGGCGGGGCACCGCGTGCGCGCTAGTCCAGGGGCACGAACAGGCCGAGCTTGACGTCCCGCAACACCACATTCGTGTGCATCCGGCGGATCTGCGGATTGTCAGCCATGATCAAGGCAGCGATATCGTCATAATGCTCGACGTCGCGGGCGGTCACGATCGCGATCAGATCGACCGCGCCTGTGACGTAATAGACCTGCTGAATATGATCCTGCTTCTCCGCCCAGAGGCGGAACTTCGCCAGCGCGTCGTAATTGTCCCGCTCGATCTCCATCCCGACGATGAACACCATTGCTGTGCCCGTCGCCTTGCGGTCGACGACGGCCACCTCCGCCCTGATGATCTCTTCCTCGCGCAGTCGCTTCAACCGCCTCTGCACGGCCGAGACCGACAGTCCGATCCCTTCGGCGATCGTTTCGGCTTTCAGCTGGCAGTCGCGCTGAACGATATCGAGAATGTCACGGTCAAAACGATCGAGTTGTTCCATTGTCCAATCCTGGTTCTCGCCGCAGCAATTCGCGCATTCTGTCGTACTTGCCGCACGAGGAAGATTATTTTGCATAAAATATGCAGAATAGATGAAAACTGCGCGAAAAAACCGCGTTATTTTATCATTATCCTTCGCAAGCTCAATTCACCCGGAACCATGCATGCCAGATCAACCCTTTCCTGCTCTTCGTGTCGAAGATCTTCATAAAAGCTTCGGCTCGCAAGAGGTTCTCAAGGGTATTTCGGCGCAAGCCCACAAGTCTGACGTGATTTCGATCATCGGCTCGTCGGGCTCCGGCAAGAGCACCTTTCTCAGATGCATCAATTTCCTGGAAACGCCGGATCGTGGCCGCATTGCCGTGAACGGCGAGGAGATTGCGCTGAAGATGGGGCGGGGCGGCCGGTTGCAGCCGCGCAGCTGGCGGCAGATCGAACGGATACGCACCGGGCTCGGGATGGTCTTCCAGAGTTTCAATCTCTGGGCCCATCGTACGGTGCTGGAAAATGTCATCGAGGCGCCGGTGCACGTCATGGGCATTTCGCGACGCGAGGCCATCGAAAAAGCCGAGGCCCTGCTCCACAAGGTCGGGCTGTTCGACAAGCGCGATGCCTATCCCGCTTTCCTCTCCGGCGGTCAGCAGCAACGCGCGGCGATTGCGAGAGCGCTGTGCGTCGATCCTGATGTCATGCTGTTCGACGAACCGACTTCGGCGCTCGATCCGGAGCTGGTCGGCGAGGTGCTGAAGGTCATCCGCGATCTCGCGGAAGAAGGCCGGACCATGCTGATCGTCACGCATGAAATGCGCTTCGCCCGGGATGTCTCCAGCCGTGTTCTCTTCCTGCATCAGGGACGGATCGAGGAAGAAGGTCCGCCGGAGCAGATATTCGGCGCGCCGGTCAGCGCCCGCTGCCGGGAATTCACCGGCCTCAGCGCCCACTGATACACTCCGAGCTCTCATCGACAACACAAACCAGGAGAATCCTGCGAATGAAACTGCTCCCCAGGCTTTTTGCCGGCGCGGCACTCGTGCTTTCCGCCGTCACCGCACAGGCCGAAGTCCGCTTCGGCGTCATGAACGAATCCTATCCGCCCTTCTTCGCCAAGGACGCCTCCGGCCAATGGCAGGGATGGGAAATCGACCTGATGAATGCCGTATGCGAAGAGATGAAGGAGAAATGCTCGATCGTCGAGATTTCCTGGGACGGTCTCATTCCGGCTCTCCAGAGCAAGAAGTTCGACGTGATCTGGTCGTCGATGTCGAACACTGCGGAACGCTCGAAGGTGATCGACTTCACCGACAAATATTACAACACGCCGAGCACCTTGATCGGTCCCAAGGACCAGAAGCCGGGCGCCACTGCCGAGGACGTGAAGGGCAAGACCATCGGCATTCAGGTGTCGACGATCCAGTCGGAATATTACAAGAAATATTTCGCGGACGCTGCCGAGGAAAAGACCTACCAGACGCTCGACGAGGCTTTTCAGGACCTCGCCTCCGGCCGTATCGACTATGTCTTTGGCGATTCACTGGCGCTTGACGCGTTCCTCAAAAGCGATGGTGGCAAAGATTGCTGCGCCAAGATGGGCGACGTTGCCGACGACAAGGAGATTCTCGGAGCTGGCGTTTCGGGCGGCCTGCGCAAGGAAGACACGGAGCTGAAAGCGAAGCTGAACACAGCGATATCAGCGGTTCGCGCCAGCGGCCAGTATGACGCCATCACCAAGAAATACTTCGATTTCGACATCTACGGCGCAAAGTAAGCGGTCGGAACGATGGCGACCGCGCAACAAGGTATTCTGGACCTACTGTCTCCCTATCCTCCGGGATGGGGCGGCGTTCTTTTGGCAGGTGCAGTCTCCACGGTCGCCATCTCGGCTTGCGCCTTCGCGATCGGCTTGCTGCTCGGCACCGGCGGCGCGCTTGGAAAGCTTTCGGGCAACCGCATGCTCCGCCTCCTGCTCGATCTCTATACCACGCTGATCCGCGCCGTTCCCGAGCTGATCCTGATCGTCGGACTCTATTATGCCGGCACCGATGGCCTCAACCGGCTGCTCGCCGCGTTGGAGCTGCCGCCGGTCAATGTGAACGGCTTCGTCGCGGCCGTCGCCGTGCTGGGCTTCGTGCAGGGTGCCTACATGACGGAGGTGCTGCGCGGCGCGATCCTTGCCATTCCCGTCGGCCAGATCGAGGCCGCCAAGGCCTTCGGCATGGGACCGGTGCTGAGGTTCCGCCGCGTCCTGCTGCCGGCGCTCCTGCCGAACGCGCTGCCGGGTCTTGCCAATCTGTGGATGTCGGTCACCAAGGACAGCGCGCTGGTGGCGGTCGTCGGCTACCAGGAACTGGCGCTCGCCACCCGTCTTGCCGGGGCAAGCACCAAACATTACTTCGTCTTTTTCCTTGCTTCGGCCCTTCTCTATCTCGCCATTACGCTTGTTTCCAACGTCGTCTTCAAACTGATCGAGGGACGGGTACGGCGGGGACAGCCGCGCCTTGCCTGAAGAAAGCGCCCCATGAGTTTCATCTGGATCTCTTCCTATTGGCCGCTGCTTCTGACCGGCGCCTGGCAGACTGTTTGCCTGTTGGTGATCTCCGTGGTGTACGGCTTCGTCATCGCCATAGGCCTCGCGTTTGCGCAGGTCAGCGGCGGCAGGCTGACGCGGCTCCTGGCGCGCAGTTACTGCACCTTCTTTCGCGGCACGCCGCTGCTGATACAGCTGTGGCTTCTCTACTATGGGGTGGGCTCGCTGCTGCCCATGGTCCCCGGCATCCGCCAGAGCCTGTTCTGGCCGATCCTGCGCGAGGGCTTCTTCTTCGCCGCCGTCAGTTTTACCCTGAACTATGCAGCCTATGAGGCGGAGGTGTTGCGCGGCGCGCTGCTTGCCGTTCCCAAGGGCGAGCTCGAAGCGGGCCGGGCCTTCGGCCTGTCGCCCTGGATGCTGACCCGCCGCATCTGGCTGCCGCGCGCCATTCGCATCGCCCTGCCGACGATTGCAGGAGAGATCGTCATGCAGCTCAAGGCAACGCCGCTCGCGTTTACGGTGACGGTGATGGATCTTTACGCCGTGGCAAACAAGGTTCGGCAGGACACGCTGCTCGTCTATGAACCGCTGCTGGTCGTCACCCTCTTCTATCTCGCCTTGACCGCAGTGATCGCCTACGTCTTTCGAGGTCTCGAAGCGCAGGTGCCGGTTCGCCGTTAGGACGACGGAAAGGGACTGGCCATGAACTCGCTGGCGCGCCGACGCGAACCACGCACATCTCGCCCACTTTACGATGAAAAGCCCCGCGCCGCTGACGGCGCGACAGGTTGAATGGAGACCTCTTGATGAGCACGACACGAATTCTCGATGGCGGCATGAGCCGCGAACTGTTGCGGCTGGGTGCCGAGCTGAAGCAACCGGAATGGTCGGCATTGGCGCTGATCAACGCGCCGGATATCGTCCGTAGGGTACATCAGGAATTCATCGCCGCCGGCTCTGAGGTCGTTACGACAAACAGCTATGCGCTCGTGCCTTTTCATATCGGTGAGGACCGGTTCTGGAAGGAGGGGGCGGCGCTGATCCGTCTCGCCGGTCGCTTGGCGCGCGAGGCGGCTGATTCCGTCACGGATCGGAAGGTGCTGGTCGCCGGGTCGCTGCCGCCGATCTTCGGCTCATACGAGCCGCAGAACTTTCAGCCTTCGCGGGTGCAGGATTATCTCGAGGTGCTTGTCGAAAACCTTTCTCCCTTCGTCGATATATGGCTCGGCGAGACGTTGAGCCTGATCGCCGAGGCAGAGGCTGTCCGCAAGGCGGTGGCGACGTCAGGCAAGCCGTTCTGGATTTCGTTCACATTGGCGGATGACGAGGCAGCCATGGGGGGCGGCGAACCAAAGCTTCGCTCCGAAGAAAGGGTCGAGGAGGCGGCATCCTGGGCGGTTTCATCGGGCGCCGAAGCCCTCTTGTTCAATTGCAGCAAGCCCGAGGTCATGCAGGCGGCGGTGGAGACGGCAGCGGGCGTGTTCCGGACAATGGACGCGCGCATCGAAATCGGCGTCTATGCCAATGCCTTCGAAGGGGAACAGGGCGAGGCAGCCGCCAATGAAGGCCTGCACGAGACCCGCAGCGATCTGAATGACGATGCCTATTCGCGCTATGCCTGCTCCTGGGCCGAAGCAGGCGCGACGATCATCGGCGGCTGCTGCGGCATTGGCGCCGCCCATATCCATCGACTCAAGAAGACGCTTTTGGGTTGAAGTGGCAAGTCGGCTACGCCGCCGCAATTGTTATTCAGCTTTCGATGCTGTCTTCGTATCGCCGCCGCGCGTCGCATGAATCAAATTCGATGCGGCGCGCCTGGGCTTCGCGCAGACTTCAATGCAGTCCGAACAAGTTCAACAGCTCTTCGCGGTGTCGCACGAATTCCGGTGCGCTGCGGTCGCGGGGACGGGGCAGATCGATTTCGATCAGACGCGGCTCGCCGCCCCTTTCCCGTGGCAGGATGAGGATCCGATCGGCCAGGTAGATCGCTTCCTCGAGATCATGGGTGACGAGAATGGTCGTCACATCCTCATCGCGCCAGATCCGTGCGAGTTCCTGCTGCATACCGATCTTGGTCATCGCGTCGAGCGCGCCGAGCGGTTCGTCGAGCAGCAGGATTTCCGGCTGGACGGCTAGAGCCCGGGCGATCCCGACGCGCTGGGCCATGCCGCCCGACAGCTGCCGAGGATAGGCCGCCTCGAATTGCTGCAGGCCGACGAGCTTGACATAATGGCGCGCCCGCCCCCTCGCCTGCTCACGCGACAGACCGCTTGTTTCCAGCCCGAAGGCGACATTGTCGAGCACGGTCAGCCAGGGCAGAAGGCGCGGTTCCTGAAAGATGACGGCGCGCTCTGCGCCGACGCCTCGCACCGCCTTGCCATCGACGAGAACCTCGCCGGTATCGGAATCCTCTAGGCCGGCCAGAACCCTGAGCAGGGTTGTTTTGCCCGAGCCGCTGGTGCCGACGATGGCGAGGCTTTCGCCGGAGCGGACGTGGAGGTTGACATCCCTAAGAACCTGTAGAGGTGTCCCGTTCAACTTGTAGGATTTGGAAAGGTGACGGATCGTCACCTCCCCGCGACGCGTGTCCTCGGCGATGCTCATCATCATTCCTCAGTTGCTTGCCGGTTTGGCGTCGGCGGTCAAGAGGATGTCCTTGGCCGCCAGCTGGCCTTGCTTCAGCTTGCCTTCGCGAACCAGGACGTCGATCCAGAACTGGATGTCGTGCTCGACCGGCAGACCGCCGGCGCGCACGCCATAGCCTCGGAAATACTGTGCGATATCAGCATTCTCACCCCGCTCACCGAGCGCCTTGGCCAGGATCTTCTTGGTTTCATCCGGATGCTCGCGGGCGTAGTCGAGCGCGCGAGCCGACTGCTCCACGAAAATCTTCGAAGCTTCAGGATGTTCGCGAGCGAAATCACGGCGCAGGACCACGAAGCCCCCGGCGATGTCTCCAAGCACGTCGGTATCGTCGAAAATCGGACGCAGGCCGCCATTCTTCAGCGCAGCCCCCTCGAAGGTCGTCTGCCAGTAGCCGAAGGCGGCAATATCGACCTGCTTGGAGCGCAGCACCTGCTCGAGCTGCGGCCCGGGAACGACAAGCTGATTGGCTGCGTCCGCCGGCAGGCCGACGGAATGCAAGGCTTCGCGGATGGTATAGTCGAGATGCGCGCCAAGTGTATTGACGGCGATGCTCTTGCCGGCAATGTCCTTGATATTTTTGATCGGGCTGTCTTCCAGCACGTAGAAGGTCGACTGCACCTCGTCATTGATGCCGTTTGAGGGATAGGCGGCGACAAAATCGTTGCCGCCGATGATCGAATTCAGGACGGCGGAGGTTGCGGCGCTGCCGATCTCGACATCACCCGATGCCAGTGCGATCAGCGAGGCCGGGCCGCCCTGGGCGTAGCCGACATTTTCCAGCGTGATGCCTGTTCCGTCGAAATAGCCGAGTTCGGCGGCGAGTTCATGGGCGGCAAGACCACCCTGGCTGGCGAGATAGCGCAGCTTCACCGTATCGGTGGCTGCGGCCGGCGTGGCAAGACCGAGAGCGATTATTGCCGGCAGGAGGAGGTTGCGGGGATGGAATGTCATGTGGTGGGTCCTTTCGGAAGAGGAAAATCGGTGAAGCAGATCAGCGGCTCGGATGAGACCAGCGGCAGAGACGGCGCTGCAGCAAAACGAGCAAGGCATTGGCGGCAAGCCCGAGGAAGGCGAGCAGAAGGATCGCCGCAAACATCAGCGGGATCTGGAAATTGTACTGGGCGTTCATGACCTGGAAGCCGATGCCCTTGTTGGCGCCGATCATCTCGGCGGCAATCAGCAGGAGAAGCGCAGTCGTCGCCGAAAGACGCAGGCCGACGAAGATTGCCGGCACCGACGCCGGCAGGATGACGCGGCGGAAGATGGTCAGCGGTCCGGCGCCATAGGTCCGCGCCATCTCGATGAGCTTCTTGTCCACTTCCTTGACGCCGCCGATCGTGGCGAGCAGCACCGGAAACAGCGTCGCCCAGAAGATCACGAAGATCTTGGATGTTTCGCCGAGGCCGAGCAGCAGGATGAAGACCGGATAGAGCGCCAGCGCCGAGGTCTGGCGAAAGAGCTGCAGTATCGGGTCGAGCGCCTGTTCGACCGCACGAACCTGACCCATGAACAGGCCGAGCGGAATGCCGATCACGACGGCAAAGGCGAAGGCGGTTCCGGATCGCTGCAGACTGATGGCGATGTCATCCAGCAGCGCGCCGTTGGCCAGATTGGTCCATAGAGCGGACAGGATGACGTCCAAAGGCGGGAAGATGGCGGGATTGACCCAGCCCCTGGTGCTCGACACCTGCCAGAACACGAGGAAGCCGATGAGAAGGCCGTAGCGCGGCAAAAGCGATGCGAGCACCCCGCGCAGCTGCGACGCGAAAATGGAAATATTGCTTTCGCTGCTTTTCAGGCGGCCGAAGCTTCTCGGAAGAACCTGGTTGATTTCATAGGACATCGACCGCTCCTCACTCTGCTGCCTGGAGAGCTGCACGTCCTGCAGCCCATCGATTGGTCGGGAAAGGCAGGCCGAGGTTTTCGCGAAGCGTCTTGCCCTCATAGGCCGTCCGGAACAGGCCGCGACGCTGCAGTTCCGGGATGACCAGATCGACGAAATCGTCGAGCGCCGTCGGCAGCCAGGGCGGCAGAATGTTGAAGCCGTCGGCAGCTTCGTTCTCGAACCATTTTTGCAGCGTATCGGCGATCTGTTCGGGCGTTCCGACGATGGTGTAGTGACCGCGGGCAGACGCGATCCACTGATAGAGCTGGCGGATGGTGAAGTTGTTTTCGTCGGCGATCTGACGGATGAGGGCCTGGCGGCTCTTCATGCCTTCCGTCGGCGGCGCCGGCGGAAGAGGGCCGTCGAGGTCATAACCGTGCAGGTCGAGCGTGCCACCGGTCAGACCATTGAGGAGGCCAATCCCGTCCTCTTCGACGATGAGCGAGGTCAGACGGTCGTATTTCTCGCGCGCCTCCGCCTCGGTCCTGCCGACGAAAGCGGATACGCCGGGCATGACGAGGATGTGATCGGGATTTCGGCCGAGACCACGGGCGCGTGCCTTGATGTCCCGATAGAACTCCTGGGCGGTTTCGATATGCTGATGGGCGGTGAAGATGACTTCGGCCGTTGCCGCAGCGAGCCCGCGTCCGTCTTCGGATTGGCCGGCCTGGACGATGACGGGATGCCCCTGGGGCGATCGCGAGACGTTGAGTGGACCGCGCACGCTGAAATGTTCGCCGCGGTGGTCGGTGTCGTGCAGCTTCGCCGGATCGAAGAACACGCCGGAGTCCTTGTCCCGGATGAATGCGTCGTCTTCGAAGCTTTCCCAGAGTTTGCGGACAACGTCGACATGCTCGGCGGCACGGCGATATCGGCCTGCATGCGGAAGCTGCGTATCGCGATTGAAGTTCTGCGCCGTCAGGTCGCCTGTCGTGGTCACGACATTCCAGCCGGCGCGGCCCTTCGAGATCAGATCCAGCGAGGCGAACTTGCGGGCGGTCGTATAAGGCTCCTCGTAGGTGGTCGACGACGTGGCGATAAAGCCGAGATGGGTGGTGAAAGGCGCAAGGGCGGAGAACAGGGTCACGGGTTCGAAGCCGGCGACGCGGGCATTGCCGCCTTCGCGTGCTCCACCGAAACCGACAGCCAGTCCGTCGGCCAGGAAATAGGCATCGAAGAGCCCGCGCTCTGCCGTCAAGGCGAGACGTTTGTGAAACTCGAAACTGGTCGCGCCGTCGGCCGGCTGGTCGGGATGCCGCCATGAGGCAACATGCTGTCCGCCGCCGGGAAGAAATGCCCCAAGTCTGATTTTCCGTGTCATTTCGTGTCCTCTCCGTTTGCCGTCAACAGCTCGGCCTTCCCCAAGGCCAAGTATAAAATTGGCTGTTGGACTGCTAAAATACATTCTCTATTAATTTTATAGAGAAACTTAATTTCATAGTTTCGGCGGAAGAGTGAATAGATTTCCCGGATTGGCGTGAAATCGGAAATCAACGATCGGGGCGGCTACTCTGGGAAATGCGAGCGCAGACCGGCAGGCGGGATCTGCAGGCGTGGCGAAGAGCCCGGCTGAGACGAAATTAGGATTGGTCTTCTTGGTGTCCTGGGCTCGCTGCAGCACCGCCGGAGCGGGCATGACCCGATTTGGCGAGCATGCAACGGAATGCCGGCTTACGACAAGCGTCCGTGCCATCGGACCTCAATGCCTTGAAGTGCTCAGGGCATCAGCCTCATTTTGGCCGGGTCGGGGCATGGTCGAGGCCGGCGGCGGCCTTCTTCAGGCAGTCGAGGTAGCGGTCGCGGTTGGCAATGCCATCGTCACGCGGGGTGACGAGGCAGAGCGTTGCGGCGGTATGGCCTTCCTCGCCCCGCACCGGTACGGCAAAACAGCGGGTGAAGCTGTCGACGATGCTGTTGAAGGTGAAGAGACCTTCACGCTCGGCCTGGCGCACCTCGGCGATGAAGGTTTGCGGCTCGAGCCATTCGCCGTTCGGCAGGCGGAAATCCTGCGGCGGAATGAAATTCAGGATTTCCTGATCCGACAGATGTGCGACGAGCAGGCGGCCCGACGCCGTCCACGGGATCGGCACCGACTGTCCGACATCCGTCGAAATGCGGAAGGGGCGCGCGCCTTCGCGCATGCGAACGACGGTGTATCTGTTTCCATCCAGCATGCAGAACTGCGCCGTCTCCCGCGTCTCGTCGGCAAGCTGTTCCAGGGTCGCCTCGCATTCGCGGGTGAAGTCGAAATGGTTCTCATAGGCTGCGCCGAGGAAATACAGCTTGCGGCCGAGGTAGACGCGCCCCTCGCCGCCGGTGAATTCGAGGATGCCATTCTGCAGCAGCAGGTTGACGAGTTCGTAAACCGATGAGCGCGGCGCGCCGATCTGGGCGGCGATTTCATTCGGCTTCAGGGCCTGCCGCTTCTGGCGCAGGAAATCGAGGATCTCGAAGGCGCGGTCGAGCCCTCGGGCGCGCTTGCCGGCTGCTTCATCCTGAACTGCATCCATTGCTGTCGATCCCTTTTTGTCCGGCCAAGCTTTTCAAGCCGTCTGCTGCATCATCTGTCAATCGATCCCGTCATCATCGCGAATGAAATTTTTGCACCCGCCTTGCGAGGTAAAAAAATCGGCTTGAGATCGCCCGGTCCGGTATATAGATCGCATGTACATTATATTGGACATAGATGGCAAGCGGTCAACGCTGCCGCACACAAAAAGGGATCGACATGAAGAATCTTGAAAACGGTATTTCCGCTTCGCTGCTCCGCCGCTTTCTCGCCGGCGCTGCCGGCCCTTGGTCCTGGATATCCCAGGGGTAAGTCCACACGGGAAGATGCATGGCGTGCTCCCGTCAAGTCTGTCCATTTTATAGAACATGTGTCCATAATAGTGTCCAGATCGATTTTGAGCGCGGGCGTATGCAGACGCCCGCCGTTTAGGGGGAGCACGCTCTCCTTCAGTCAAACGCGCGCTGATTGGCAGCATTCTCGTTGTAACGCGCGCGGGCCTTCTCGAGGCGCTCGGGGCCGCCGACCTGCGGAACGGCAACGTCCCACCAATGGCCGCCTGCGTCGGTCCCGGGAACCGCATCGGTGTCGATCACCAGAACGCTTGGAACGTTCCGTTCCCGCGCGGCGACAATGCGTGCCTCGAGCTCGGCGATGGACCCTATCTTTTCGGCATGGGCACCCATCGAGGCGGCATGCGCGACAAAATCGATCTCAGGCTGCACGTCGACATTGCAGTCCTTGTACATGTTGTTGAACTCGGCGCTGCCGCACTCGATCTGAAGACGGTTGATGCAGCCGTAACCGCGGTTGTCGGTCAACACGACGGTGAACGGCACCCGCCGCATGACGGCGGTTGCGAGTTCCGAATTGGCCATCATGTAGGAGCCGTCGCCGACGAAGCAGATGACGTCCTTGTCGGAGCGCGCGAGCTTGATGCCCATGGCGCCGGCCACTTCGTAACCCATGCAGGAGAAACCATATTCCATGTGGTATCCGCTCTCGGCAGATTGCCACAGCACCTGCAGTGCGCCCGGCATGGTGCCGGCTGCGCACATGACCACGGAGTTTTCTGTCGCCACCCGCTGCACGGCGCCGATGACTTGCGCATCGGTGGGCAGGTTTCCAGGTCCGTCCGCCTCCGGTGCCGCCGTCACGCGTTCGACCGTTTTGTGCCAGTCGGTCCTGCTCCCGGCATCGACGCCGGGCCCGCGATACGCCTCGAGCGCCGCGGACAGGCGCGCCAACGTGACCCTGGCATCGCCGACACAGGGCAATGCCGAATGCTTGGTTGCATCATATCCGGCAAGGTTGATCGAAGCGAGCCGGCGCGAGGGATTGCGGAAGAGCGTCCAGCTGCCTGTGGTGAAATCCTGGAAGCGCGTGCCGATGCCGATTACGAGGTCCGCCTCGGCGCAAAGGGCATTGGCCGACGCCGATCCGGTCACACCCGGCGATCCGAAATTCAGCGGGTGCTCCCAGCTGTTGGCGCCCTTCCCGGCTTGCGTTTCGACAAACGGGATATGGTGCTTTTCCGCGAATGCGGCGAGCTCGGCCTCGGCCTCAGAATAGATGACGCCGCCACCGGAAATGATGACTGGCTTGCGCGCAGCCCGGATGGCATCGGCAAGATCTGCGACCTCCCGCGGATCCGGTTCGGGACGGCGGATGCGCCACACCTTCGGTTCGAAAAATGCCTGGGGGTAGTCGTAGAGCTCTGCTTGCACATCCTGGCAGAAGGCCAGCGTAACGGGGCCGCAGCTGCCGGGATCGGTCATGACGGCCAGGGCGCGGGGCAGGCAAGTCAGGAGATGCTCGGGACGGGCGATCCGGTCGAAATAGGCCGAGACCGGCCGGAAGCAGTCATTGGCGCTGACGGTCCCGTCATTCATATCCTCGATCTGCTGCAACACCGGCTCGGGGCGGCGATTGGCGAACACATCGCCGGGTATGAAAAGCACCGGCAATCTGTTGACATGGGCAAGTGCGCAGGCCGTGATCATATTGGTGGCGCCCGGGCCGATCGAGGATGTCACGGCATGGGCGCGCTTGCGCTTCAGTGTCTTCGCATAAGCGATCGCCGCATGCGCCATGGTCTGTTCGTTCTGGCCGCGCCATGTGGGAAGGGCGTCGCCAATCCCATGCAGCGCCTCTCCGATGCCGGCGACGTTGCCGTGACCGAAGATCGCCCAGACGCCTTCGATGAAGCGCTCGCCATCCTCGGTCATCTGGACCGAGAGCCATTTCACCATGGCCTGCGCGGCGGTCAGTCGTATCGTGCTCATTCTGCTGCCTCCTGAACGCGCGCCCGCGCGCCGTCCCAGACCGTGCAAAGCCGGGAGTATCGTTTCGCCATTTCCTCGACGGCCTCTTCGTCATTGATCGAGCCCTCGAACCAGCCGCGGGCGACCGAGCCGAAGATTGTCCGGCCGACGGCAAATCCCTTGACGAGCGGGAAGCGCGCGGCAACTTCGAAGCTTGCCTTCAGCACGTCCTCCGGCGCATCCAGGCCGAGGACGACGATCCCTCTTGTATGACGATCGTGTTCCTCGATGGCGGCACAGACCTGCGTCCAGGCTTCGGGTTCGTCCATTGGTTCCAGCTTCCACCAGTCGGGATAGATGCCTTCGGCGTAGAAGCTGCGGATCAGCGTCGCGGTCGTGTCCGTAGTGATGCTTGCGACCTTGGAAGGGATGACCTCGAGCAGGAATTCCAGCTTGTTGCGGCGCGAGGCCACGTAAAGCCGCCGCACTTCCGCCAGTTGCCAGGCCCAGGTCGCCTCGTCGTCATCCGGGTGGCAGAAGCAGAGCACCTTGACGACGTTCTCGCGCGCCCATTCCGAAAGTCCCCCGCAATCGGGACCAAGCGACGGCTCCAGGGTCAGAGGCCGAGACCCCGGCCACTCGCAGGGTCTGCCGATCCAGAGGCCGGTCCCGGAGGCGGCATGGAGGGCACGTCGGCCGATCCGGTCGTCGCAGAGGATTCCGTAGCCGGAACGCCCGTTCTGCACCTTGAGGGCCGCTTCAAGGCAAAGCTCCTTGAAGGCGCCGCCCTTCGACGGCGTGTAGCCCGCCATGCTTTCGAGCTGCATCCGGTGATCGAAGGCGAAGACGCGCATCTCGGACCAGTCGCCATGGCGGTTGGTCGACCAGTGTATCTGCTCCAGCGCGGGGTCATTGCGCAGGTCGGGGCGGGTCATGCCGCGCTCGAGGAAGAAATTCAGCTCCTGAAGTGACGGATAGGCCGGCGTGCAGCCGTGACGAGAGACGGCAAAAGCGCCGCAGGCATTGGCGTATCTGAGCGCGGTCGGCCAATCTTCGCCGTCAAGCCAGCCTTTCAGCAGCCCGGCGAAAAAGCCGTCTCCGGCGCCGAGAACGTTGAAGACTTCGACCGGGAACCCCTCACCCGAAATGCCCTCGTCCAGATTGTCCGGTATCGCACTTTCGAATGCGACTGCTCCTTTGGCGCCGCGTTTGCAGACGAGCGTTGCCGCAGTCACGGCGCGAACGGCCCGCAGTGCCGCCACGGTATCGGTCGTCCCGCCGGCGATGTGGAATTCTTCCTCCGTCCCGACGATCAAATCGAACAGATGAAGCGTCGTCTGGAGTTTTTCGGTTACCTGCCCGCTTGCCACATAGCGGCTTTCCCCCTCGCCATGGCCGGCCACCCCCCAAAGGTTTGGACGATAGTCGATGTCGAGAGCCGTCTTGGCGCCATGATTGCGGGCAAAGCCGAGCGCCTTGAGCACGGCCGCTTCCGTGCGCGGATGGGAGAGGTGCGTTCCCGTCACCAGCACCGAACGGGCGCTGGAAACGAAAGCCTCATCGATATCCTGCTCGCAAAGCGCCATGTCGGCACAGTTTTCCCGGTAGAATATCAGCGGGAAACGTTCCTCGTCCCGGATCCCGAGAATGACGAGCGCCGTCAGGCGCTCGGGATCGGTCACGACGCCCCTGCCATCGACGCCATGCCGGGCAAGCTCCTCGCGGATGAACCGGCCCATATGCTCATCGCCCACCCGGGAGATCAGTGCCGACTTAAGGCCCAGTCGCGACGTCCCGCAGGCAATGTTGGTCGGACTGCCGCCAATATATTTTTCAAAGGATCCCATATCCTCCAGCCGTCCTCCGACCTGTGCCCCATAGAGGTCGACGCCGGCTCGCCCGATCGTGATCACGTCCAATGTCTTGGTCATGTCGGTTTCCTCGCAATAGTATTGAATTCGGTCATGGTGATCGGGTTGGGCATCCTCGGCCTCTTCACAAGAAACGGCGAATGCAAGGGAGCGCGGGCGAACGACCGCCCACGCCTGTCCATCAGCGGCTGATTGTTGCCTGCAGCGCATCGATGGAGGACTGGATGCCCGCCTCGGTCGACATAGTGAAGTCTTCCATCTCGAGGCTGACCCAATCATTGTAGCCGACCATGCGCACCACGGAGAAGAATTCCTTCCACCATTGCAGGTCATGGCCGGCGCCGACGGCGACATAGTTCCAGCTGCGGTTGGCGACGTCGGTGACGTCCTTGAGCTCGAGCAAGCCGTTGACGTCGGCGAGGCCCCGCTCGATGCGGGTATCCTTGCCATGGCAATGATGGATGGCATTGCCGAGCGCACGGGCGGAGGCGATCGGGTCGGCGCCCATCCACATCAGATGCGACGGATCGAGGTTCATGCCGACCTTCGCACCGACTTCGTTGCGCAGGCGGAAGAGGGTCTCGGGGTTCCATACGAGCATGGCCGAGAAGTTTTCCAGCGCATATTTTTCGACGCCGACTTCATCAGCGAGCTTGACCAGGCCCTGCCAGAGCGGGAAGGCTCGATCTTCCCACTGATATCGGTCGCGCTCAGGCATCTCGTTCGGCCAGCTCTTGGTGTAGACCAGCCAGTTCGGCACTGTGTCACCGGGGGCGGCTTCCGGCAGGCCGGACATGGTGACGATCGTCTTCACGCCGATTTCGCCGGCGAGCCGGATGGTGTCTTCCATTTCCTTGCGGTGGCGCTTGCCCATGTCACCCGGATCGAGCGGGTTTGCCGAGCAATTCAGCGCGGCGATTTCCAGGCCGCGGGCTTCGATTTCCTTCAGCTTGGTCTTGAGCAGGCCCCTGTCGGCCAGCAGCTCGTCCGCACGGAAGTGCGGCCCGCGCGACCAGCCGCCGCCAGTCATCTCGATACCCTCGACACCAAGTTTGACGCATTTGTCGAGCATATCAGTGAAGGAAAGGTCGCCCATCACGTCGGTGCAGATCGAAAGTTTCATGTCATTGTCTTTCTAAAAGAGAGTGTCGGGGACGCGCCTGGGAGGGAGGATGGAGGAGATCCGACGCGCCCCCTGATCGATCACTTGAACTCGACCCAGGCCGAACCTGCGTCTGCCGAGCGGACGCAGTTTTCCAGCCAGCGCACACCTTCGGTGCCGGCTTCGATGCCGGGATAATGATGGCCCTTGAGGAAGGCATCGTCGCCGCGGCGTTTTGCGTCGATCGCCTGGGCGATCCAGAGGTAGATGTTCGCCCAGCTGTCGCCCAGGCCTTCGGTGTGCAGCGCGCCCATGCGATCGTAGGCGAGGCTTTCTTCTTCGAGGTAGGGCATGCCGTGATGCAAAGTGCGGTTCGGTTCACCCTGCACTTCGTAAATCAATTGGTCGGGATGGGAATCGGACCATTCGACTGAGGCCTTGGAGCCGACGAAACGGTAGCGCTGCGAACCCATATTCCCGGCATCCACCGAGGACACCCAAAGACGGCCGCGGGCGCCGTTGTCGTAATGCATGAGAACGGTCGCGTGGTCTTCGAGCGGTGCACGGGTCGGAATGAAGGCCTTGCGGTCGCAGAGCAGCTTTTCGATCTTCATATGCGGCAATACCACTTCCGAGAGATAGTAGAGGTGCGTGCCGATATCGCCCAGAACGAAGGTCGGGCCAGCCGTCTTGGGATTGGTGCGCCATTTCACGGCTTCGCCGGCGCCCACATCGTCGCCCGCGTTGAAGCCGTGGGAATATTGCATGTCGACGATGCGGATATCGCCGAGCATGCCCTTCTTGACCATCGCCGCCATCTGATGAACCAGCGGATGGCCGGTGAAGCCATAGGTGACGCCGACGATCAGGCCCTTCTCTTTCGCCAGCCTGGCGACCTCGTCGCATTCGGCGACGGTGAAGAACAGCGGCTTTTCGCAGATCACGTGAAGACCGGCTTCCAGGCACGCCTTGGTGATCTCGTAGTGGGTGAAGTTCGGCGTGGCGATCGAGACGACCTCGACACCGTCCTCACGCCCGGCCTCCTTGGCGATCAGCTCCTTATAGTCGCCATAGCATCTGTCCGCAGCGACGCCGATCCTCGTGCCGAAGTCGCGTCCACGCTCGGCGTCGAGATCGAAGGCTCCGCAGATGAGCCGGTAGGTGCCGTCCCGCTGGGCGCCGGTCCGATGCTTGTAGCCCACCTGCCCGGTGCGGCCGCCGCCGACCATACCCCAGCGCAGGGGGCGCTCGATGGATCTTTCTCCGTTGATCATCTTCTGTCCTTCCAGGAATGATGTCTGTGATGTTTAAGCGTTCTGGGCAGAACCCCGGTCGCGGTCGCTCGCGCCAATCGCCTGGCTGCATCACGAACCGCTAACGGGGCATCGCTCGTTATTTCGCGGTCCAGTATTTGTCGACGAAGCGCTGCATTTCGGCGCGCATGAACTTGCCGGAGTGGTCGGCCTTGTCCTCCCAGGCGAAAACGCATGCAGTCATGATGCCGTCGAACCCGATCTCAGCCAGCGTGCTGAAGAAATCTTCCCAGGGAACCTCGCCCTGGCCGATGTTCAGGTGCTGATGCACCCTGGCCTGCGTGCCCGGAGGGTTGAGGATGTAGCGGAGCCCCGAAGAGGCCTTGTGATTGAAAGTGTCGCCGACATGGACATGGGCGAGCACGTCCTTTGCTTCCCGGAGCATCGCCTTGGTATCATCGCCAAAGTAGAAGGTATGCGGCGCGCAATAGAGGAACTTGACGTTCTTCGAGTTGACCGTCCTGATGATATCGAGCGCCGGCTGCAGGGTTTCGCACCAATCCTCGGGATGCGGTTCGACGTGCAGATTTATGCCTTCCTTTTCAAAGATCGGCACCAACTCTTCCATCGAGCGCCACCAGGCGTCTTCGCAGGCCTCGATCATGGAACCTGTATGGCAGCAGTAGCACGAACCCTTGTCCGGATGGGGGCCGCGACCGAATTCCGAGTTCATCGTGTCGACGCCGAGTTCGACACTGATCTCAATGGCGCGCTTCCAGTGCTTGACGGCAGCTTGCCGCTCATTTTCATCGTTCGAGGCCCACCGATACATCGGCAGGATCGAGGCAATGCCGACATTGGCATCGGAGAGCGCTTTCTTGAATGCCTTGGCGCGGGCCGGAAACACGCGCGGCGCCTTGAACCATTCAAGAAAATCGGCCCTTGGGCTGAGCTCTACCCACTCGTATCCGAGTTCAGCCACTTTCGAGGGCAGTTCTTCGAGTGAGAGGTGGCGATGCATAAAGGGATCGATTGCAATCTTCATGGCTGTTACCCGTCCGATGATTGTGCTGGGCCATCCCGCCGGGGTAGGCGAGCTCTTTAGAGTTTCTGGAGTTCATCCGCGGCGGCGGCCGTCAGACCGGCGGGGGATGTCCGCTATGCGCCGTCGAGTACGCTTCGATTTCGGCTTCGAGTTCGGCCATGGCCTCGCCTCCTGCCATCAGGTCGGTAATCTCTTCGCGCGTCTTTTCGCCCTTGCGGAAATCGGCCGCCTTCGCACCCTTGATGAGCACCGCGAAGTGGTCTCCCACCGTCATGGCGTGAATGACGTTGTGGGTGATGAAAATGACGGCGAGGCCGCGACGGCGCGCTTCCAGAACGATACGCAGCACATGCGCCGCCTCCTTGACGCCGAGAGCGGCGGTCGGCTCGTCGAGGATCAGCACCCGGGCGCCGAAGTGGACGGCTCGGGCGATTGCCAGGGATTGCCGCTCCCCGCCCGACAGACCGCCGATCAGGCGATCGCCATCGTCGATGCGGGTGATGCCGAACTCGCGCACGGCCTTGACCGCGATTTCATTTGCAGCTTTGCGGTCGTAGATTTTGAACGGGCCGAAGCCCTTGGTCAGCTCCCGCCCCACGAAGAACGAACGGCCGATGCTCATCAGCGGAAAGGTGCCGCCGAATTGATGAACCGTTGCGATGCCGAGGTCTGCGGCTTCGCGCGGATTCTGGAAGACGATCGGCCGACCTTCGAACTTCACCGCGCCGCTCGTCGGCTTGTAGACACCGGCAAAGGTCTTGATCAGGGTGGACTTTCCCGCACCGTTGTCACCCAGCAGGCAAAGTACTTCACCGGGATGAACGCTCAATGTGATGTCGTACAGCACATCGATCGGGCCGAAGGACTTGTTGACGTTTTCAAGTTCAAGAATTGGGCCAGCCATGTCTCAGCTCCTCACTTCTTCTTCTTGGGTGAATAGGTCAGTGCCATCTGGCGGAACGTATTGTTCATGAGGACGGCCACGAGCAGCATCACGCCGATGATCAGGCTCGACCAATTGCGGTCGAAGGTCGTGAAATAGATGCCTTGGTTGACGACGGCGAAGGTGATCGTGCCGAAGAAGATCCCGATCACCGACCCGAACCCTCCGGTCAGCAGCACACCTCCGACGACGACCGAGATGATCGAGTTGAAGATGAATGTCATTCCGCCCGAAACCTGCGCGGAATTGAACAGGATGGCCTGACACATGCCGACGAAGGACGCGCTCATTGCCGAGAGGACGAAGAGGACCATCGTCAGACGGGTCGTCGGAATGCCGGCGTTGCGGGCACTGACCTTGTCTCCGCCCATCGCGAAAATCCAGTTCCCGTAAGGCGAGAAGTGAATGAAGAAGATGAAGATCGCGGTGATCGCTACCCACCACAGAATGATCACCTGAAACGATCCGCCCAGGAATTGCCCGAAAAGGAACTTTGCCCAGGGGTCGGCCGTCAGCGCCACGCTCGTGGTGCCGGTTACGAGAACCGAGGTGCCAAGCATCAGGCCCTGTACAGCAAAGAGGGTGCCGAGCGTTACGATCAGCGAAGGCACGGCCGTGTGCACGACGAGGTAGCCGTTGACCAGCCCGACGATGAGGCCGAAGGCAAGCGCACCGAGCATTCCGACCCATATGGGAAGATCGTAGTAGCCCGAGAGGACCGCAACCGTCATGGAGCCGGCGGGGATCATCGCGCCAATCGAAATGTCGAGATCGCCTGCGATCATCAAAAGACCGATGGGAAGAGCGATAATGCCGAGATTGGCGGCGACGTTGAGCCAGCTTGCGGCGCCGGCGGGCTCCAGGAACTTGGTGCTGCCGAACACGACGAAGAACAGGAGGACGCCGACAAATCCGAGGAACGCACCCGCCTCGGGACGGCGCAACAGGTTGCCGAATGAAAGATTGTTCATATGCCTACCCCAGTTTGGGCGTGAATCTCCAGGCGCGCGGACGCGGTGGTCCGCACGCTCGATAAACTTCGACCCGCGGATATCCCGCGGGCCGGAGCCCGTTTCGAACGATCAGCGAGCGCCTTCCTTGACGCCGGCCAGGGTGGCGTCGATGTTCGACGCATCGACGATGCCCGGGCCGGTCAGCACCGGTGCGGTCGGCAGGTTGGTGCCGTAGTCGATATGCGCGGCGAGAAGCGAAACCCCCAGCAGCGACTGCAGGTAAGGCTGCTGGTCGATCGCAAAGGTCTGCGAACCGTCCTTGATGCGGGCAAGCCCCGAGGCATTTAGGTCGAAGGTGCCATGCGCGACCTTGCCGACTTTGTTCGCCTGAGCGATCCCGCTTGCAGCCGCATCAGCGTCAGAAGCCCCAACATTGAGGACGCCGTCGATGGTGTCGTCCTGGAGCAGTGTCGCCTTGACGGCCTCGGCGATTGCCGTCTGATCGCCGAAGCTGGTCGCCGGCAATGGCAGCTGTTTGCCAGTGCCGCCCTTTCCGGTGATGCCGTCGATGACACCCTTGCAACGGGCCTCCTGGTTTGCCGCACCCGGGAGCGTATTGACGCAAATGACATTTTTCGCGCCCTTGGACGCGAAATATTCGCCGCCTGCCTTGCCGGCCGTGTATTCATCCGAGCCGACATAGTTGATCGCGCCAAGCTCGCGAGCTTTGTCGATGTTGCCGGCATTCATGAGGATGACTTTGATGCCCGCAGCGACGGCAGCCTTGATGGCCTCGTCTTCTGCCTCGGGCACCCAGTCGGGCACCACGATGCCGGTCACGCCCTGGCTGATGGCCGTGCGGACGAACTGGGCGGCGTCAGGCCCGAGATTGTCGTAGGTCTGCAGCTGCAGGTAGCTGACGGAGCCGCCGTTCTTCTCGACGACGAGCCGGGCGTCATCGACACCCTTCTTGATACGGCTCCAGAATTCGTCGTCGGTCTTGCCGCCGACGACAGCAATATTCGCGGCCATGACAGAAGAAGCGCCAAGAACGAAAACGGCGCCAGCCAGCAGCCCGCGTACGGCGCGCATTGAAAAACTCATGTGATTTCCTCCCAAAAAGGCGGTCGAGAGTAACAATTCCTCAAAGCAAGGCTCCCAACTCGCTGGAATATTTGTATCAACCGACCGCCGAAAATGGAATGCCTATTGCGTTTTGATGAAATTAATGTATCATTTAATTTCATCCGAAAATGGAATGAAATATATCATGAAGCGACCGACCATTGCCGATCTTGCCCAGGCGTCCGGCGTCAGCATCGCCACGGTCAACCGCATCCTCGGAGGTACCGGCGCAGTGCGTGCGGAGACGATCGAGAGGGTGCAAAATGCCGCGGAAGAGATTGGATTTTATGGCCGCGGCGTGATCGAGGACCGCAGGCAGCGGCTCCTGCCGAACTATCGTTTCGGCTTTCTTCTCCAGCAGTCGAGCCGTGAGCTCTACCGGCTGTTCGGCTCCAAGATCACGGAGGCGGCCGCGAGACGCCAGCACGAGAAAGTCGTGGCTGTGGTCGATTTCGCCGATGTCCTCGAGCCACAAAATATTGCAGATCGGCTCGAAGCGCTTGGCAAACGCTGTGATGCAGTTGCTGTCATTGCTGGCGACCACCCGTTAATCGGGCAGACCATCCAATCCCTCAAGGAGAGGGGAAAGCCGGTTGTTGCCTATATAACCGATCAGTCCGCCCGGGATCGCGCCGGCTTCGTCGGCACCGACAATTGGAAACTCGGGCGAACCGCCGCATGGTTTCTGGCTCAGACCACGCCGATGCCCGGCCGGATCGCCGTGTTCATCGGCAATCATCGTTATCAATGCCAGGATGTCTCCGATGCGAGCTTTCGATCCTATATGCGCGAGCACGCGCCTCATCTTCAGGTGGATGACAGCAGACCGACACATGAGGAGCCGCAGGAAGCCTACCGGATCGTCAGCCAGCTGCTTTCCGAACTCGATGACCTCAGAGGTATCTTCATCGTTGGAGGGGGAATTTCCGGTGTGCTGCGCGCTCTTCGTGAAGCCCCTGTCGAAAAGCGGGGTAAGGTCAGGGTCGTCTGCCGCGACATCGGCCCGGAAACGCGCAAGGGTTTGACGGAGGGCCTGATCATGGCGGCATTGTGCCATCCGCTGGATCAGATATCGGACGAATTGATCGCCACGATGATCGCCGCGCTGGAACACCGCGACAGCACAACCATCCTTCAGCGCGTGGTTCCCTTCGAAACGATTACGCCCGAAAGTGTTTGAACCGCCCGGTTTGCATAAGGCGGCTGGCCGAAAAGGCCAGCCGCCTTATAAAGTGGCAGGGCTGATAGCTATTGCGGTGTCGCGTCAGATGTCGACGACGAGGCCCTTGGCTTTCAGCACCGGTTCGAGATTGCTGACCTCGATGACCGATTTGCCCTGCTTATATGCCGCGATATAGCCGGCCTCGGCATCTTCGCGGGCCTGTGACAGCCTGGCGACTTCCTGCGCTTCCTGGCGGCGCACGATCACCAGGCCGTCGGCATCGCCGGCGATGATGTCGCCGGGATGAATGATTTCGCCGCCGACGATGATCGTGTCGTTCACCGCCGCGATGGTTTCCTTCACCGTTCCCTTGATGCAGACGCTGAGCGAGAAGACCGGAAAGCCAAGCTCCCTCAGCTGAAGTGTGTCGCGCACGCCGGTGTCGGTCACGAGACCGCCGATGCCCTTTGCAAGGCAGGCATTGGCCAGGACATCGCCGAAGGATCCGGCTTCCTCGTATTCGCCGGCCGATACGACGATAATATCGCCCGGCTTTGCGTAGTTGATGGCAAGCTGCAGCATGATGTTGTCACGCGGCGCGCATTTCACCGTAAAGGCCGGACCGCACAGTTTCATGCGGTAGTCGACGGGCTTCAGGCGGGAGGAAAGGGCTCCACGGCGCCCTTGTGCCTCGTGGATCGTCGCGGGCGAAAACTTGGAAACGGCGTCGATATCAGCTTTGCTTGGCCGTTCGGCAATATCTTTAATATGGATCATGGATGCCTCCCTTCGTTGGCCGACGGCGGGCATGTCCCGCCGTCTGATTTCGTTTGGACATTGTCATTGGATGACACCGAGGTCCTAGATCCGGATGATTTTAGGCCGGATCGGCCTAAAATCTGAATCCGTATCTAAATCAAAGAAATAGAGCATGATGCCGTCCGAAAACCGCTCACACTTTTCGGCATCATGCTCTAGGGGATCGGGTCGAACTTCAGCTCGGAGAGGGATACGACCTTGTCGGTGCGCGTCATCTTGTATTCGGTATCCGGGCCGAGCCACTTGTCCCAGATCTTGTTGATCTCACCCGATGTGTCGAGCTTGCGAAGGATCTCGTTGATCTTGGCGGTCAGCGCCGGCTGATCCTTGGCCATGCCGATGCCGATCGGCTGGTACAGCATCGGCTCCTCGATCATCCGCATTGCCTTGCCCTTGCTCTTCGATTCATTGACGAACTTGGTCGTCGTCATGGTGTTGGCCACCATGCCGCGCGCCTTGCCCTGCTGGACGGCGAGATAGGCCGAGGCGGTATCCTGGAAGGTCAGGGGGTCGGACTTGTTGAGCTTGATCGACATCTCGGAGGTCGAACCCTTGGTCGAAGCGATGCGCTGGCCTGCGTAGTCGGCCTTCTTCTTGCCGGTATCGTCGGCCGGCACGATCAGCATTTCCTTGGCGAGATAATAGGGATCGCTGAACTGGATCTGCTCGGCGCGGCTCAGAGTATAGGCAAGGTTGGCAACGGTGATGTCGACGCGGCCGAGCTTGACCTCGGGCACGCGCGCCTCGACCGACACCGGCTTGATTTCAGCCTTGACGCCCAATTCCTTGGCGATGGCGCCGCAGAGATCGACGTCGAAACCGGCCATTTCGCGGGTCTTCGGATCGGGAGAGGCGAAGGGAGGAACGTCGGCGAACGTCGCGCAACGCAGGGTTTTCGCCGACAGGATGCTGTCGAGCTGATCGGCTTGTGCGGGCACGGCGGCCGCCATGCCGGCAAATGCGACGGTGAGAGTTAGGCATTTCCAGTTCATTGCTGTTCTCCTTTGTTTTTGGTGGTTGGTATCAATGCCTGAGATCAGCGAGGAATCGCTGAGCCCGGGGATGGCGTGGATTGTTGAAGAATTCCTCGGGGGTCGCCATTTCGAGGATCTGGCCGGCATCGATGAACCAGACCCGATCCGCGACGTCGCGCGCGAAACCCATTTCGTGGGTGACGCAGAGCATGGTCATGCCTTCGGACGCTAGGCTCTTCATGACGGCCAGCACTTCGCCGACCATTTCAGGATCGAGCGCGCTGGTCGGCTCGTCGAACAGCATCACCGGCGGTTCCATGGCAAGGGCGCGGGCAATTGCCACCCGCTGCTGCTGGCCGCCCGAGAGTTGACCGGGATAGGCCCGCGCCTTGTCGGCAAGGCCGACCCGATCGAGAAGCTTGAGGGCTTTATCCTTTGCGACGTCAGGCGCCACGCCTTTCACCCGGATTGGCGACATCGAGACGTTTTCGACCACGGAAAGGTGCGGAAACAGGTTGAAGTTCTGAAATACGAAGCCGATCCGGCTGCGCAGCGCATTGAGTTCCTTCGCCCGCATGGCGGCATGAATGTTTTGCCCGTCGAGCGTAATCGATCCGCTGTTGATCTCCTCGAGGCGATTGATCGTGCGGATCAGCGTCGATTTTCCCGAACCGGACGGCCCGCAGATGACCACGACTTCGCCGCGTGTCACCTGCGCATCGATGTCCTTCAGAACCGGGTAGTCGCCGTAGCTCTTGCAGACCTGCGAAAGCCGGATCGTCTGCAATTCCTGGGCTGAAACTGACATGGTCATGGCTGCTCCGATATGATTTTCGATGGCGCGACCAAGGCGGCGGCAGGAAGGTTGGAAAGTCCCGCACGCCGCCGCGTGATGCTCCGCTCGAGGCGATTTGCGAAGTAGGTGAGCGTCCAGCAGATGGCGAAGTAGACAATCGCCAGAATGAGGAAGACCTGGAAAGGCTGGGTCAGGAGCTGGTTGTTGACCTGGCTTGCGGCAAAGGTCAGGTCCGGCACGTTGATCACGTAGCCGAGCGTCGTGTCCTTGATCGTCGAGACGAATGTCGAGATGATGCTCGGGATCATGTTGTAGAGCGCCTGCGGCAGGATGATGAAGCGCATCGCACCTAAATAACCGTGACCAAGCGCACGTCCCGCGTCCATCTGGCCTGGTCCGAGCGTAACGATGCCGGCACGGACGACTTCGCTTAGGAACGCGCTTTGATAGACCACGAGCGTCGTCAGCATCGTCACGAAGCTCGGCACATCGGCGCCGGTCAGCAGCGGAACGAGGAAATAGCTCCACAGGATGAGCATCAAGAGCGGCACGCCTCTGGTGAAATAGACCAGTGCCGTGACCGGCCAGCGCAGCAGCGGCGACCTGGAGAGCCGCGCCAATGCGAACAGGATGCTGACCGGAAAGGCGAGTGCGATGCTGAGTGCAGAAAGGATCAGCGTATTGGCGAGCCCGCCAAGCGGCCCATTCGGATATTGGCCGATCAGCAGCAGCAGCCAGTAGTCTTGGACGATGGCGATCATATCGTGGATCATGCTCGCGCACTCCTGGCAGGATCGGTGCGCATCGACAGATAGGCGCCGATGCTCATGATCACGAGCGAGAAGAAGAGGTAGAGAACCGTGCCGATCAGGTAGATCTCGAAGGTCCGGAAGCTGAGGTTCTCGATTTCCTTGACGGCATGCGTCAGTTCCGAGGCTCCGATGACGACAGCGAGACTGCTGTTCTTGAACAGGGAAACGCTGTGATTGATGAGCGGCGGCAGCGCGTTGCGCACGCCCTGCGGCATGATGACGAAACGCATCGCCGAGACATAGCCGTGGCCAAGTGCGCGGGCTGCCTGCATTTGGCCGGGGCTGACCGAGCGCACGCCCGAACGAAGATCTTCGCTGAAATAGGCCGCCTGGCCGAGCCCGAGCCCGATCACCGCGAAGATGGCCTCGGCATTATGGACGGCCAGCCATTCGGCTACTCCGCTTGGCATCAGGGTGAAAATCCCGAAATACCACAGCATCAGCTGAACCAGGGTGGGGACGTTGCGGTGGTAGGAAACGTAAGCGGCGACTAACGGATCACCGAAGCGAAAGGGCGACAAACGCAAAGCCAGCAGCAGAAGTGCCAGCGCCATCGCCATAGACCAGGAGCCGGCATAGATGATGAAGGTCATCTCGATGCCATGCAGCAGCATGGCGGTATATTCCGGATTTCCGAGGATTGCCGAAAGGTCGAAACCGCTCACGGGCTTGGCTCCCCGGATTGATCCGGCTTCGCCGAAGGCTGGGGCTTTGCCGTCTGCAGGCCGCCCATGACCTGCAGCGTCGGCGTGATCTCCATGTGTCCGATGTTGACGGCGACGGGGGCTGCTATGGCGAAGGCAATCGCGTCGGCGATATCGGCCGCCTGCGGCAGTTCGAAGCCGTCGATGAACCTTTCGCGGATACTGGGGTCATCGCCGTGGACGTGATTGAAGATATCAGTGGCGACCCGGCCGGGGCAGATTTCCGTGACCCGTACTCGCTTGCCGAAAGCGTCGATACGCAGCTGATTGGACAGCATGCTCACCCCTGCCTTGGTGGCGTGATAGGATGAGTTGCCGCCGAAATTGTAGGCGCCGGCGATCGACGAGATGTTGATGACGTGTCCGCGGTCCCGAGCCACCATACCGGGCACGACCAGCCGGCAGATGTGCAGGACCGCCCGCAGATTGACGTCGACGATGAGATCGATATCGCCCTCGTCGGCTTCCAGGAACTTCTTCGGCCGGTCGACGCCGGCATTGTTGACGAGAATATCGAACTCCACCTGACGTGTGAGCTCTGCCATGGCCTGACGGTCGGTCACATCGATGACGTGGGCGATGCAGCCCGTCCGCGCGGCCAGCTGCTGCAACGCTTCGGCGCTGCGGGCGACCGCATGGACCTCGATGTTCTCCCGGCGGAACCGCTCCACCACGGCTGCGCCGATACCGGAGGATGCGCCGGTCACCAGTGCGGTCTTGTAGTCGGAGAATGGCATTGTCGTTCCCTTGTTGTTGATTGAGACAGTAGCGAAGCTTAAACCCCTTGCCTAAGACCGATTATCTCTGGAGCAATAAGCAACGGTTATGGAGCCGGCGCAGGCTGCTGAAGAAGAGAAAGAGCTGATGCCGGGCATCACCTCGCGGCGTCCGTGCCTCAGTCAGTCCCCGGTTCTGGCGACCGCGTCGCGTTGCAAAAGCAATGCGCCTCTGCAAACATGTAAGCCGCGCAGATCAGAACGGTACCCCGATCCTCATGGACATCAGACGCCTCAAATCCTTCATCGTGATCGTCGACAGCGGCAGCATCACGCGAGCGGCGGACCTTTTGCATATCGCCCAGCCGGCCCTCAGCCAGCAGCTTGCCGCACTGGAGGAGCATTTTGGCCACAAGCTGCTGATCCGCAGCCAGCAGGGCGTCAGCATGACCGATGCGGGACATGCAGTGTACCGCCATGCGCAGATTATCCTTCGGCAGATGGAGCAGGCGCAAGCGGATGCATCCGCAGCCGGCAATTCGCTTGCCGGCCGTGTGTCCGTCGGCCTCGTGCCCTTCAGCAGTGCGGCCACGCTGTCGGTCGACCTCCTGGCGGAGACCCGCAAACGGCATCCCGGTATTCTGCTGCACCTGACCGAAAGCGTCGGCCAGACCTATAGCCAGATGATCATGAACGGCCGACTGGAGATGGCGCTTCTCCATGGAACCGGACCGATCAAGGGCGTCCGGTTCGAGCCGATCCTGAGCGAAGAGTTTTTCCTTGTCGCCCATCGGGACTTTGCGATCGAAGCGGATGCGAAACCCGTTCCGGTCAATGCTCTCGACGGGATGCCGCTGCTGTTGCCGCCGGCCTATAATTTCGTCCGCCGCGCGGTCGATACCGCCTTCACGCGCACCCGCACCAATTTGAAAGTCGTGGCGGAAGTCGAAATCGTCCGCACCCTCGCCCGGGCGGTGGGCAGCGGTCTCGGCGCGACGATCATGCCGAAAGCCATCGCCGACCGCATCGTATCGGAATCGAGTGAGCCGCTGATCTGCCGGCTCGTCTCGCCGCGAATAGAAGAAACCCTGTCGCTGTGCGTTTCCGACCAGAATCCCTTGTCGGAACCGGCCCTCGCCGTCCGCGACATCCTTCTTGAATTGACCGCGCGGCTGAAAAGCTAGGGCATGATGCCGAAAAGTGTGAGCGGTTTTCGGACGACATCATGCTCCATTTCTTTGCTTTAGATCTGAATTCAGATCTAAAGAGTGACGCCGATCAGCGCATATCCCTGCAGAATTGGGCTATGCGCGCGCAGCCTTCGCCGAGTTTCTCCATGCTCGTAGCGTAGGAAATGCGAAAGAACGGGCTCATTGCGTAAGCCGCTCCTTGCACGGTCGCGACATGATGCTCTTCCACGAGCGCCATAACGAAATCGACGTCGGTCTCGATCTTTCGCCCGCCCTTGCTGGTCTTGCCGATCAGCCCCGAGATATTCGGGTAGAGGTAGAAGGCGCCTTCGGGCCTGTGGCAGCGCAGCCCGTCCACCTCCGACAATCTGTCGAGGACGAAGTCGCGTCTTTCCTTGTAGATCGCGGCACGCTCCTTCAACAGATCCTGAGGCCCGTCCAGGGCAGCGGTCGCCGCAGCCTGGGTCAGCGTCGCGATGCCGCCGCCATTCTGCCCGTTGACGTTGCTGATGGCGGAGATCAGCTCTTTCGGCCCGGCACAAAAGCCGAGCCGCCAGCCTGTCATCGCGTAAGCCTTGGAGACGCCGTTCATCGTCAGGACGCGATCATAGAGCCTGGGCTCGACTTCGGCGATCGTGCAGAACTGGAAGTCGTCATAGACCAGATGTTCATAGATATCGTCGGTCATGATCCAGACATTGTGATGACGCAGCATGACCTCAGCGATGGCAGCCATCTCTGCCCGGGAGCAGGCTGCACCGGTCGGATTGTTCGGGAAATTCAGGAAGAGCCATTTGGTGCGCGGCGTGATCGCTGCCTCCAGATCTTCCGGACGCAGCTTGAAGCCGGCCTGCTCGTGGCAGGGGACGGCGACCGGGACGCCACCGGCGAATTTGACGATATCGGCGTAACTGACCCAGGAGGGTGTCGGAATGACGACCTCGTCGCCCGGATTGCAGGTTGCCAGCATGGCATTGAAGATCACCTGCTTGCCGCCGCCCGACACGACGATCTGGCTGGCATCATAGTCGAGATTATTGTCCCGTTTGAACTTCCTGATGATGGCGGATTTGAGCGCCGGTGTGCCGTCCATCGGAGGATATTTCGTATCGCCCGCAAGAGCTGCCGCATGAGCCGCCTCGATCGCGTGCGCCGGAGTGGGGAAATCCGGCTCGCCGGACGAGAGGCTGACGACCTTGATGCCGTTGGCGGCCAGTTCCCTGGCGCGCTGGGTCATGGCGGCGGATGCGGATATGGAGACGTTTTTCAGGCGGTCTGATATGACGGACATCGGGATGGTCCTTCGATGAGAGATTGGAACGGGAGACCGCCCGCAGGCGATCAGGATTGTGTCAGTCGGCGAGTTCGGCAGCAGGCGCGAGGGTCGCGCCCGTGGCTTCGATCTCGCCGCGCACGATGCCGGCAAGCTCGAGGGCGCCGGGTGTGTCGCTGTGGACGAGAATGGAGCGGGCCGGCATCGCAATCACGGCGCCGTCGATCGTCTCGACGGTTCCCTTGAGGAGGAATTGTCGCACACGCGCACGCATCGAGGCCTCGTCCTTGATGACAGCGCCAGCGAGCCCGCGCGCGACAAGTCTGCCCTCGGCGTCATAGGCCCGGTCGGCGAGGAAAAGCGCCAGCGTCTTCAAACGCGCGCGTTTGGCCGCCTGCTGAATCTCGCTGCCATGGGTCACGAAGACGACGAGACCGGCATCGACCGTGGCGATCGCATCCATCATCAGATCGGCCAGCACAGGATCGCGATTGACCATATTGCCCATGGCCGCGTGGAAGCTGATATGGGAGACAGTGACTCCCTCGGCTTTGGCGATCGCCATCAGTGCGCCGAGCTGATAGAGCATCTGCTGGCGAAGCTCGTCTGCCGGGAACGGTATTTCGCGGCGGCCGAAGCCGAGCCGGTCGGGCAAGCCCGGATGCGCGCCGATGCCGACGCCGTTCAGTTTCGCAAGCCGGACCATGCGCCCCATTGTATCGGGATCGCCACCGTGGAAACCGCAGGCGATGTTGGCCGACGAGATGAGTTTCATCATCGCTTCGTCGTCGCACAGCCGGTAGGGACCAAATCCTTCGCCCATGTCGGAATTCAGATCGATCTTCATCGGTTCTTCCTTTTGACGGCTGGTATGTCTTTGTGTTCCCGCATGCCGCCCATATCAGGCCATCGCCTTCAGGGCGCGCTTGACCATTCGGGATGTCTGCCTGACGTCGTCGACATAGCGGGCGATAGCCTGCTCCACCTTGCGTGCCTCCGCATGCGTCGAGCGAACGAACTTCAGGCGGGCGCCGATGCGGGCTTGGCCGAGCCGCCAGAGATCGCATTCGATCACGCCGGCGATCTTCGGATATCCGCCGGCAGTGTTGGCATCGCTCATCTGCACGATCGGTTCGCCGCCGGGCGGAACCTGGATCACGCCGGGCACGACGCCGTGGGAGCGCATCTCGATGGACGCCGTCGGCTTGATCGGCTCGCCTGACAGCCGGTAGCCCGTCCGGTCGCTTCGGGAGGAAATCCTCCAGGTCCGGCTCCAGAAAGCTTCGCCATCGCCTGCGAAAAGATCGTGCTCGCCAGCCGGCAGGGCGCGGATCGGCAGCGTGCCGTCGACAGCAGCCGGGAAGACATCGCGCAGTGCCACGGCCGGTTCGACGACGGCGAGACCCGAGGCCGGCAGCATGGCGATCTCTGCGTCCTCGCCGACCGCGAACCGATCGCCCTTCTCCAGAGGCCGGCCGGCATTGCCGCCGAAACCGCCGCGCAGCGACGTGCTTCGCGAACCCATGACAATGGGAATATCCAGCCCGCCTCCGAGCGAGATATAGGAGCGCGCCAGCCGCGGGGGCTGCTTCAGTTCGAGAACCTGTCCGGGCTCCGCGACGTAGGCGCACCAGGGAAGCAGTTCCGATCCGTCGAGATGAGGATTGCCGTCGGCGCCGGTCACGGCAAAGACCACGCGCTGCTCGAAACGCAGGCCGAACGGGAAGGTCTGCACCTCTATCGCGGCGGCATTTTCGTCATTGCCGACGAGAATGTTGCCGATCCGGACCGCCAACGGATCCATCGCGCCGCTGGCCGATACGCCGATGTCGCGATAGCCGGGGCGGCCAAGATCCTGCACGGTGTTGAACGGACCGCTTTCCAAGATCTCGATCATAGCTCAATCCTCGCCGGCAGGAACCGCACCGTATCTCCCGGCGCCATCATGGCGGGGCTCGGCAAGGTAGGGTCGAACATCTGCAGTGTCGCGAAGCCGATGGAATTCCAGCCGTTCGGACCTGTGAGCATGGCGACGCCGGTCTGCATGCCGCCGATGGTCACGCAGCCCTTCTGCATCTTCAGCGAGGGCACGGTCTTTCGCGGCATGTAGATGCGCGGGTCGAGACCATGCAGATAACCGAAGCCGGGAGCGCTGCCCAAGGCGAAGACACGGTAGGTCGCTTCATGATGGATGCGGACAACTTCGCGATCGCTCAAGCCCGAGAGATTGCAAAGGGCCGGCAGATCCGTCGCATATTCGCCGCCATAATCGACGGGAATCTCGATGGTCTTGCCCTTGAGATCGATGCTGCGGGCATTCTCCCATGCCTCCAGCAGCCGGGCGACCACCGCATCAGGATCCTCGGGCGTCTCCTTGAAGATCACCAGCAGGTTGGTCATGCCGGGAATGTTTTCCGCAAGGTCCGGCCAGCCCTTCACCGTCTGGGACAGAGCCCAGATCCGCCGCTGCGGGATGAGATCGAAATCACCAGGCGCCTCGAGCAGGAAGGATCTGGCGCCGATCGAGGAAACCCGCGCCTGGCTTTTGGTGGCCGGAACGATCTCGCGTTGCGATGCATGTCTGTTCGTCGTGGCGATCATGATGGCAGCTCGATTTCGAACAGAGGATCGCCAAAGCCGACCAGCGCGCCGGGCTCGGCGAGCAGCCTGGTCAAAACACCGGAACGACCGGGGCGAAGGGGAAGCAGGATATGCCCTACCCCGACAAAGCCGACGATATCCGCATCTGATACGGAGCGCGGCAGATTTTGCGGCGTGGCGGAGGTCGGATGCTCGACACAGAAGCGGCCTGCCATCGGCGCCTTCACGACAGCCGGTGTGAAACCGGGAGCACAGGGCATCGCTTCGGTCGAGCTGATCCGGGCGCCGTCTTTTCCAGCGACGATAATGCGAAGCTGTCCGCCCGGCCGGGAGATTTCGAGACCGTCCACACCGGCCGCCGTCAGCGCCTCGGTGAGCAATGCGATGGTCGCCGGATCGCTGAAATCGATCGCGCTCATGCCGCCCTCCGCAGTTTCAGCCATTGTTCGAGATAGTGAATGTCCGTCTCGCCCTGCGCGAACGGACCGTCCTCGAACAGGGTGCGCAGGAAGGGGATATTGGTGGAAATCCCCTCGACCTCAGTGCCGGCAAGCGCTTCGCGCATTCTTGCCATCGCTTCCGCCCGCGTCGGCGCATGGACGATCAGCTTGGCGATCAGCGAATCGTAATAGGGCGAGACCTTGTAGCCGGCATGAATATGCGTATCGACGCGGATGCCTGCCCCCGCCGGCAAAGCCAGATGGGTGACGACACCCGCCGACGGCAGGAAGCTATCCGGATCCTCGGCGTTGATGCGGCATTCGAAGGAATGGCCTTCGCAGGTCACATCGCCTTGGGTGAGATCGAAAACGTGACCCTGAGCCACCCTTATCTGCGCCTGGACGATATCGACACCGCTCGTCATCTCGGTGACGGGATGCTCGACCTGAAGTCGCGTATTCATCTCGATGAAATAGAAAGCACCGTCCTCATAGAGGAATTCGAAGGTTCCGACACCCCGATAGCCGATCTGAAGGCACGCCTGCACACAGGCCATGCCGACCGGCTGGATGATGTCGGGCGCGATTCCCGCCGCCGGTGCCTCCTCCACCACTTTCTGATGGCGGCGCTGCATCGAGCAATCCCGATGTCCGAGCCACACGGCATTGCCGTGATCGTCGCAAATAACCTGTATCTCGATGTGGCGCGGATGCTCTAAGAATTTCTCCATGTAGAGCAAGGGTGAGCCGAAGGCCTTGCGGGCCTCTTCCCGTGTCAGCGCAATTGCTTCATGGAGCAAATCGGCCTTTGGCACGACGCGCATGCCGCGTCCGCCGCCGCCGCCAGCTGCCTTGATGATGACAGGATATCCGATTTCCAGCGCTATGCGCTCGATCGTGGCGGGGTCATCGGGCAGCGCGGTGTCCGGACCGGGAACGCAGGGGACGCCGGCCGCCATCATTGCCCGTTTTGCCGAGATCTTGTCGCCCATGATCGCAATCGAGGAAGATGTCGGACCAATGAAGATCAGCCCGGCCTTTTCGACGGCGTCGGCGAAGACGGCGTTTTCCGACAGAAAACCGTAACCCGGATGAATGGCGCCTGCACCGGCCAGACGCGCCGCCAGAAGGATGGCATCCTGATTAAGGTAGCTCTTGGGAGCACTCGACGGACCAATGCACAGAAAGCTGTCGGCGGTGCTGCCGTAAGGCGCTTCCCTGTCCGCCTCGGAGCAGATGGCGACCGTCTTCAGGCCGAGCTCGCGGCAGGCGCGCTTGATCCGGACTGCGATCTCGCCGCGGTTAGCGATCAGAACGGTATCGAAGCGGCCGGCCGCAGACTGTTCAGGCGTTTCCAACATCAGCCAATCTCCGCCAGCAGGTCGCCGGTCTCGACCTCGCCGTCGTCGATTTCGGTGAGACGCGTGATGCGCCCCGATCGCGGCGCGGCGATCGTGTTGAAGACCTTCATTGCCTCGATGATGAAAAGCGTCTGCCCCTCCTCCACCTCGTCACCGATCGCGACGAATGGCGGCTCCCCGGGCGCCGGGGTCCGGTGCAGAACGCCAAAGACCGGCGCCTTCAGTGCATAAGAGGCTTTCTCAGGCCTCGAAGGCCTATCGGAGCCGGCATCATCGCCGAGGCTTGTCGTCGATCCTGCCTTTTGCTGGGGCTCGGCAGCAGCCTCCTGACCCGGCGACGTGCGGAAGATCCGAACCGTCACGTCCTTCTCCGTCACCGTCAGCTCGGTAATGTTCGATCGTCCGACAAAGTCGATCAGCGTCTTGATCTTCGAGAGGTCCATATGCGTGCTCGGAATTTCAAATTCCACCGCGCATAGCTGAAGTTTCAGATCGCCCGGCGTTGTGATTTTCGTAGCACGACGCGCCGACTGATGGGGTCAGACGAAGTTTTGATGGAGCGCAACATGCGCCCAGTGGGGCATCTCGCCGAGCGCTTGCGAATTTCCCTCGACGGCAGTAGCGGCCACGGAGTTAACCGCTAACACGTTGGAAAGACAGCCTTCGACGATATGTTGCGCAGCAGCTCGATCGTGCAAAGACGGCCTTCTTCTCCAATGCAAGTCGTCATTCGGAAAGCCAACCCGAAAGCATTCTGCAGATTAGTCATGCTTGACAATGAAAGCATATGCTCCTATTTGTTAGCCATTACGAGCATATGCTCTCATTAAGGAGATATGGCAATGAGCAAGACAGATATCCTGGTCAGTGGGGCAACCGGACGGACCGGCGGTGCTGCGATCGACGAGCTTCTTCAACTAGGCAAAAAGGTCCGAGCCTATGTTCGCTCGGACGACGACCGCGCGAAAGCACTGCGGAAGCGCGGCGTCGAAATCGCGGTTGGCGATTTCACTGACATCGACGACATTCGTGCGGCGATGGAGGGTATTCGATCTGCATACTTTCTTCACCCAATCGCGCCCGGAATTCTCAGTGCAGCTGCCTACTTCGCGCAGGCGGCGCAGGAAGCGGGCGTCTCCGCGATCGTAAACATGTCGCAGATCTCGGCACGTCGAGAATCCACCAGCCACGCAGCGCAGGATCATTGGATTTCGGAGCGCGTCTTCGACTGGTCAGGCGTCCCAACCACGCATCTGCGTCCAACCTTCTTTGCCGATTGGCTCGTCTATCCGCATTTTGCAAGGGAGATCTGGGCGGCCAAGAAAATCGAATTCCCTTTCGAGAACGGCCGCCATGCACCGATTAGCTCGGATGACCAGGGGCGTGTGATCGCCCATCTGCTGGCAAAGCCGGAAGGCCATGAAGGCGAGATTTATACCCTTCACGGCCCCGTCGAAATGAACCACACAGAGATCGCCGCAGTAATGAGCGATGTTCTGGGAGCCAAGATCGAATACGCGCCGGCCTCGATCGAAGCCTTTAAAGACAAGATGGAGACGCTTTACAAGTTTCCGCCCTTCCTTGTGCAGCACCTTGTCGAAGTCGCTCAGAACTACCGCGAGGGCGTCTTTTCTGGCACCAACGACGTCGTCGAGCGCGTGACCGGAACCCCTGCCCTCTCCGTACCGGAATTTATCGCCAAGAACCGTGACGCCTTCCAGTGAAGGCGAAAGCCAGGAGTAACGGCTATGTCGAGCACTCACCAAGAACGCCATCCAATCCTCGACGACCTGACCGCAGAAGCGGAACTGATCAGTTCCGTGCTGCGTGGACCGGTGATCGGTCGGGAAGAAATCCGGCGTGTCGTAGATGCCGTCGGCACTTTCTACGTCGAGCAAGCCCCGACCTTTATGGAGATCGTCGGTTCGCGGACGTTTCTGGAATATGAAGCGCTATTGACCAGCGGCGAACGCCTGAATGCGATCGTCATCATCGATCGCCACCCGGATGGCTCCATACCGCGCGTAAGCGTCCGTATGGCCCCGGTCCATGCCGTTGTGTCGCTCGCCGACCACCTCAAAGGCGCGCTATCCGGTCAGTTGCCCAAGCAGCTTTTCCTCTGAATTCAACAGCTCAGTTGCCCTCCGCCGGAGTAGCGGATCGGTCACTAACCTAACAAGGAGACGTGTCATGGAAATCAACAACGAAATGATCTTCATTACAGGTGCCAATCGCGGCCTAGGTCTGGCCTTCGCACGCGAGGCCGTCCGGCGCGGAGCAAAGAAGGTCTACGCAGGCATGCGCAACACAAAAGGCTTCGACGAACCCGGTGTCGTGCCAATCCGCATCGACGTCACCGATCCGACCTCGGTCGCCGCCGCAGCCGAGGCTGCAGCAGATACAACGATTCTGATCAACAATGCAGGTATTGCCGCCCTGATCGACAATCCCTTGGCGGTCGATTTCGAGGCTCAATCGAAGGCGTTGTTTGACACCAATTACTATGGCGTGGCGCGCGTCACACAGGCGTTCGAGCCTGGCCTGTCGAAGGTGCCCCGTGCCGCCATTATCAACGTCCTTTCTGATATCGTATGGCTACCACGGCCCTATCTGACAGCATATGCCGCGTCCAAGGCCGCCGCCTGGAGCTATACGAACCAGTTACGGTTCCACCTTGCGGGCCGCAGCATCCAGGTGCTCGGTCTTCACGTCGGCTTCCTGGACACGGATTTGACGAACGGTATCGACGTGCCGAAAACCAGCCCGGTGGACGTGGCAATCCAGACCTATGATGCACTGGCCGCCGGAAAGAGCGAGGTCATGGCCGACAAGGGCACGGCTCTGCTAAAGAGCACGCTGGCGGAGGAGATCCCCGGCTACATCACACCCCCGCCGGGATTGTTCTGAATACCCGGCGCGATGGCAATAAAGGATGGCGTCTTCCGCGGGCTGTGTGAAGACGCCCGGAGAATGGATTTGAAAGGAACGGAAATGTTGTCGGCAAATCAGCTTCTGGGAATCGACCAGTGCAATTGCAACGCCATGCGTAAGGCGAGCCGCCAGATCACCCGCCTCTATGACGCTCACCTCGAACCGGTCGGGCTCCGCATCACCCAGTTCCTCATCCTCGCCGCTCTGGCTGAGGCTGAAAGCGCGACCGTCATCGCGCTGGCCGAGCGCCTCGATGTTGAACGCACGGCAATGGGGAAGATGGTCGGTTTCCTGGAGAGAGACGGCTTTGTCTCCATGAAGCCCTCGCCGACCGATGGCCGCTACCGGGTCATCGAACTGACGCTTGAAGGCCGTCTCCTGCACGAAAGGGCATCGCCCCTCTGGCTTGCGGCCCAGCAAGAGTTTGCGAACCTTAACGGTGCAGCAAACGTAGCCTCACTTCGAACTGAGCTGAACGGGATCGTGGTCGGCAAACACTCTGCGATGTCTTCGGGCGATTGACGCAGGTCTCACCCGGTCTTCGGAACGGGGCTGTTCCCGCGTGAACGGTAGACGACTCAACGCTCTTGATGGGGTTCGAACCCGCGACCGCACTCGTGTCTCGCTCGGACGCTTCCGCAAATCACTTATAATTTTTACCGGCGAGATGAAATGGAATCCACGGAACAGCAAAGCGCTTTCGAAAGCGCCGCGTCCGGGATGATCTACACTTTACCGTAGCGCCCCTCCGTCGCAGGTCGATCGGCTGCGGCGAACGACGCGGCCAAGGCGGCGGGTTGGGGGTACGCATCGAGACGCGTGGACCGTCAGCCCGCTATTGACGTGGTCTCTCGAAAATCAGACGACTTTGAATCCTTCTCGAGAAGTTACGCGTCATCGAACTGGTAGAGGCAACGGGCTTCGACGGCCTCGATGCCGGTAGCCTTGAGACCTCATGCGGAACGGCCATTCGTCGAACAAGGATGGCCAGACAGCCCCCTAGCGATGATTTGCGGAAATCTTGCGAAGATGATCTCTTATCATCGCGCGAAACTCGCGCAATGTTCGAAACCCGATGTGCTGTGCAAGTCGGTGAACCGTCGATTGAGAAACCTTGCAATTGCGCGCAATCACAGCGGCACTTTCGAATACAATCATTTCCGGCCGTTCTATAATCTGCCTCGCAACCTTTTCGAGACTGTTTGGAAAGACGATCTGCCGTTTGGCGATCAGGTACTTCAGTTCCTGCAGTGTCGCGGGAGGACGATGGTCTCTATCCTGTAGCATTGCGCTTCACCTTCCAAAGATCCGTCTTCCGGCAATCTCGGTGTGACCCGGATGCATATTGGAAGGCGGCACGTCATCCCCGGTGGCGATGCGACAATGTTAGAACATGGCCGCATCGCATCAAAGCTTGTTAATCGACCTGCACGGGCGTTCTTGTCTGCCAACTGACGGTGGCGGCCTCCGCCAGTTTCTGAGCCTGGAGGCCGTCGAGTCCGCCGGGCCTCGGTGAGCGGTTGCTGCTGTCGATCGCATCGATGAAAGCATTGATCTCGTTGGCGTAGGCCTGGGCGTAGCGTTCGAGGAAGAAATATTGGACGGGATCGCCGCTAACACCATTCGCATTGGAAAGCTCGACGCTGGTTGCATGGATATTCCTCGCCGCAAGCATGCCGGCAGCTCCGTGGACTTCGATGCGCTGGTCGTAGCCATAAGTCGCCCGGCGCGAATTGGTGATGACGGCAATGCGCCCGGACGCCGTCTGCATCTGCACGGCGGCGGTATCCACATCGCCCTCGGCCCCGATCGCCTTGTCGACGAGCGAGGAGCCAAGTGCATTCACGACGACGAATTCTTCCCCCATGAGGAAGCGGGCCATGTCGAAGTCATGAATCATCATGTCGCGGAACAGACCGCCGGAGGATTTGACGTAATCGGCCGGCGGCGGCGCGGGATCCCGGCTGGTGATCGTCACGATTTCGATTTCGCCGATATCGCCGCGGCGCAGGCGCGCTTCCACACTGGCGAAATTCGGGTCAAACCGGCGATTGAAGCCGATCATCAAGGTCGACTTGTTCTTCTCGACGACGTCGAGGCAGGCATTGATGCGCTCGACCGACAGGGACACCGGCTTTTCGCAGAGGATTGCCTTGCCGGCCTTCGCGGCCGCTTCGATGAGATCGGCGTGGCTGGGGGTCGGTGTCGCAATCAGGATCGCATCGACACTTGAGGACTTGATGACATCCTCCGCATCGGCAACCTCGGCGCCCGTCTGCGCGGCAAGCGCCTCTGCCGATGTCTTGAAGGCATCCGCCACATAGACGAGTTTCGCCTTCGGGTTCGCCGCAATAGTCGCGGCATGCACCTTGCCTATCCGGCCGGCGCCGATCACTCCAAACCTGATCATTGATATTTCTCCATGACGTGTAAGTGTTGACTATCGAAATCTTCAAACCGTGAACGCGTCGCGGAAACGGGCAAGCGCCGTCTCATCGTCGCCGGAAGCCCAGGCCTCCATGCCGATCGTGCCGCGATAGCCCATATCCTTGAGCGCACGAGCAATTGCCTTGTAGTTGATCTCTCCGGTACCCGGCTCCATGCGGCCCGGAACATCCGCCACCTGGATTTCGCCGATATGGGGCAGAGCGCGCCGGCATAGCTCGATCAGGTTTCCTCCGCCGATCTGAGCGTGATAGAGGTCGAGATTGAGCTTCAGCGCCGGTCGGTTTACCGACGAAACGAGCGCAAGCGTATCTTCGGCCTTGGCAAACGGTGTCTTGGGGTGATCGACTGCTTCATTGAGGTTTTCGAGCACGAAAGTGACGCCCTCTTTCTCTCCGAGGTCGGCGATGCGGCTAAGAGTATCGCGCGCCTTGAGCCACATGGCGCCCGTCACCTTGTCGGCCTTGACCACCGGCAGACCCTGGCCGTCGAGACCGGTCCCGTGCAGGTTGAGGCGCGGGCAATTGAGCTCTCTGGCGATCGGGATCGATTGCTTGGCCGTTCGCAGCAGTTCGTCTGCGCCCGCGTCATCGGCGAGCGTGCCAGTTACATAGCCCGTCATTGACGAGAAGACCGCTCCTGATCTTGCAAGGGCGGCGATGTCATGTTTCGTCCAATCCCAGATCTCTGCGTGAAAGCCGAGTTCGGTGATGCGCTTGAGCCTATCGACGACGGGCAGCGACTTGAAGACCATCTCGGCACAGACCGCGAGCGTGAAGGGGGATGAGGCATTCGGCGAGCCGTCGTTCATGACCGTATTCCATGATTGATGATTGAGTGAAAGGCGGCGACGGCCCTTGAAAACCAATCGAACGCCGCCTCGGAAGCAAGCCGGCTAGATCGTGCCGCCGAGTTCTTCGGACAATTGCTGCAGTTCCTTGCCGCCGGCCATGAGGTTCTGCAGCTCATCCATCGCGATATCAGCCTTACCAAAGGTGCCAAGCGTCTGGCCGCGATTGAGGATGGTGAAACGGTCCGCGACGGCATAGGCATGGCGGACATTGTGGGTGATGAAAATGACGCCCAGACCGCTCTGTCGAACTTGGTGGATGTATTTCAGCACCATAGAGGTTTGCGCCACGCCGAGCGCCGAAGTCGGCTCATCGAGAATGAGGATCTTGGCGCCGAAGTAGACCGCACGCGCAATCGCAACGCATTGGCGTTCGCCCCCCGACAGGGTGCCTACTGCCTGATTGGGATCGCGGATATCGATGCCGATCTTGTGCATCTCTTCACGCGTGACGTCGTTGCAATGCGTAAGGTCCAGGTGACGGAAAGGGAAGAAGCCTTTGCGAGGCTCCCGCCCCATGAAGAAGTTACGGGTGATTGACATCAGCGGGATCATGGCAAGGTCCTGATAGACAGTCGCAATCCCCGCATCGAGCGCGTCGCGCGGACTGCGGAAATTGACCGGCTTGCCTTCGACCAGGAACGAACCTCCGCTTGGGCGGACGACGCCGGAGAGTGTCTTGATCAAGGTGGATTTGCCCGCGCCGTTGTCACCGAGGAGACAAAGTACTTCTCCGGCCGACACTTGCATCGACACGCCGTTGAGCGCAATCACGGAGCCGTAGTGCTTGATGATATCGGTCACTTCGATGATCGGCGTTCGATTGTTGATATCAGACATGATCAGCGCTCCCCGGTAACCTTGCGGCGGATGAAATTGTTGAAGAGAACGGCCAGCAGCAGCATCGAGCCCAGGAAGACCTGAAACCAGTCGGAATCGAATTTGGTGTAGGTCAGGCCGATCGAGACCGAGCCGAAGATGATCGCGCCGAAGAAGGCGCCAATCGCCGAACCATAGCCGCCTGTCAGCAAGCACCCACCAATGACGGCGGCAATGATCGCCTCGAACTCTTTCTGAAAGCCGCGTCTGGCGTCAGTCGAGCCAGCATCGAGCACGGTGATGATGGCAACCAGAGCTGCCGCGCATGCTGTCAGCGCAAACAGGCCGGTCTTAACTCTGTGAACGGGCACGCCGGAGTTTCTCGCCGCATTGGGATCGCCGCCGGCGGCAAAGATCCAGTTGCCCATGCGGGTGCGCAGGAGGACCCAGGTCGCAGCCAGCGCAAGCGCGACAAACCACAATACGGAGACCGGGACGCCCGTGACCTTCGGCATGCCGTTGGGGAACTTGTCGATCAGATCGTGCTCCGCGAGCCAGACAAATGCGCCCTTCAGCGCATCGCCGGAAAAAAAGCCAAGCAGCGGACTGTCTTTGACACGGTCGCTGATGCCGCGAAGCTGCGTCGAACCGCCCGTCGCCCATTTCAGGCCGACGAGCGTCAGGCCACGGAGAATGAAGAGGAATGCCAGGGTCACGATGAAGGACGGAAGGCGCGTGCGAATGACGATTTGCCCATTGATCGCTCCCATGAACGCGGCGAAGAGCATCGTCATGACGATGGCAACCGAAAGCGGCTGGCCGAAATTCGTGAGGATGACGCCGAAGATCAGTCCAGCAAAGGCCACCATCGAGCCGATCGACAGATCGAACTCTCCTCCGATCATCAGAAGCGCTGCTGCAATGGCAAGGATTCCCAATTGCGAGGCCGGCGCCATGATGGTCATCAGGCCGGAAAGCGAAAACATCGTCGAATCTGCGGTGAGAAAGAAAAAGACGATGACGAGAACAAGGCCTGCCACGGCACCAAGCTCTGGCCGCCGCATCATATGCGTCAGAAAACTCACTTGTTTGACGCGCTCATCGGTCTTCGGCGCAGCTGCCGTTCTCTGCTCAAGCGAAGCCATAACTCCTCCGACTGGATCGTAATTTAGGGTGGCGGGGCGCTGTTCGGCAGCGCGCTCGGTCAGCCAAACCTCCTCCCCACTAGGAGGAGGAGAGTCTGGGAGAATGCCTTACGGCAATTCCGGTTAGCGAATGCCCTTGGCGGAAAGATCCACAACTTGGGCAGCCTTTTCCTTGGTGATAAGGTTCGGGCCTGATGGAACATTCCCCCCCGGGATAAGCCCGTATTTGGCGTAGTTGGCCAAAAATACGACGGGCAGATAGCCCTGCAGGAACTGCTGCTGATCGATCGCGAAAGCTGCCTTCCCATCGGCCACGGCCTTCAGGAAATCAGCGGAAAGGTCGAATGTCGCCACCTTGATCTTGCCGGTCATTCCGACATCCTCGACGGCAGTCAGTGACGGCTCGCCGGCAGTGCCGGCACCGAGCGCCATGACAGTGTCGATGGCAGTATTGGAACTCAGCGCCGCCTTGACCTTCGCGCGGACATCTGCCGGATCGTTGCTGACGGGTAGTACCGTGACCTTGCCGCCGAAACCGTCGGCAAAGCCCTTGCAGCGCAGATCGAGCGAAACATTGCCGACCTCCTGGTTCACGCACAGGCCTTCCTTGCCACCCAGCTCATGCAGCTTCGCGCCGGCGGCCTTGCCGGCGGTATATTCGTCCTGGCCAACATGGAGAAGTGCTCCCAGCTCCTTTGAAACGTCAGAACCGGAATTGATGGAAATAACCGGGATACCGGCGGCGACAGCCTTCTTGATGGATGGACCGAGTGCCGAGGCGTCTGGAATGGAGACGATAAGCCCATCGGGCTTCTGATTGACGGCAGCATCGATGAGCTGCCCCATCGACACCATGTCGAAGGTTTCCGGAGCGCGATAATCGACGCTGGCACCCATGTCCTTCGCCGCTGCGTTGACGCCGTTCTTGACGACCGACCAGAACGGATCATTGGCCTGGCCGTGGGTGACGGCGACGATGCGAATGTCAGCCGCGTTGGCGATTGCCGAAGAGCACATGAGCACAGCAGCAACGGCCGCACTCGTGAGAAGCGATTTCAAACCGAATTTCATTTTACCCTCCCAAAACACAGTCCGCTCCATGCGAACTTGCGAATGCTACCGGTTGCAACTCCCATTGCACCCGGTAGCAAGCTGGACAAAACTACTTTATTGTCAACAAAAATCAAGCATCCATTCCATTTTTATTTTTTTGTGGAATATTCATTCCATTCAAGAGGAGGCAGTCATGCGCAAACGGGCGACGGCGAAAGAGGTGGCGGAAGCCGCCGGCGTGTCGAAATGGACCGTCATCCGTGCGTTCACGCCAGGTGCGTCCATTGCGGACGCAAGCCGGCAAAAGGTGCTTCGGGCGGCGGAGACCCTGAACTATTCGCCCAACCTGCTTGCCCGCAGTCTCGCGACGAACACCACCCATCAGGTCGCCGTCTTCGTCGACGACTTCGCCAATCCGCATAAGCTTCCGGTTCTGGAGACGTTGACCGAGCGCCTGCAGGCGGAGGGTCTGCTAACGGTATTGATCAACATCAACCGCCATTTCGATCACGTTCATGCCTTGATCAATGCTGACCAACGACAATTCGATGCCGTGATCCTATTCGGTACGGCCTTTCGCGAGGAAACGCTGGGTGATCGACGGCTTGGCCGAGGTTTCCCCCCGATGTTCGTTCTTGCGAGAGACAGCCAAATCCCCGGCGTTCCCGCGATTGCCTGCGATGCAGAAATCGCTCTCAGCGAGATCGTCGATTACCTGTTCGACAAGGGGTACCGCCGTCCTGGATTTATGGCGGGAGCTAGGACTCTGTCGACGGCGCTCGGCAGGCGTCATCACTATGCAAATTTCTGGCGACGAAAAGGTGTCGAAGGCGTCACAGAATTGGCCGCGGAGAAATACAGCGCCCGGGCCGGCGCCGAATCGGCACGCACTTATTTGAGCGCAACTTCGCCCGCATCGCGCATCGATGTATTGATGTGTGAAAATGATATTTTGGCGCTGGGAGCGATGGACGTTGCCCGCAGAGAATTCGGTCTTGGGGTTCCGCAAGACTTGGCAGTCGTCGGCTTCGACAATATCGAACTCGGCGGGGCACCTGCCTACGAACTAACCAGCTACGAACAGCCCACCGACGAGATGATCAACGCCATGGTCGCAATGATAACGGGCAAGCGCGATGCCGAAATGGTTGTCATGCGGGGACGGCTTGTGCCGAGGTCATCGGCATGAAGTGTCTCAAAGATCTTCCCAGGAGCACCTCGCGTCGCACTTCTGACCACGATCGAATGGTGGTCATCCCGCTCTTGATGGGAATTGAACCGCAAACCCTGTGCTATGGTGGGCCCTGGGAGGGTCACCGATGAATCTCATGCGGACAAGATTCGTCTTGGGCTATTCGTGAGCCTGGCGCTCCCATCATTTTTAACGACGACAGTTTCGCTAAATCCAAGCCCCTGTGCCGTCGCATAGAGATGGAAAACCATCCCCTCCTCCAGACTCTACTCCCGATGTGGGGAGGAGCGGGCTCTGCCCCACGGCGCCCGCCTCCTCCAGGGGTATCAGGTGAGTTAATTAGCGAGCGATGACGCTGGCGAGGAAGTCGTCACCCCAAGCTTCGACTTTGCGCTTCAAGCGCGCGGTGCCTCGGAATCATGAAGCCCGGTAGGCGGCAAGCTGTTCCTCATCGAAATCCTGCGGACCCGCCGCACCCCAGCCAAAGAGGCAGGTTTCATAAAAGAGATCTGGATTGGCCTCGATCATACGCTCCGGGGAAAGGCGCGGGCTGAGCGAGGAAGAACCAGTGCCAGTAGCTTTGAGCAACCTTCCTGCGAAGATCGCCCAACAGGACGGCGGTAGGGACGATGTCCATCAGCGTGACGCTGGCCACCGCCGCCGGATGATCCAGGGCCAATCGATGCGCGACACGGGCACCGCGATCGTGCCCCATCAGATGAAACCGCTCATGCCCGAGCGCACGCATCAGTGCTGGTGCCGATGATCGAGAGCGTCGACCAGGCAAGAGCCATGGTACGCGCGGTACGATATCCGCCGCACGGCGTGCGAGGCGTTGGGGCAGCGCTTGCCCGTGCTTCGGCATTCAATCGTATTCCCGACTACCTGCAGACCGCCAATGACGAGGTCTGCCTGCTGCGAGGGACCTCGGCGAAGATTCGCCGTGTTATTAGTTTAAGCGGATATCCGTGCGTGGCTACTGCTGGTGTTGCACCGAGGTCGCCACGCCGCCAATATTGAACCAAGCAAGTGAAGTACTTAGTGTTTTCTATATTTTATTTTCTAGGTCATTGCTTAAGACATCTTTAGAAGCCGTCGACTACCGTCTCCGCGCGGAACGAAGCAGGAGCTTGTTCGCGCCAACCCAGGAGATGGTCTTGAAGAATTCGTATCGTGCCTTCCGAGCACTGATCGTCGTCGCACATATTGCTTCTCCGTTTGCCGGGGTTCACTCCGCCTTCGCGGCAAACCCGCCGGCGGCCCATGCGAAATCCGGGCCAATGATATCCAAGGCGCTCGATGCGCTGCTGCTGCCGATCAACAAGGGCGTGATCAAGAAGTTCAAACTCGACAAAGGCGCGCACGGTGTTCTGGTGCTTTCCGTCAAGCCCGGCGGCGTT
>NZ_LWBS01000078.1 GCF_001652265.1 Rhizobium leguminosarum
TCGAGGAGACTTTTGCCGAATGGCGGCGCAAGGGCTCCGCCTGCAACGGCGCGCTCGTCTGGACGCTGCAAGACTTGCTGCCCGGCCCCGGCTGGGGGGTGATCGATTCCACCGGAGAGCCGAAGCCGGTCTGGTATGCGATGCGCCGTGCATTCCGGCCGGTTCAGGTGGTCTTCACTGACGAGGGAACGAACGGTCTCGACGTGCATGTCGTCAACGAGACGGATGCCGCGCTCGACGTCGAGCTCGAGGTTGTCTGCCTGCGCGGCGGAAAACAGCAGGTCGTCAGCGGCAGCAGGGCCTTCAAGCTGGCGGCAAGAGATACGGAGCGCCTTGCCTGCACCGCGCTGTTCGGTGCCTTCTTCGATGCGACCTATGCCTTCCGTTTCGGGCCGCCGGCGCATGATGCCAGTGTGGCGCGCCTGCGCTCGCTGGCGGACGGTGCCATTCTCGCTGAGAGCTTCCCGGCGTACAGAGAGCGCCCGACCCGAACGCAGCTCCTTCATGTGGAACACGGAAACCCCGATGGGAACTGGTGATTTCGTCAGTAGGCGGACCGCAAGGGAAGCCGAATGCCCAGCGGGAACAGGAAGACCCAAGATGCGAATGCCGGCAGATCGAAAGATCGGGGAAATCCATAACCCGCCGGATAGGGCGATGCCCGAGCCGAAAGGCTGCTGACGTGGGTCTGGTGAACCGCCCAAAGACGTTGTGATGATTGTTAACCGAGGGAAAAGTTAGGTGCGGAAATCCTCTGCAAACGGAACCAAGGGACAGACCGATTGGAATGCCATCAACTGGCGGCAGGTCAATCGACGCGTTCGCAATCTGAGACAGCGTACCTTCCGGGCGTCCCGTGAGACCTCGCCAAGGTCCGTTCTCTACAGAAACTGATGCTCAGGAGTTACTCGAACACGCTGAAAGGCAGCCTTGAAAAGACGGCCGCCAAGACCAGGAAGGCGGCTTAACGGCCTGCCATCCGAGATTCAGCGCGCCGGAAGCTGTCCGATTTCCTCGCGCTCCGGTGCGGCGATCACTCTGTCAGGGTGCCTCCTGGTCTTGCGCCGAAGGCTGGTTGCAACACGTGCCGAAAACATTCTTTGCGCGCTCGGTGGCTGCGGCTCTTTCTGCACTGCTCAATTCGTTGTATGGCTCCGTTTCGAAAGAGAATTTGCCGGAATCGAATGCCTCCCCTTTGGATTGTTGGGCGACCATGGACCACATGTCCGATGTAGTCATGTCTTTTTGCCCGTAGGCGCTGACGCCGGTCAACAAGGCGGCAAGCTGGGCGCCTCTCAGATTTGCCTGTTCGGTCAGATGCACCGCTTCGTTCAGCCAATCCTTGTAAACGGCGGGATCAACGTCGAAGGCCTTGTTGGCCAGCTTGGCTTCGGCCCGGGCGGCATCTGCGGCGCGGAAATCCTCCAACAAGACAATGCCCTTGGCATTGACATCCCCCGCGGCCGCGGCTTCGCGCAGCAAATCGCCGGAATTCCGGATGTCTTCCGCGGTGACACCGCTGCACTGCACCTCCATCGTGCGAATCTTGAAAGCGGTGGCGGCGACAAGATCTTCGAAGTTCCTGTCGCCGCTTTTTTCCAGTTTTGCGGCGTCGGCCAGATCCTGGTCGTGATTGCTCCTAGATTCGAAATAGCTGGCGCATCCCCGCGCCAGCATCGCTGCGCCGTAGGCGGGATGCCCCCCGTAATCCTTGGCCTGCAATGCATATTGCGCCGGGTTCAACAGATCGAATCGAACGGGAGCTTGAGGGTCGGCAGGCAACACCTCGGCCGTTGGCGCAATTTCATCCGACTGGAAAATACAGTAAATGCAATAGACCGCCAAAGCTGTAAGCGATACGAGAAGGACGCGCAGCAATTTCTTTTTGCCTGTTGACATTGAGTAGTAGATCCTCATTTTCCATGGAGTTTGACGCCAGCCCACTGCTTTCAACGGGCCGGCCGAAGATTCGAACGGGCAAATTCAATTCAAGATTTCACGTCGTAACCCAGTTCCTTGACGTTGGCGGACATCGTCTTGCCGTCATTGTTGAAGGCAAGTAGCGCCTGCTCAGCCTCGGCTTGCGCAATGGCTCTGCGACGATCGAGGTCGGCGCAGAGTGTGGACTGCGTGGCGGCCTTGCAGCCGTTTCTGCGGTATTGCCTCATCAGATTCGCCGCCTTGTTCAAGGCGAGCGCGGTATCGCGGTAATTCTTCTCGATGCCCCAGAAATGCGTTATTTACTTTTGTCTTGTCGTCGACGATTTCTTTGTAGTTCGGCACATTGTTTCTTTGCGCGTTGTCGATGGCTCTTTGCGCAGCAGGAATTTCGGAATCGATCTTGCTAAGAATTGCCTGCGTCGCCCATCCGCAGGCGCTGGCGGCGGCGATCACGGTCCCGGCCTTCTGTTGTTGTATGGATGGTTCTGGCTGATCGAGATCCTGCAGGTCAAATACCTCAACAACACGATTGAGCAGGACCACCGGTTTATCAAGAAGCTGACCCGCCCCATGAAGGGCTTCAAATCCTTTCAGTCTGCGTCAGCAACACTGGATGGTATCGAGGTGGCTCACATGATCCGCAAGCGCCAATTTTCAACCAGTGGCCAATCGGCATTTCAGCAATTCGCCGCACTCGCTGCATAACTGTGTCCAGCGATGGCCGCTTCTGCGGCCTTTTAAAAAGTTTGCGACAAAACCAGAATTCTCACCAACCAGTCCGGCGGCGAGAGCGGATCATGAAGCGCTTCAAGTCACAGCGACATCTACAACGCTTCGTCTCCATCCATGATCCGATCGCCAACCTATTTCAAATCCCGCGCCACGACATCTCCTCCGGCCACCATCGCGAACTGCGCACGGCGCCGATGAGCCTGTGGGCGAAAATTGCCCGAGCATGAGAGATATCTGCGGATGGCGTCTTTCG
>NZ_LWBS01000079.1 GCF_001652265.1 Rhizobium leguminosarum
GGCTAAAATGCCCGGTGAGATCATTCATCAAGTCCATGTGTGAAGCACCGTCTATATTGCCGTCTATATAGACAGAGCATCCACACTCTCACTCACTCCACAATGCGGCCCAACTCGGATGCGTACGCTGTAGTCGGCCACACCCGCCGTGCTCGGGGTCCATAAATCGGAAAATTAGTGGTCTCCGGCAAGTCCAAGACAGCCGAGGTGGTCCGCTACGCTCTCACTCGTCGCGACGCACGATCGAAAACGATGAACGGCGCGTTGCCGCCAAGCTCGGCGCCGCGTTTCATGATCTCGTCGGCGCCCTGGAGCATCAGGATCTTGCCGACACTGGTCGCGCCGGTGAAGGTGAGCTTGCGCACCTTCTCGTTCTCCGTGAATTTCGTGCCGATAAATGGGAATCCTCGGAGAGCACGAACATGAAGACACCAGTCGACAGGCCTGCGCGCTCTGCAAGCAATGCGAGCGATGTGCCGAAAGCGGTTTCCTCGGTAGTGATCGGTGCGAGGAAGCGGATGATGTGGCCCAACGCCGCAGGTGAGCAGGATCAGCCCTTGAAAGGCGCCTTTCTCGCTGACCTGACTGATAAATTCGCCAGCGTCGCTGTTGCGAGTGATCGAACACATGGCTATGAAATCCCACACTGATTTCGATCTGCCACGGGTATTTTTCTCCAAATGTGCCCGTGTCTTTCCCTGTGCGAACGCGTTTTGCAAACAATGCAGCGTTCAAGACGCTTCCTTGGATCGAGCGGGTTTTTGAGAATTGCAAAACAGTTGTTTTAGACACGACGGTGAGGTTAGTCCATTCGTTGGCAGAAGACGGGTATACGCTATCAATTGGTAGCAACTCGAGTTTTATTAGTGGCACTACGATGCACAACTTTCTTGAGAGCACCTTTGGATGCGTATTTCGGTTCGGAATTTATTCCGACCTGCTTGGATACGCAAAGCCAAACGAGGCATTTTTCGACAAAATCATCAAGTCGTGCGGCGTTGCGGCCGACAACATCCTGCATGTGGGTGATGACGCCATCTGCGATTTGCAAGGTGCGCGCAGCGCTGGAATGCGCGGTGCCCTGGTGAGAAGATCTGAGGACATTCAAGAGGCTGTCTATGACGCAGTTTGAGGAGTTTGCGCTTCATGAATTTCAATCAATCGAAGATGCACCTTTTCGACCGGAGCAATATTCGCGTCTGAAGTTTGGTTGCGACGAGGCCGCTCGCGAGATGGGCCACCAGATTGCAGACGCGTTCTTCGAACAACACGCATCCACAATACTGAACAGCCGCTGCCTGATGATTCCGTCGCCATTCAATTTCGTTCCGAATGCAGCAAATGTAATGACGATGCATTTGCTAGACCGCCTCAACAACTACATCGTTGATGCCAAAGGCAGCCATGTGGAATATGCGACTGTCCCGCGAAAGATCAGTTACATGGACGATTACGGACGTCTTTCAGGAGAAGATCGCAAATCATTGATTGCTGGTGATCGGTTCTACTTCAACTCGCAACATTTCGAAGGTCGTTGTCTTCTGTTTATCGACGACGTGAAGATTACTGGCACCCACCAGAACAAGTTGATCGATCTCATGCGCGAGCAGCAGTTAGAAAACAGAACATTTTTCCTATATTTCGCTCGATACACGGGAGATCGGCCTAACATAGAGTCCGAGCTAAATTTTGCTGCTGTTAAGTCAATCAAGGACCTAAACCGGATCGTTGTGGAGCCTAATCATCACATGACCGCTCGGACAATAAAATATATCCTCTCGGCAGATCCAGATGAAGTGTATAACGATTTCCTAAGGTTCAGAAGCTACCGATCCCTTGAGACTCTTTATTTCAATTGTCTAAATGAAGGATATTACAAAATACAAAAATATCAACGTCATTCGCAATCTTGTCAATTTGGTGAAATAGCAAAGACATGCTTCGTCCAGGGGTGCCAGGAGTTAGACGTCCTCCCTTTGTTCAATCGCGTTCGCTAGCGGCCCACAATACTTGCTTGGGCCGCGACGCCTGCTCGAAGCGTTTCCTTTTTATGTCGCTTCGTATCCGCACGAGTAGATAATTTTGGAGAGTAATATGGTCTAGTCCATGTCCATGGCGTCACAGGCTTCCTGCAAAGTGCAGAATTGACGCCGTGGCGTGCCCCTCGCGAATTTCCAGCGGGGAAAGTGCGCGCCGTCGAATTTTGAGCCACCTGTCGCGGACCATCGGCGATGCCCGACCTGATACAGCTGCAGAAGAAATATAAGGCCGGCGGAGTTGAGATTGTCACAGTCGCGGTCGGGTTAGGCCAGTCAAACCGATCCACGCGATCGAGTATGCCGGAAACAACATTGGTTCGGCGGTAGCGGTGTTTGGGGCGGCCTTCCTATGGATGCCCCCGGCTATGCAAGTAGGCATCGAGCAATCATGTCGATCATAACCGGGCCGAGCGGCTCGCGGACGCTGTTTTCGACCATGGGACGCCTAGCGCCATTCTCGTCGGCGGAACCTGCGACCATGGACTTCGATTTCCTCGAGACCGGCGGCAATCACCAGACGCACGCGGCGTGCCGCGTCGATGATATAACCATTTCCTCAAAGAATGTCTGCTTCGTAGTCTCCGCCTCCGCCATGGCGCTAGGCCGCCTTCAACAGCTCAGCCGGTTCGTACAACATGAAGCGTAGGCGCTGCGTGCGTGGGCTCACTTGCTAAGTCCCTAGATTAGGAGCTCGCCTTACCTGCACTCGGCGAAGCCCTCGACACATACATCGGGGGACGGCCCCAAACCTCGGATATGATGTCCATTACCTCCACATTCGTGGAATTCAGGGTTTCCATCGCTTGCTCGTACGCCGATCGGCCTACCGCTCCGGCTGACAGCTCA
>NZ_LWBS01000080.1 GCF_001652265.1 Rhizobium leguminosarum
GCAGTCGCAGCCTGATGTAAAGACCAACAGCGAGAAGAACGGCTATGTGCGACGTGCTCGCGGTCCGGGACGGCGGAAGGATTTCATGAACGATCCCGCCGTCATTGCCCGACGGCGACAAGCGCTCGCTGACCTCGATGCGGCGGAATGACTGGCTGCTCCAACTGTCAAAGCTAAAGCCGAAGGGGAGCATCTCACCCGCCCCCTCCCTTCCCTTGCAACCCGGTCCAGCCGGTCCGGTCGGGGGCTTGCCTAAGCGCAAGTGGACATGCCGAGTGTCGCATTTCTAAATAGCTGAAGACGCGCCCAAAGTGACACTTCTACTTTGCACACAAACGGACATTCCAACTTCCCCGCCACAAATGTTGTAGCCGGGTGGGTTCAAGGATGAAGTGTTGGTGTGGACGGTCTCTCATCTGGCATCGCAATGTGCGAATGTCAGGCCAGAGAGATTTTAGCAAAGGAGCCGTCCTATGGAACACATTGCTCGAATTGGTATGGATACATCCAAGCATCTCTTTCAGCTGCACGGGGTTGATGCAGAGGAAAACGTTGTCTTGCGCCGCCAGCTGCGTCGCACTCAGATGGTAAGCTTCTTTCAAAAGCTTTCGCCAACTTTGGTCGGCATCGAAGCCTGTGGCGGCTCGCATCACTGGGCGCGATTACTGCAATCGTTTGGCCATCAGGTAAAGCTGATCCCGCCACAGTACGTGAAACCCTATGTCAAACGGAACAAGAATGATGCCGCTGACGCGGCAGCCGTTTGCGAGGCAATGAGCCGGCCGACGATGCGGTTCGTTCCGGTGAAGACACCCAACAATCAGGCGGTTCTGATGTTGCTCGGCATGCGTGAGCGGCTGTTGCGTAATCGTACCCAACTTAGCAATGCAATCCGGGGATATGCCACCGAATTCGGCCTGACGGTGGCCAAAGGAATATCCAGGCTCGACCATCTGTTCGAGCGTATTGCAGCAGATAGTTCCCTGCCTGCACTGGCGCGCGAGCTATTCACCCTCCACGCACAGGAATATCGCGACTTGCAGATGCGGATTGCAGAGGTCGACGATAAGCTCGATGACTGGCGCCATGAGAACGAGATGATCCGCCGCTTAATAAAGGTTCCGGGAATAGGGCCGATAGGTGCAGCACTTATTGTGATGAAGACACCCGATCCCCAAGGCTTCAAATCCGGTCGTGATTTTGCCGCGTGGATTGGTTTGACGCCGAAAGATCATTCGAGCGGCGGCAAAAGGCGTCTCGGTGGGATAACGCATGCGGGCGACGAAGCCCTGCGAAGTGTGCTGGTGTCTGGCGCCACGAACGTGGTCCGACACGCCCGTCTGGGTCGAGGCCAAATCTCGCCATGGCTTATGGCGCTGATCAAACGCAAACCCGCAATGCTGGCGGCCGTCGCTCTTGCCAACAAAATGGCTCGCATTGCCTGGAAACTACTCGTCAGCGGCGAAGCTTATTCGGGATATTCGGCATCTCGATTAGCGGTTCAGGCTGGGTGAACCAACCTCGCCTTCATCGCTGACACATCTTGCAGAAGGACAGGTAGATGGTGTTATCGATCGGTCTAAGACGAGAGACACTCCGTAAGTCGCAGAGGCTTTCAAAGCCGCTGAAGTGTTAGGAACCCTCGTTGCGGAAACCATCTTGGCCAGCGGTCATAGGCAGCCGCATCAACAGGCCGGACATATGAGCGCAAGCGATCAGATCACATAGTACCTATCCCCTTGTGAGAAGGAGACCGTCCACATATGCGACTTGCGAAAGATGCCAATGGGTTATCGCTCGCAAGGAAAGCGCAATGAGACACACCTACTCCCATATCGACCTGGATGAACGCCGCAAGATTGCTCGCTGGCGTACGGCTGGGATCAGCGTTGACGTGATCGCCGAGAAGCTGCACCGACATCGCTCAACCATTTTCCGTGAGCTGCGCCGCAATACGTTCGAGGATGGTGAGATGCCCGACCTCAACGGTTACTACTGCGTGATGGCCAATGACATGGCGCGAGAACGGCGTGCCAAGCTGCGCAAACTTGCCCGGTTCTCGCAGCTGCGCCAATCGGTGATCGAGCGCATCATGCATGGCTGGTCGCCACAACCGATCGCTGGCCGATTGCAGCTTGAGCGCCATCCGATCTCCGTCAGCCATGAGACGATCTATAAGTTCGCCTATTCCTCGGACGGCCATGCGATCAAGCTGTGGCGACATCTGCCGGAACATCGTGCCAGACGTCGGCCGCGGCATGCCAGGCGCCGTCATGGCCGGCGTTTTAGCCCGAATCTCTCAAAGTAAGGGGTGCATCGGGGCTGCGAATCTGAGAAACTGCTTTTGCTACAAAGGCTTACCAGATTCGCTAAGGAGGCCCCGATGCAAACAGACTGTATCTCCGCGCAGTTGGAATTTAAAGGCTTCGACGGCCACAAAGTCGTCGCTGGTTTCGACGGCGGCGCGATCACCTCGGATGCCGGTGCGCTGCTGCTTCGTCACGTCGATGCGGCCATCGGGCTGTTCGACCGGGTGGCCGCCTGCTTCGTTGATGGCCGCGATCGCAAGTGCACGGTCCACAGCACCCGCACGCTGGTCGGGCAGCGCATTGCGGCGATCGCGCTGGGCTACGAGGATGTCGATGATCACGACACGCTGCGCCACGACCCGGTGCTTGCGCTGCTGTCGGAGCGGCTGACGCCGAAGCGACAGGACTGTGCAGTCCTTGCCGGCAAATCCACCTTGAACAGGCTGGAGCACGGCCGCCCCGGCGCGCCAACGCGCTATCACAAGATCGCCTATGACGC
>NZ_LWBS01000081.1 GCF_001652265.1 Rhizobium leguminosarum
GCAGGATTCGTCGATCCGCCGATCCCGGCGCTCTGCCCCAATCCATCCGGTTCCTGCAGCCCTAATGGCGCGCCGGATCCGAATTGGTTCTGGACCAATCCCGGCAAGCTCGACCAGGCTGCCGTTGCCATGCAGACGGATTTCATCTGGTCAATTGCCCGCTTCGCAATCGGCGACTAAAACCGGCCCTGCCCCGACGCTGCCCGAGAAAGTGAACCGACCCGAAAGCTGCCCGGCGATCAAGATCTGCGTACGACGTCTGTATCTGCCATCGGCGCCCGGTTCGGCATCTTCTCGGCAGCGGCAGCAGCGCTCGTTTCGCGGGGGGCGAGATATGCTCTCGCGCGCGAGCGGCGAAATGTGCCGCGCCAGACTTTTCTGAATTCAGCATGCTGGCGCGGGTATCGAAGGCCCGGGTTGTGCGCTTCGATATCATCGGTCGTACCGCACAATCTTTGTGGGCGCGGCCCTTGTCGGGAGGAGTTGTCATGTATCGCTTGTAGGGGCGGTCGAGCTCCGCCATCGCGAAATATGCAGAGGCTTTGCGTGCCCAAAAGACCCAGCATGTATGAACCTTTCGAGGCGCAGATCAAGGAATGGCTGAAGGACGAGCCAGCTCTCTCGGCAGCCGGTGTGCTGCAGCGCTTGACTGAGATCGATCCGGCTCGCTTCAAAGCAAAGAATATCAGAATGGTGCAACGGCTGGCGAAGGCTTGGCGCATGGAAATGGCTGGCTTGGTCAACTTGGATGGTGGTTGGATCAAGAGCTTGCCCGCATCACCTGCCGCCGAGGCGGCAAGTGATGCGGGCTTCCTGACGCTTGCTACGTTCGGTAACATCTCCCGGTGAGGCAATATGCGTGGTCAAATCTTCACTTCTCTTGACATGGAGCAAGCCACATGGCAAGCGCCTCGGGTGTCAGCCACAGGGGCAAGCTGCCACGTCACCGTAACTCCGCCTCATATTCCGGCCAGTTCGTCACCTCGAATTTCATCCTGCCGATGCGATGGCAGCCGGGCGGCGTTATGTTTCAAAGGCATCAAGGTCACAGATCGGTTATTCAGGCTGCCTGATCGCCTACACCACGACCGCTAAACGATCCGTGCACCAAGGCTCACCAACTTCAGAAACTGCTTTCTTCTAGGAGTCTGAAATGACGCATTTTGTCATCGACCAATTAGAGGAACTGGATTCAGACGGCTTAGCTAAGCTCTTTTCCCTGGCCAGAGCGCGAAGTCGAGGCAGCAACCTAAAAGCCACACTGATCCCGAAAATCAGCCGTGATGGTGCGCTTCCGCTGTCCTATTCGCAGCAGCGTCTCTGGTTCTTGTCACAGTTGGACGAAGACAGCACGAACTATAACATTCCCCTGGGGTGGCGACTGCAGGGCAGGCTCGACGGTGTCGCCTGGCGGCGCAGCCTTGACCGCCTGTTTGCCCGTCACGAGGCGCTGCGCTGCACGTTCGTTGCCGGAGAGGATGAACCGCAGGTCCAGATTTTGTCCGGGGACAGGGGATTGCCGTTGGTCGAGCACGATCTGCGGGACAGGCCGGATGCGCAAGCCGCGCTTTTGGATCTGTGCCAAGAAGAGGCGCGCACGCCTTTCGATCTGGCGCGCGAGCCGCTGATCCGCGGCCGGCTGATCCGGCTGGCGGATGAGGAGCACGTCTTTCTGCTGACGCAGCATCACATAGTCTCGGACGGCTGGTCGATGGGAGTGCTGGTGCGCGAGCTTAGCAGCCTTTACCGCGCGTTTGAGGCTGGAGAGGACGATCCTTTGCCGCCGCTGGCGATCCAGTATCCGGATTATGCCGCCTGGCAACGGCAATGGTTGTCCGGCGAGCGGCTGCAGCGTCAGGCGCAGTATTGGCGCGACACCCTGTCTGGCGCCCCGGCCCGTCTGGCGCTGCCGACGGACCGACCGCGGCCGGCACAGCAGTCGTTTGCCGGAGCCAGCGTGCCGGTTGTCATCGATCGGGCTCTGACGCGCGGGCTCAGGCGGCTGAGCCGGCAGCATGGCACGACGTTGTTCATGACGGTGCTGGCGGCCTGGGCTGCGGTGCTGTCGCGCCTGTCCGGGCAGGACGATATCGTGATCGGTGTGCCAACGGCCAATCGTCGTCACCGCGAGCTCGAGGATTTGATCGGTTTCTTCGTCAACACGCTGGCGGTTCGAATCGATCTGTCCGGCGAGCCGAGTGTATCAGATCTCCTGGAACGGGCGCGGCGCGCGGCCTTGACTGCACAGGATCATCAGGACCTGCCGTTCGAGCAGGTGGTGGAGATCGTCCAGCCGCCCCGGGCTCTCGATCGCACGCCGTTGTTCCAGGTGGGACTGGCCTGGCAGAACAACACCGTCGGGTCATTGGACCTGCCGGGGCTGCGGGTAGAGGCTGCGGGCGAGGGGCTTGATCAGGTCAAGTTCGAACTGGAACTGAACCTGGGAGAGCAAGGCGAGGTCATCGATGGGACTCTGGGTTATGCGACGGCGTTGTTCGACCGGGCGACGATCGAGCGGCAATGTGGGTATCTGCTGGCGCTGCTGCGGGCGATGGTTGCCGATGCCGATAGGCCGGTGCGCGAGCTCGACATTCTTCCGGCTGAGGAGCGTAGTTACCTGCTGGAGGAGTTGAACCGGACGGAAGCGGACTATCCGTTGGATCTTTGCGTGCATGAGCTGTTCGAGGCGCAGGTGCGCCGGGCGCCCGACGCGGTCGCACTGGTCTTCGAAGAGCAGTCGATCTCCTATGGCGCGCTCAATGCCGATGCCAACCAGCTGGCCCATCATCTGATCGGGCTCGGG
>NZ_LWBS01000082.1 GCF_001652265.1 Rhizobium leguminosarum
ACGGGCTACGATTTCGATCGGATAGCGGTGGTTCTTGTCGGTCGGTGCACTCACGGTCATGGGTGCGCTGCTATCTCAATTTCCTTACAGCTCAATCAATGTGACAGTACCCGATGGAATGCAGGGCAGATCCCCGACGTGGTGGCGGATCTCTTGGCCATACGTCAGGTCAAGCACTCAACCGGCGCGATCCAGGGGTTGATGTATACCATCGGCGTTCCGGATCCCAGGAATCCAAGGACAAAGGCAGCAATTGGGTAGATCAAAACAACCATCGCCGCAATGCCAGACCATCGCATCTTCACACCGGATGCCGATGTTCTCGGCCGCGGCGCAATGCTCTCGGGCATCTTATGCCGAATTCAGAGTTATCAGCAGGACGCACGCTTAAGAGCGCTTCACGATTGCGTCGTTTTCCTCCAGGCGCCAAAGCTCGGCTGAGCGGTTCTTACCGCTAATGTGAGCAATGACAGCGGCGCTGATGGGGTTCGATATTGCCGTGCCTGACGTCTCCACCCTGTCTCGCCGGAGCAAAGGGCTGGCGTTGCCGTCGACAAAGTCCCGAGCCACAACATCAGGTCCGGTCCATCTGGTTGTCGACAGCACCGGCTTGAAGGTCTTCGGCGAGGGCGAGTGGCTGGAAAACAAGCACAAAACAAGGCCAAACGCAAAAGATGGCGCAAACTGCACCTTGGTCTCAATCTTGTCAGTGGTGAGATTGTTTGTCCGATCTGACGTGGATGATGTCGGCGATCCGACAGCGTTACCAGGACTTCTGGGACCAGATCGGTGGCGCCGTCGAGAAGTTCATTGCCGACGGCGCCTATGATGGAACGCCAAGCCGAGATCTTCTGGCGACACGCTTTGGTGAGATCGTGGAGGTCATTATCCCACCTCCCAAGACTGCCGTTGCCAGCCCTCAATCGGTGCCGGTTCCATCTGTCCGCGATCGCCATATTGCAGAAATCCAGACCAAAGGGCGGATGGCATGGCAGAAATCCACCGGCTACAACAAGCGCAGTCGCGCTGAGACCCAGATGGGTCGATGGAAGGCTGTGACCGGGCCCAAACTCAAAGCACGACATTTTGACAATCAGAAGACTGAAGCGAAGATTGGCGTCCGTGTTCTTAACAGGATGACAGAATTTGGCCGGCCCAAGTTCGAGCGCGTTGCATGAAAAATGCGGTGGATAGGGTTGCCTCGTCCAAAGTCTGATCCATGCAACAGTGCTCCGTCACACCACCTAGCGAACATCCGGAACAGATCACCAGAGATGTCGATCTACGGCAGCAGAACGTGTTAGCGGCAATCGACAGACTTGCACTCGCCGGCAAACCTCCTATTTTCCTCCGGCGTATCGCAAACGATACGATGCAATTCCGCCAGAGAGGTCTGACGGCATAATTTGGAGAGCTCGCGATGGCGACTGGTACAGTAAAATGGTTCAATTCAACAAAAGGCTTCGGCTTTATCCAGCCGGACGACGGTAGCCCGGATGTGTTCGTTCACGTTTCCGCGGTTGAACGGGCCGGCATCCGCGGTTTGAACGACGGCCAGAAGATTACCTATGAGCTGGTCAAGGACCGTAAGTCCGGCAAGATGTCGGCGGACAATCTCCAGGCCTAATTTGCTCCACGGAAAAACAATATTGAGAGCGACCGGTTTCGATCGGCCTTTCTCAGCTTCGGCGGCGCGCGGAAAGCTCGCGCTCTCGCGGCGCTGCTAGGGCACTGAAAGTGCTGCGATGCAACATAGGGAATGTTGACATTGGTGCAATGCAACATTACCCTCCTGATATCGACGCGGTTCACCTCCTCCCGAGCCGCGACGATCAGACGGGCAGCGCTCCTCCTCCCAGCTGTCGGTCACAATCAAGAGCCCGGTGCACCTCCTCCCGCACCGGGTTTTTTCGTTTGAGTACGTCCGTCTCCCGTGCTCCAGGCGATGTAATCGACCTCCCGGCCTTCGCGGCGGCGCCTATTCGGATCTTCCAAAGGAGACACGAATTGTTAACTCCAATCGGCTGATAAGATCTGCGCGCGACTTGTAATGCGTTCGTGCGCCTTGATTCTCACTGCTCGGCCGGGAGAAGAACCCCGCGTTCGGCGTCGGGCCTAGCTTCACGACAGCCCACAGTGCGGATATCAGCTTCAGAATTACTATCTCCAATCGATGATGAGGCGACGCACCTCATAAAGATTGGAAGCGGCGCCAACACAAAGCTTAAGAAGCTCTTCCGTGCGCACCGTAAAGTTAACCGACGGCTGATGAAGATGTGCGTACATGGGCCATGTCAGAAGTTGCTCGTGATCCGCTTTATCGTCGCCACCGCTATCCCGCTGAGATCATTGCGCACGCGCTATGGCCAACCCCAAACTGAGTGGTTGATCTTTACGGTGAGCGGCATTCACTATATATATATTCTCCACAAGGAGAATGATTATGGCCACCGCAGCACGCGCCTACACGCCCGCCGAAGCCGCAGCTCTGAGTGAGATCGCTCTGAAGTCGGTACACAATGCAATCGACAAGCGGATCATCGAGGCACATTTCGGGCGTGAGGGTCGAGAACTTTTCGATGAAGATCTACTGCGTCTGAAGCTCTGGTACGGCGTAGGATCAATACGGCACTGTAAAGTTATCAGCGGATTGATGCAGCGATAGCTGGCCGGGACGGCTGTCAGGCTGCGGCGACACACGCGATTTTGTTCCAGATTTGCATGGCGGCGTTACGCAGGTCTCGATGTTGAGCC
>NZ_LWBS01000083.1 GCF_001652265.1 Rhizobium leguminosarum
GTACGCATCCGAGTTGGGCCGCATTGTGGAGTGAGTGAGAGTGTGGATGCTCTGTCTATATAGACGGCAATATAGACGGTGCTTCACACATGGACTTGATGAATGATCTCACCGGGCATTTTAGCCGGATGGAGATTGTCGATAGCGGGCGTCGCCGGCGTTTCACGGATGAAGCGAAGCTAGCGATTGTGGCTGAGAGTTATAACGGCCCGCGGCAGGTGACGGCCACGGCGCAGCGTCATGGGATCACGCGCTGGCAGTTGAATGCCTGGCGCAGGGCCGCCCGGGAAGGACGGCTTGTCCACCGCTCGACAAACGGGTTTGTTCCAGCGATCGTCGTTGCCGAGCCGGTTGTTGCGAACACGCCACCTGCGGCGACTGTCGCTGTGCCGCCGCCTGTCAGCGACCACGGTCGCATGGAGGTGGTGAGTGCGAACGACCGGCGTGTGATCGTCGGTCGGGATGTCGACGTGGACGTCCTGCTGCGGATTATGCGGGGTCTGGAGACGTTGCGATGAACCCGTTTCCGATGGGAACGGGTGTCAAGGTTTGGTTGTCGACCGGACATACAGACATGCGGTGCGGCTTTCCTTCGCTAGCCCTTCGGGTGCAGGAAGTGTTGAAGCATGACCCGCTGGGCGGTCATCTGTTCTGCTTCCGGGGCCGCCGAGGTGATCTGGTAAAATTGATCTGGCATGATGGCCAGGGCGCATGCCTGTTCACGAAAAAATTGGAACGCGGCCGGTTTATCTGGCCGAATGTAGAGGGCGGCGCGGTGGCAATCACGCCGGCGCAGCTTTCTTATTTGCTGTCCGGAATTGACTGGCGAGCCCCTCAGGAAACCTGGCGCCCGACGCGGGTTTGAACGTCTTTTGCATTGAATTTGTTGGATAAATATGCTTCTATGACAGCATGTCGTTGCCGCCTCTCTCACTGCCGGACGATCTTGCCAGCGCCCACGCCGCGTTGCTGGCGGAACGCGAGGCGCGGATACGCGCTGAGGCTGAAGCGAGCAGTGCAAAAGCAAAACTTTCCGGCATTGAGGCGCTCAACGCCCATCTGCAATTGCTGATCGCCAAGTTGGAGCGCGACAAACACGGTCCGAGCCGGGAGCGCACCCAGCGGCTGATCGACCAGATGGAATTGCAGCTTGAGGAACTGGTCGCTGATGCGACCGAGGATGAGCTTGCGTCAGAGGCGGCCTCAGCGAAAACACAGACCGTTCGTGCCTTCACCCGCAAGCGCCCGGTGCGCAAACCCTGGCCAGAAAATATTGAGCGCGAACGTCTCGTCGTCGACGCGCCGACCGCCTGCACCCATTGTGGCAGCGAGCGTCTGTCGAAGCTTGGTGAGGATACTACCGAGACGCTGGAGGAGGTCCCGCGCCGCTTCAAGATCGTCGAAACCGTCCGGGAGAAATTTACCTGCCGGGACTGTGGCTGCATCAGCCAGGCGCCGGCGCCTTTCCATGCCACGTCGCGCGGCTTCCTTGGCCCCAACCTTCTTTCCACGATCGTCTTCGACAAATTCTCCGAGCATCAGCCCCTGAACCGCCAAAGTCGCCGGTTCCGCAGCGAGGGGATTGATCTGTCAACCCAGACGCTCGCCGACCAGGTTGGCTACGTCAGCGCCGCCGTCAAGCCACTCTTCGATATGATCGAAACCCACGTGTTTGCGGCCGAGCGCCTCCACGGCGATGACACCACCATCCCGATCCTGGCCAAGGGGCAGTGCATTACCGGCCGCATATGGACTTACGTTTGCGACGACCGGCCATTTGGCGGGCAGTCGCCGCCGGCTGCCGTCTTCTACGCCTCCAGCGACCGGCGTGGCGAACATCCGCAACGACATTTGGCCGAGTTCACCGGCATCCTGCAGGCCGATTGCTACAATGGCTTCAATCCGCTCTTCGACCGGAGCAGGAAACAAATCCCGGTAACGCCAGCCTTCTGTTTTGCCCATGCGCGGCGAAAGTTCTTCGAGCTGGCCGATGTCTCTCGCAGTGCCCGGCGGGGCAAGGGCTTGAGGCCTGTCTCTGCGACGGCGCTGGAAGCGGTCAAACGCATCGATGCGCTGTTTGACATCGAGCGCGACATCAACGGCAAAAGCGCCGAAGAGCGCCTTGCCGTGCGCCAGGAAAAGAGCAAGCCGCTGCTCGACGAACTGGAGGCTTGGTTCAGGCTGGAACTCGAAGGCCTGTCGCGATCCTCACCGGTGATTGAACCCATCAACTATATGCTGTCGCGCTGGGCCGACTTTGCCAGATACGCCGACGACGGCAGGATCTGCATGACGAATAACGCGGCGGAAAGAGCCCTGCGCGGGGTTGCATGTGGAAGAAAAAACTGGAGCTTCGCCGGATCCGAGCGGGGCGCCGACCGGGCGGCCATCATGCTGACCCTTATTACGACGGCCCGCCTCAACGACATCGACCCGAAGGCTTGGCTCGCAGATGTGCTGACGCGCATCGCAGATCTTCCCGTCTCCCGCCTGCGTGAGCTCTTGCCTTGGGAATGGAAGAGGATCAAGGCGGTGGCGATATCGGTTGCCGCGTAAACAGCGTCCGAAACAGCTCCTCCGACCGCCGCAGACCCTCGTCCGTCAGCACCAGCGACTTCGACTTGTTCACCGGGTCGCCGATCATGCCCTTCTGATGCAAGCGATCCGTCGTTGCCCAGTCAAAGCCCTTCCAGGCACAACGCTCGTTATGCAGCGTTAGCCA
>NZ_LWBS01000084.1 GCF_001652265.1 Rhizobium leguminosarum
TATAGCGCGACGATCAGGATGAGACGCGAGCGACAATCTGGATGAGATTCTTATGTCGCGGTTGGAGCGAAGTTATCATGTTGATTGTCGCTGGCAAGAGTTTCATCGTCTTCTGATTGCCGCTCCGCGACAAGCTGGGAAGAGCTTTTGATTGTCGCGAATGAGGCGGGTCTGCCGCGCTGGCGTTTGGCTTCCATGGCCGAACGCCGCCGGTAGCTTTCGACATTCATCTCGAAGATTGTTGCGTGATGGACAAGTCGGTCCACCGCGGCAAGCGTCATGGCCGGGTCTGGAAAGACGCGGTTCCATTCTCCGAAGGGCTGATTGGCGGTGATCATGATGGAACGCCGCTCATATCTTGCGGAGATGAGTTCGAAGAGCACGCTCGTTTCGGCCTGGTCCTTGGTGACGTAGGCCAGGTCGTCGAGGATGAGAAGATCGAACTTGTCGAGCTTTGATATGGTGGCTTCGAGCTGAAGCTCCCTCCGCGCGACCTGAAGCTTCTGGACGAGATCGGTCGTGCGGGTGAAGAGCACGCGCCAGCCGTTCTCGATTAGCGCGAGGCCGACGGCTGCGGCGAGATGACTCTTTCCGCCGCCGGGCGGACCGAACATCAGGATATTGGCGCCTTTGGCGAGCCAGCTATCGCCGGCTGCAATCGCCATGACCTGGGCCTTGGAGACCATGGGAACAGCGTCGAAGGCGAAGCTATCGAGCGTCTTTCCGGGTGGCAGGTGGGCCTCGGCGAGGTGTCTTTCGATCCTGCGATGGGCGCGTTCGGCCAATTCATGCTCGGCGATGGCCGAGAGGAAACGGGCAGCAGGCCATCCTTCCCGATCGGCCTGCTCGGCAAATTGGTGCCAGAACGTCTTGATCGTCGGCAGCCTCAGTTCGTTGAGCATGATGCCGAGGCGGGCTTCATCGACTGTGTGGATGCTCTTCATGCGACCTCTCCCGCATAGGCCGTGCCGATCAGGGCTTCATAGCCATTGAGCGATGCGAGTTGCACATGAACGACCGGCAACTGATCCGGGTCCGGGCTGAAGACCGCTCTCAAAGCCGCCAGATCAGGCAGTTTGTGGGCGTCGAGCGTTTTGGCAAGCTCCTCGGCCAGTTCACGCTCGCAACTGCGATCGTGAGCCAAGGCCAGCAGTTCCACGGTGATCTTGCAAGCCTGCCGCTCGGGCAGTTGCTCGATGAGCGCGTCGAAGGTCCTGCGATATTCCGGCCTGGGGAAGAGCTTGTCGCGATAGACGAGCCCCAAAAGCGCCATCGGCTTTTTGCGCAGGGAATGAATGACGTGATGATAGTTGACGACTTGATCGTGCTTGCCACTCGCATGGGCGCGGCCTCGGGGTAATGTCAGCAGATGCGTGCCGCCGATGAAGACGTCGAGGCGATCGTCGAACAGACGCACCCGCAGCCGGTGGCCAATCAGACGGGAAGGCACGGTGTAGAAGACCTTGCGCAAGGCGAAGCCGCCGGTGCTCGATACGGTGACGATGACCTCTTCGAAGTCGGTGGTGCGACGATCGGGAAGAGCTTGCAGATGCGTGCGCTCGGCATCGATGCGCTTGCCATGTGCGGCATTGCGGCGGCTGACGATCTCATCGATGAAGGCGCGATAGGATCCGAGGTCGCCAAAGTCCCTGGTTCCGCGCATCAGCAGAGCATCGCGGATCGCATTCTTGAGATGGCCGTGGGAACTTTCGATCGAGCCGTTCTCGTGCGCGACGCCCTTGTTGTTGCGCGTCGGCGTCATGCGATAATGAGCGCACAGTTCGTCGTAGCGATGCGTCAGATCGACCTTGGCGTCGGCATCGAGGTTGCGGAAGGCGGCCGATAAGCTGTCGCTGCGATGATAGAGCGGCGAACCGCCAACCGACCACAGGGCGTTCTGCAGCCCCTCGGCCAGAGCGACGAAGCTCTCTCCACCCAGGATGACATGGGCATGCTCGAAGCCCGACCAGACCAGCCGGAAGTGATAAAGCAGATGATCGAGCGATTGGCCGGCGATCGTCACGCCGAGGCTGCCCATGTCGGTAAAATCCGACAGTCCTAACCGACCGGGTTCGTGCATCTGACGGAAGATCACTTCCTGCTCCTGACCGTGAACAGCCCGCCATGATCGGATACGACGCTCAATCGTACGGCGAACACCTTCTGACAGCTCTGGATGACGCCGCAGCATCTCGTTGTAAACGGCGACCGCTCGGATGCCGGGCGCGGCCTTGAGGAGCGGAACAACCTCGGAGTCGAAGATGTGCTCAAGGGGATCGGGGCGACGCCGGTCGCGCGGCGGCTTGGTCTGCGATGGAAGACGCGCATCCTTCTCGATGCGGTAAGCCGTCGCCCGGCTGATCGACGCCTTGGCGGCAGCGACCTCAATGGGGTTGTTTTGTCGGTACTTCATAAAAAGCCTCGTCTGATGATCGGTTACATGGCGACCCGGCACAAAGGTGATTCTCCATTCTCAGAAAATCACCGACGCTACCGGGCCAACCGCGATCATGAGACGCCGAAAAATTGCGCCGCGGCGGGGGTGTAACTCCGGTCGGGCTACGCCCTCCCTTCGTCACACCCCCGCCGCCGAGTCTCATCCTGATTGACGCTGAGTCTCACCTTGTTTGTCGCCGCGCA
>NZ_LWBS01000085.1 GCF_001652265.1 Rhizobium leguminosarum
GTTCCAAACTCGCGCCCAGAACACAAACCAGCAATCCGCCAATCCGCTTGAGTTTCTTTAGAACGAAAGACTTCGTCGCCAGCAGCGCCGCCGCCCTCGTTCAGTGAGTGGGCTTATAGAACTAACCCATTAGAACAGTCAACAGCGCTTTTCGAAAAAATTGATTTTTCTTTCAGGCAATTGTTTTTACAGGCAAAATTCCAGACAGCGCGCAAATGCGTTCGTTTCCCGGATTCCGACCGGCCTTACACGGCCAGGAAAAGATGAACGTCTCTCGACTTTTCGTGGAAAGAACGCTGTTTTGTCTCCCGCGCCCCGACATCATCACAATCTGCTGGTCTTAAGAGACACATGATTCACACAGGCAGATGCAGGCAGACTGCCTTTTCCTGAGTGATTTGACTTCCATGCCCAAAATATGCACATCTTTCGCCCCAGCCAGGATGGCCGATACATGCTCCCACAGACGCCTGATGTAAGGACGCGGACCCGACTGCCATGATGACGGAGAAAATGATGATCCGCTCGTTGGGCAACGAGCCTCCGCTTCTGGCCGACGGCAGACGCGCGCCCGACCGGCGCGAAGTTTCCTTGCGCTGGCTCTCGGGCACGTTCCTCACCGGCATCACATCGTCCGTCCTGATGGGTGTCGCCCTTTTTGCCGCCCTTGATGGCCGCCAGCAATTGGCGATCCCCGCCGAAGCCTATGCAAGTGTTGCGGCGGACGCGCATGAGGATACGACAGTGGTCCGCGGTGGCCGGCTGATCGCGCCCGCCATCGCCGCAAAACCGTCCGACCGTGCCATCATGGAAGTCTCAACCGTCGTCCACGACGGCGAAAAGGAAGTCGTGCGCCGCCAGCCCTTCGCACATGTGAAGATGACGCTGGCCGCCAACCATGTGGCGACAGAGGATTATCCAGACTTCGATCCCCTGGCGATCTTTTCTGCCGACGAGCCTCAGCCCGCGCCGCAAAGCCGCACCGGCGCGCTTTACGGCTCCGACGTCGAATCCGAAGTCAGCCTGAAGACCATCCCCTTCCCGACCGGCAAGACCAGCATGCAGATGGCCTCCGGCCTGTCGCTCGAGGAGGTTGAAGAGAATGTGCGCTCCAACGGCTCGGTGTTGACCGACGGCAACACGCAGCTCGCAGCGCTTTATTACGTCGATCCGCGTCGCTTCTCCAACGAGGACGCCGACGTCGATCTGACCGCCGGTCTGTCCGCCCGCGTGCTCGAACAGAACATGACGGTCTCCGCATCGGAATCGATCACGCCTCAGACCGAAGAATTCGCCGACGACATCCTGCCCGTGCGCGTCGACACACCCATCGCCAAGGCGCTGACGGATTCAGGCTATCCGCAGCAATATGCCGATGGCATTGCCGGCTATATCGCGCAGCAACTGGGTTCTGGTGATCTCGACAAGGGCGATGTGCTGCGCATCGGCATCATTCAGAAGGGCGAACAGGCAAAGATCATCCGAGCCAGCGTCTACCGCGGCACGCGCCATCTCGTCACCGTGGCCGTCGACGACAAGGGCAGATACGTGTCCGGCAGTGAGCCGCCGGTGCTGGATGCCATCGCCACCGCCTTCGATGATAATTCCTTTGCACCGCCCCCCGGCCAGAACCTGCCGCGCGTCTATGACGGCATCTATCGTGCTGCCCTTTCCTACGGCATGACCAAGGATATGACGGCTCTGATCATCAAGCTGCTCGCCAGCAATGTCGATTTCCAGGCGCAGTTGAGGCCGACCGACAGTCTCGAGGCCTTCTTCTCTGTCGCCGATAGCGGCGGCCAAGCGACCGAGGACTCCGAACTGCTCTACGTCAACGCCCGTTTCGGTGACACGCAGACGCGCTTCTACCGCTTCCAGGACCCCGACGACGGTACGGTTGATTATTTTGACGAGAACGGCAAGAGTATCCGCCAGTTCCTGCTGCGCAACCCGGTGCCGAACGGCATCTTCAAATCGGGCTTCGGCATGCGCCGCCACCCGATCCTCGGTTTTGCCCGCATGCACACCGGCGTCGATTGGGCTGCACCCCGCGGCACGGCGATCATCGCCGCCGGCAACGGCACGGTCGAAAAAGCCGGCTGGGATTCCGGCGGTTATGGCAACCAGACGATCGTGCGCCATGCCAACGGCTATGAATCCTCCTACAATCACCAGAGCGCCATTGCCAAGGGCGTCGTCCCCGGTGCCAAGATCCGCCAGGGCCAGGTGATCGGCTGGGTCGGCACGACGGGCGAATCCACCGGCCCGCACCTGCATTATGAGCTGATCGTCAACGGCACCAAGGTCGATCCGCTACGCATCCGCCTGCCGGGCGGGAAATCGCTGCAAGGCGAGGCGCTGGCGAAATTCGAAGACGAGCGCAAACGCATCGATACGCTGCTGAACAACCAGACGCCAGACCAGGTGGCGAGCAAGTAGCGCCCATCTACGCCGCTTCCCCTCCAATAGGCGCCCCCGCTACCAAACGAAAAAATCCACCAATCGGCATAGGGGGCGATCATGTTGATCGCACCCCTGCCACACCACCCGGCATGCGGGTCCGCACCGGGCGGTTCGAGAGATTGAGGTTAGACGAGTTTGGGCATTCCGAGCTGGTCTGCCCATTT
>NZ_LWBS01000086.1 GCF_001652265.1 Rhizobium leguminosarum
GGCCAGCCGCAATTCCTTGACCAGCCGATCCTGCAGCGTCCGGTTCATCCGCTCGACGCGGCCCTTGGCCTGGCTTGAGTTTGCGCAGAGAATCTCGATGTTTAACTCTGAAAGCGCCCGCCCGAACTGGGTCATGCCCTGGCCGCCCTTGGCATCCTTCTTCGTCACCCGGAACACCGAGTGCTTATCGGAATAAAAGGCGATCGGCGCCCCGTGATTCCTCAGATAAAGCTCCAGTGCGTCGAAATAGCTGAAGGCGCTTTCCGAACGGACAAAGCGCAACTGCATCAACCTGCCCGTCGCATCATCGACGAACACCAGCAGCGAGCATGGATCAGCGCGATCCTCGAACCAGCGATGTTCCGATCCGTCGATCTGCACCAACTCGCCATAGGCCTCGCGTCGCAGCCGCGGCTGATGGAACGTCCGCCGCTGCTTGCGCGACAGCCAAAGCCCAGCCTCCGACATCCATTGGCGCAGCGTCTCGCGCGACACATGCAATCCATCGCGCCCGGCAAGCTTCTCGGCCGCCAGCGTCGGACCGAAATCCGCATAACGTTCGCCAACCAGCGTCACCGCATAATCCCGAACACCATCGCTGATGCGGTTGTTCGACGGTCGGCCGATCGCCTTATGCCGGATCGACGCCGCACCGGCCGTTCTGATCCGATCCAACAGCCGTCGCACTTGGCGCTCGCTCAGATCAAGCACATGCGCTGCCGACACCAGCGTCATCCGGCCGGCGATCACCTTCGATAGAATCTCGATCCGTTGCAGGTCGCGCTCGCTCATCGCTATCAGTCCCATCCGCAATCTCCACCGTCATCAAACCCGGGGAGAGTGACATTCCAACTTTGCAGAAACAGGACATTCCAACTTTGCGGCTACATGTCAAAGTGGCGTAATCAACATTATGGAACCGAAGGAGGCGGATCCTTTGGCTCGCTCATCCTGTCTAGGAGCCGCCGTGTCGAATCAGCAGAATCGAGGTGGAAGCAAATCTCTCGAAAATCGACAGACAGTCGCGCCTGCGCCGAAGGTTGGGCTGTTGTTGCGGGTGTTGAACCGCCACAGTCGGCTTTAAAGTTTAGCGCCGAGCGCGCAATTGTGGTCACAGTCAACATTTGCGCTAGGACCGAACCACTCACTTCAGTTGATTGGCAAACGCGCATCGATGTGACCGGGCGGCAAACTTTGCTGACCGATCCCGAAGGACTCGCGGGCGGTCAAGCAAGCGCCATCGCCTGGGACGCAGGCGCGGCAGACGTCAGGCCGAAGATCGTACACTAGACAGGATGTCTCTGAACCGACGCGGCCGACCAGAGCGGAGCAACGCGCACCGTCGCAACGCATTCCCTGCTCGTTTGCGGCTACGAGGTGTGCCGGCAGCAAATCGAGAGCAGCTTCTGTTTCGGTGGAAAATCTGGGCCAGGTCGGCGAAAAGGAGCAGCAGGCTCCGCAGCTTCGGCAATCAAAATCGATCAGTGATGTCATGACCCGCTCCTAACACACAGCCTGCCAATGATAAAGCTGCCGGTCGACCGCTTTTCCTGGAGCGAGCGCATTCCATCTTCATCAGACTCCTCGTCCTGACGTTAGGTGAAATTCCACCTCAAGATAAACTAAGGGCAGTGGCCGGGATATCATGTGGGTGGCAGGACAGCTGCGGCCTGGTCGGCGGCCCGCAACCCGCTTTCCCATGCGCCATGCGCAGTCGAAAAGTCAGATTGGTGTGTCGCCTCGCCGGCGAAAAACAGCCGGTCGCCGACCGGGCGCGCCAGGACTGGGCGTGCGCTCGCATGGCTGGGCAGCGCATGGCTATAGGAGCCGCCTATCCAATCTGTACGACACCAGGAAGATGCTGCCAGGGGCCGCAGGTGGCGGCGAATGTTGCTGCCTAGCAGTGATGACAGCTGGTCGAGTGCGAAGGCAAATGCCTCTACCAAACCCGCGCGTTCGATGACGATAGCGCCGTTTCCGCCAAAGAAGCCTTCGATGATCGGCCTGCCGAACGGCCGGATATAATAGCTGCCGGTCTCGGCATTTTGCGGGTCGCCGAGCAGATGGGTTTCCGGCTCGAGACCATGATTACCATGGAGTTCCAAAAACAGCTTGTCTGCGAGGCCAAGCGGCAGCTGACTTGCGGAATGGAGGTGGTCGTCGGCCTCCGGATCGAAGATAATGGCTCCGCGGGCCAGAACGGTGGTCGATGCCGTGATGATCGCGGCACCTGATGTGACAGGACCGCGGTCGGTCTCCAGCTGGACGCCGTTCACTGCCAATCTCACGCGTCGGACGGGCGTCGAAAGGCGCAAGGCCACGTCCGGAACGGCCGCGCTGATCAGACTTCCATAGCCTTCATGCACCCGCCAATTGGCGTCGGTCGCCGCATTGTCATAGGCAAGAAAGTCGGTGACCGACAGCCGATCGAGCGGCGCGCCGTTCAGATATCCGCTGAGGGACTGGCAGTAGGCGTTCCATTCGCCATCTGGCTCCAGCGCGTCCGACGCCCTGTCGCTGGCGGGAGGATTGGTCCGCATCCGCTCCTTAAGTGCGTTCCAAGCCGCCGCCGCCGCCGCGCGCTCCTCCTGCGTGAAGCCGAGATCGCGCCACTGGCTTTGCCACGCCGTCGGCCCGCGCTCGATATTGAACCCGGCTGCACGGCCGATGGCGACGAGAGGATTACGCTCGGCAGAGTGCAGCCAGCCGCAACCCATATCCAGCGGCATTCCGGCCAGTTCGATTGTCCAGGCTCGTCCGCCCACGCGATCGCTGGCCTCCAGGATGATGACCGAGCGGCCGGCATCGGCCAACCCTTTTGCTGCTGCAATGCCGGCTGCGCCAGCGCCGACAATCGCAACCTCGTAGTCCATCGTCGTCGCTCTCCGACGCTGCGTTAGCAGCTTGATACGACACAAGCTTTACATCGGGGCCGCACCCGCTTCAATGCGCCCGAAAGCCTGCTAGTATGCTGAAATGACGTTCTTCGAAACACTCGTTGCATTGCTGGCGGTTGCCATCCTGCTGCTGCAGGTCACGCGTCGCATGCGCCTGCCCTACCCCGGCATTCTGGCAGCCGCCGGTGTCGCCGTGGCGATGTTGCCCGGCGCGCCCACGATCCCGATCGATCCGCCGACGGCGCTCGCCTTGTTCATCGCCCCCGTTCTTGTCGACTCGGCCTATGATTTCCCGGTGGGCGCGGCGCGGCGCATGCTGCTGCCGCTGTTCTTCTATGCCGTCGTTGCCGTTCTCGTCACGACAGGCGTGGTCGTGTCGATCAGCGTGCTGACTGTCGGGCTTCCGATTGCGGTTGCGGTCACGCTGGGCGCAATCGTTGCGCCGCCCGATGCCGCAGCCGCCACGGCGGTGCTTTCCAATTTGCCCGTCGCCCGCCGTGTAGATGCCCTGCTCAAAGGAGAAAGCCTGTTCAACGACGCGACCGCACTGCTGCTTTTCGGCGCCGCGCTGACTGTCCAGGCGCGGGGTGGGCTGGATGCCGGGACGGCGCTTCAGGTGGGGTTCGCCGCACCTGGAGGGATCCTGTTCGGCATCGTTTTCGGCTTTATCGTCTCGCGGCTTCGACCGATAACCGAAAATACGGTTGGTGGGACCCTGCTTCAGTTCGTCTACGCATTTTCGACCTGGCTGATCGCCGAGCATCTGCACCTGTCGGCGGTCCTTGCCACCGTGGCGAGCGCAATGACCATCGCCACCCTGTCTTCGGTCGAGGATTCGCCACGGATGCGGGTCCATTCCTTCGCGGTCTGGACGACTGTCGTCTTCCTGTTGAACGTGGTGGCTTTCCTGCTGATGGGGCTGCAGGCGCGCCGCATCCTCGAGGCGATGTCGGCTGAAGAGTTTCAGCGGGCGATGGGATTTGCCGCCATCGTGGTGGTCGGCGTCATCCTGGCGCGCATGGCGATGGCGTTCCTGCTTCACGCCGTCGTCGCGTCCCGCCACCGAAGCGGCCATGAACTGGCGCCTTTCACATCCGGGGAGACCTTGCTGGTGGGTTGGGCCGGTATGCGCGGCCTCGTTACGCTGGCGACGGCCTTCGCACTTCCTGCCGACTTTCCCGAGCGAGACCTGGTCGTGCTAACGGCCTTCACGGTGGTGCTCGCAACCCTGGTCATTCAAGGGGCGACCCTGGCACCGATGATCCATCTCCTGAAACTCGGTCGGCAGGCAGAGGTCCGCGATGAACTTAGGGCTGCCCGAAGATCGCTCGCAGAAGCGGCGTTTCAGCGGCTTGAGAAGGAAGACGGTACTGAGGCCGAAGCGATCCGGACGATCTGCAAGGATCATTGGACTGCATCAAACGATGCAAACAAGACCTCGCCGCTCGATCGCCGCCGTCACCTGACGATCGCCGCCGTTCTTGCTGAGCGCCAGCGTCTCGAAGAATTGCGCGACGCAGATCAGATCGGCGCGACGCAATATCTCGAGCTGCAGGAGGACCTGGACTGGAAGCAGCTCTCCGTCGGCTCCGATGAGGATCGCCGCATCACAGAAAGCTAGATGCGATAACCCCGCAGCAACGGCCGATTGCTGAGCGGCAGCATCCACCGGCGAAGCCCCATGACAGCGCCGTGTCTAGCAATCAGGCATCCAAGAGTTTGTTGCTCCGTCACACCGGCGTGTCCAAAGAGGAAGGCGCATTACTCGATATCTTTTAGTGCATCAAGTGGGCCGATCAGCGCCGTGCGCGGTGGAACGAGGGTCGGTTGCACCAGATGCGTGATTGCCGGGCGGCGGTCTGCATCGAGGATCGTAAACCCCTTGGTAATCATCGCTTCGCCGTCCTGCCGGATCATGAAAACGGGGAAAGGCAGGAAGGAGCCGAAGGGATCGTAGTCGTAGCAGCCGACGATGATATCGGCGAAGGTCTCGTGCGGATGCAGCGCGAGAAAGCGCATCAGCCCTTCGAGATTGATCGACGAATTGACGAAGAATGCGCGCGGCAGCTTTCCATGGCCTTCGTAGAAGGCTTCGAAGGCGCGGGCAGTCATGGCCGGGGAATAGCCTGTCGGCTGGATGCAGACATCCGGATCTGCGCCCAGCAGTGCGCGCTTTATGTGGCGGAAACCGCGAATTCGCTCATGACTGGCATGGTCGTTGCGGCCGCCGAATAGGTACAGATCGTCAGGTGAAAGGGGGCCATCCTCCTGCGCGCGCTCGATGATCGCCTGTGTCAGCATGCGCGCACCTTCATAATTGTCGCTGATGACCGACGGCGCCAGCGTGCCGGGCAGATCGATGTTGACGTGCTTCAGCCCTGCCTTTTCGCAAACCTTGTGCACGCCATCCGGATCGGTTGCGCCGGCAATGAAAAGCTCGTCGATCGAATAGGAGATCAGTGTCTCGACGACCTGACGCTCCTCGTCCGGATCGCGACACCCGCTGACGACGAGGGGGCACTGGCCGCGACTTCTGACCTGTGCCTCGAAAGACTGCGCCATGGAGGAGAAATAGCGGTTGTCGTGCACCGGCAGCAGAAGACCGACGAGACCGGAGCGGGACGAACGCAGGCCGCGAGCCTGCAGGTTTGCCGTATATCCGTGCTCGTTCGCCAGGTTCTGAATGAGCTGGGCCGTCGCCTCCTTGATACGCCTCTTCCGCCAGCTTCCGTTCAGTACGGCGCTTACGGTGGAAGCCGACGCACCCGATAGGATCGAGAGATCGTAGATTGTCGCCTTTTTCTTGCTGATGTCTGCCATATCCCGCCTTTCCGTAGTCGTTCCCTTAGAAACAAACCCCTCTTGACGAAAGCCATACCTTGATCGATAGTTATTGCACCATCGATTGTGCAAAAAAGAAAGATCGATTGCGCAAAAATGGTTCGCCGGAGGAGGCGGGACGGGAGGCAAGGGTATTCCCTCGCCGTGAAGCAACCAGGAACAACCTGCCGCAAAGCGGCCGGTGGTCGTCGTTCGCCATGAGCGACCTTGAGGAGGAGTGAAGATGAGGAGACTTATCGTAGCGGCGTTTGCCGCATCGCTGTCGCTTGCCGGGGCGGTGGTCGCGTTTGCAGAGGACGCGCCTAAGGTCGGCATTGTCGTCAAGATCGGCGGCATTCCGTGGTTCAATGCGATGGAAGCCGGCATCAAGGAGCAGGGCCAGAAACTCGGCGTCGATGCCTTCATGATCGGCCCGACCAGCGCCGACCCGGCGCTGCAGGTGCGCGCCATCGAAGACCTGATCGCCCAGGGCGTCAAGGTCATCGGTGTGGTTCCGAACGATGCCAAGGTGCTCGAGCCCGTGCTCACCAAGGCGCAAGCCGCCGGCATCAAGGTCATTACGCATGAATCGCCCTCGCAAAAGGGCGCCGACTGGAATTTCGAACTCGCATCTGCCACCGGTTTTGGTGAGGCGCACGGCAAGCTGCTCGCCGAAAAGATGGGCGGCAAGGGCGAATATGCCGTCTTCGTCGGCTCGCTCACCGTGCCCCTGCACAATGCCTGGGCGGACGCCGCCATCGCCTATATCAAGGCGAATTATCCGGACATGAAACTTGTCGGCGACCGTTATGGCGTCGCAGAAGATGTCGACAAAAGCCGGTCGACGGCGCTCGATCTCATCGCTGCCCATCCGGATCTGACAGGCTTCCTCGCCTTCGGCAGCCAGGGCCCGATCGGCGCCGGGCGCGCTATCGAGGAACGCCGCAAGACGGGCAAGATCTTCGTGCTCGGCCCGTTCTCGCCCGGCCAGGGCCAGAAGCTGATCAAATCAGGCGCGATATCGGGCGGCTTCATGTGGAATCCGAAGCAGGCCGGCGAAGTCTTCGTCACGCTCGCTGATCGCCTGATCAAGGGCGAAAGCATCAAGGAAGGTGATGACATTCCGGGTCTCGGCGTGATCAAGCCCGTCGGCAACGACATCATCGTCGATCAGCTGCTGCCGATCAACAAAGATACGGTCGACGACCTGGCCGCAATGGGCCTCTGAGGAGGCCCCCTCCCCGGGTGTCGGGCCGGTCGACATGGACCGGCCCGACGTTCGGGAAAACGAGCGGTATCCACCATGGCTGGACCATTGACCTTTGATGGCATTCGACTGGACAGGCAACCGGCATGAGCATGGCAACGGATGATGGTGTGAAGGCCCAGCCGCTTCTTTCGCTTCGCGGCATCAACATGACATTCGGCGGTGTGAAGGCACTGAAAAACGTCTCCTTCGAAGTCTTGCCTGGCGAGGTGCATTGCTTGGCCGGCGAGAATGGTTCCGGCAAGAGCACCCTTATCAAGGTGATCTCCGGCGTCTATCGGCCTGCAGACGGCGCCGAGATCGTCTTCGACGGTGAGGCGATATCCCACATGACGCCGGGCATGGCCCAGTCCCGCGGCATCCAGATCATCTGGCAGGACCTCGCACTCTTTCCGGAAATGAGCGTGGCTGAGAATATCGCCTTCCAGACCCTTTCCGGTTCGCGCCCGCGCTTCGTCAATTATGCCGCGATCCGCGGCATAGCCGAGGAGGCGCTCGCCCGGCTTGGCATCACTCTCGACGTCGATAGACCTCTCAAGGACTTCGCCATCGCCCAGCGTCAGATCGTCGCCATCGCCCGCGCGCTGGTCGGAGAGGCCCGGATCGTCTTCATGGACGAGCCGACCGCCTCGCTCACCCAGTCTGAGACCGATCATCTGCTGGCGATCGTGCGCACGCTGTCGGCTTCGGGCGTTGCCGTGGTCTTCGTCAGCCATCGCCTTGCGGAAGTGCTGGAAATCTCCTCGCGCATCACGGTACTGCGCGACGGTGCGCTGGTCGGGGTCTATCCGGTGGAGGGCATGACCCAGTCTAAGATCACCGAGCTGATGACCGGGCGCACCTTCGACCAGAATGTTCTCGCCCGCGACCTATCGCAGAACCCGGTCCTGCTCTCTGTCAGCAAGCTTTCCCGGCCTGGCGAGTTCGAGGACATCTCCTTCGATCTGCGCCGTGGCGAGACGCTTGGGATAACCGGCCTGCTCGGCTCCGGGCGCACCGAACTTGCGCTTACGCTATTCGGCATGCGCAAGCCCGCCGCCGGAACGATCGTGTTGGAGGGAAAGCCGATGCGCTTTGCCTCCAACCGCGAGGCGATCACATCAGGCGTCGCCTATCTCTCCGAAGACCGCCTGTCGCTCGGTCTCAACCAGCCGCAATCCATCGCCGACAATCTGGTCATGGCCTCGCTCAATCGTATCCTGAGCGGCCGCCTCATTTCGCCGGAAAAGAAGCGCTCGCTGGTCGCGCGCTGGATCGCCGATCTCGGCGTCAGGATCGGTAAGCAGGACGATGCGATCTCGACGCTTTCGGGCGGCAACCAGCAGCGCGTTGCGATCGCCAAATGGCTCGCCACCGATCCCAAGGTGCTGATCCTCGATGCGCCTACCGTCGGCGTCGATGTCGGCGCCCGCGCGGGCATCTTCGAAATCGTTGCACGCCTCGCCGAGGCGGGGCTTGCGATCATCCTGATTTCGGACGAGGTGCCGGAGGTCTATTTCAACGCCGATCGGATCATCCATATGGAAAAGGGCCGCATCGCCGGCTGGCACGATCCGCGCGCGACCACACTGAAGGACCTGGAGGCGGCGGTCTATGCGTAAGCTGTTCCTGTCCCATACGACGGAATTCGTGTTGTTTGCCGTCATCATCGCGATGAGCGTTGTCCTGGCCTTTATGACCGACCGTTTTTTTACGCTCGGCAATGTCTTCGACCTGCTCAATATCAGCGCGGTCAACATCATTTTTGCCGTCGGCCTGCTCGTGGTGCTGATATCAGGTGGGATCGACATCTCCTTCGCCGTCGCCGCCTCGATCGTGCAATATGTCACTGCACTTGCGCTCGAGCGGATCGGCGGGGGCGGCTGGCTATCCGGCTTCCTGATTGCGGCCGGCATCGGCATCGTGCTCGGCGTGATCAACGCCTTCCTGATCCACCGCTTCCGCATCATCTCGATCGTCGCGACGATCGCGACCTTCAACGTCTATTTCGGCTTGCTGATGTTTTTCACCAAGGGGGTGTCGATCTACAATCTGCCCGACTGGTTGACGAGCCGCGTCATCATCTACGAGCGCGAAATGGCCGATGGCAGCTGGGCTGAGATCACCTTGCCGGTTGTCGTCATGGCCGTCTGCACGCTCGCCACCTGGCTCTTTATTACTCGCACGACGACCGGCCGGCAGCTCTATGCCTTCGGCGACAATCCGGAAGGCGCGCGCCGCTTCGGCATCAATATCGGCGCCATGCAGTTCATCGCCTTCGGCTGGCTTGGATTGATGGCAGGCATCGCCGGTCTCATGCAGGCGCATTATGCGCAGGAGGTCGTGCCGAACGCACTCTATGGCCGCGAGCTCGATGTCCTGGCCGCCGTGGTGCTCGGCGGCGCGCGGCTAGGCGGCGGCAAAGGCTCGGTGCTTGGTTGCGTGCTGGGCGTGCTGCTCGTCTCGATCACCCAGAACGGCCTCAACCTGATGGGCGTCTCGCCCTTCGCCTTCAAGATGATCGTCGGCGCGATCATCCTCGTTGCAATCACCTTGTCGAGCGCCCGCATCGGCAATCTGGTGCCGGTGTTTGCGACCCGCAAATCGACCGGTGACAGGCCTGCAGACCGGAGAGAGAGCTGATGAACGCACTCGCCGCCCGCTTCAACTCCGTCTTCGGGGCCGACATGGCCGGTCCCCTCGCCGCGCTGGCGGTCGTGCTCATTGTCTTCAGTTTCGCCTCGCCGCATTTCCTCACGGGCGCGACCTTCGGATCGGTCGCCTTTCAGCTTCCCGAGCTTGGCATCCTGACGCTTGCCATGTTGATGCCGATCCTCACCGGCGGCCTCAACCTTGCGATCACCTTCACCGCCAACATCGCCGGCCTGACGCTCGCCTGGACGCTGCAGGCCAATGGCGGCATCGAAGCTGGTCCGGTCGCCTTCCTGCTCGGCTCGTTGCTGGCACTTGCCGTCGGCGCGGCAAGCGGCCTGGTCATGGGCCTCGTCATCGCCTTTACCCGCGCCCATCCGATCCTCGTTTCGCTGTCGATGATGATCTTCCTGCGCGGCCTCGGCGAGTTCCTGACGCGCGGCGGCGATATCTCGGGCTTTCCCACCTTCATCGCTCCGATCGGCCACGGCAGTATTCTCGGCATCCCGGTACCTTTGTTGATCCTGATCGCCTGCGTGATCGCCAGCCACGTCCTGCTCTCGCGCTCCAAGCTCGGCTTTTCCACCTACATGATCGGCTCCAATATCGAGTCTGCCCGCTATTCCGGCATCAACACCCGCAAAGTCCTGGTGCTGGTCTACATGCTCTCCGGCGTGATGGCTGCGGTTGCCGGCATCATCATGCTTGCGCGGTTCAATTCGGTGCGCGTCGGCCACGGCGAGTCCTATCTGCTGATCACCGTGCTCGCCTGCTTCCTCGGCGGCATCAATCCCTTTGGCGGCTTCGGCCGCGTCCTGCCCGTCTTCGTGGCGCTCATCGTGCTGCAGCTCCTCTCTTCGGGGCTCAACCTGCTCGGCGCCAACCAGCACCTCACCACTGCCGTCTGGGGCATCCTGCTCATCGTCGTGATGGTGCTGCGGTGGTTCTCGGCAAAGTTCATCAGAATCGTGAAATAGGAGATACGACCATGGAAGGTTTCGGCGTTCACACCAGCATGTGGACCATGAACTGGGATCGCGCAGGCGCCGAGAAGGCGATTGCCGGAGCCGTGCATTACAAAATGGACTTCATCGAGATCGCGCTGCTCAATGCGCCGGCCGTAGATACCAAACACACCCGCGACCTGCTCGAAAAGTACAAACTGCGCGCCGTCTGCTCGCTCGGCCTGCCGGAACATGCCTGGGCTTCCGTTCGCCCGGATGCGGCGATCGAGCATCTGAAGGTCGCGATCGAAAAGACCGCGGAAATGAATGCGGAAGCTCTGTCCGGCGTCATCTTCGGCGGCATCGGCGAGCGTACCGGCGTGCCGCCGACGCAAGGCGAATACGACAACATCGCCAAGGTGCTCGACGCGGCGGCAAAACATGCGAGGAAGTACGGCATTCATCTCGGCGTCGAGGCGGTGAACCGCTATGAGAACCACCTGATCAACTCGGCGCAGCAAGCCGTCGACATGGTGGAGCGTGTCGGCGCGGATAACATCTTCGTTCACCTCGACACCTACCACATGAATATCGAGGAAAAGGGAGCGGCAAACGGCATCCTGATCGCCCGCGATCATCTCAAGTACATCCATCTCTCTGAAAGCGACCGCGGCACGCCGGGCTACGGCAACATCCCGTGGGATGCGATCTATGCCGCTCTCGCCGCAATCGGCTTCAAGGGCGGACTTGCCATGGAAAGCTTCATCAATATGCCGGCGGAAGTGGCCTATGGCCTGGCTGTCTGGCGCCCCGTTGCGCGCGATATGGAAGAGGTCATGGACAAGGGCCTGCCGTTCCTGCGCAATAAGGCGGAACAATACGGTCTCATATGATGCAGTGCCGGAATTCCGGATTCCACTGTTGGCCGACTGCCATCAACCACAAGCCATAACAGCCAGCGGCCGCACGGGTGTTATGGCTGAAGAATTCTCGCCATCGCCGGCTAGGGGCATGACGCCCCATCTCTTCAGCACAGGCCTGAATTTCATTCGGCTCACCTGCGGAATGACTCTTGAGAAATATCATACTCGTTGTGATATTGTTATTATTGCTTGTTACATTCCTTCTGCTATGCCATTTTGCCTATTAAAATAAGACGCTTGAACGGCTCACGCCCGGGCTCTAGTTTCGAAGAGATGGCGGCGTTTCGATCGACCATCGATATGGGGGAATCTTGGATGGCACGCATTACGCTGAGGCAACTGCTCGACCATGCTGCGGAGGAAGGCTACGGCGTTCCCGCTTTCAACATCAATAACATGGAGCAGGCGCTCGCCATCATGGAGGCCGCTGACGCGTGTCATGCGCCGGTTATCATGCAGGCGTCGCGCGGAGCCCGCGCCTATGCCCATGACATCATGCTGAAGCACATGATGGATGCCGTCGTTGAAATCTATCCGCATATTCCGGTCTGCGTGCATCTCGATCACGGCAACGATCCCTCCAACTGCATGACGGCGATCCAGGCGGGCTTCACCTCGGTGATGATGGATGGTTCGCTGAGGGCGGACGCCAAGACGCCTGCTGACTGGGCCTATAATGTCGGCGTCACCAAGATGGTGACGGATATGGCGCATTTCGGCGGCATCTCGGTGGAAGGCGAACTCGGCGTTCTCGGTTCTCTGGAGACTGGCATGGGCGAGGCCGAGGACGGCCACGGCGCCGAGGGCAAGCTTTCGCATGACCAATTGCTGACCGATCCGGACGAAGCCGTGAAGTTCGTGCGCGAAACCAAGGTCGACGCGCTCGCCATCGCGATGGGCACATCGCATGGCGCTTACAAGTTCACCCGCAAGCCGGACGGTTCGGTGCTGGCGATGAACGTCATCGAAGAAATTCACCGTAAGCTCCCGAACACGCATCTCGTCATGCACGGCTCGTCCTCGGTCCCGATCGAGCTGCAGGAGATCATCAACAAATATGGCGGTCAGATGAAGCCGACATGGGGAGTGCCGGTCGAGGAAATCCAGCGCGGCATCAAGAACGGCGTGCGCAAGGTCAACATCGATACCGACGGCAGAATGGCGATGACCGGCCAGATTCGCCGCGTGCTGCAGGAGGACCCGAGCGAGTTCGACCCGCGCAAATATCTGAAGCCGGCGATGGCGGCGCTGACCAAGCTCTGCAAGGAGCGCTTCGAACAGTTCGGCACGGCCGGTATGGCAGGCCGCATCACGCCCCTTCCCGTTTCGGAAATGGCGAAGCGTTACAAGTCCGGTTCCCTCGATCCGGCTTTCTCCTGAAACTGGGCTAGATGATGATGCCGAAAAGTGTGAAGCGGTTTTCGGACGACATCCTGTTCTAGCCCGAGGCCGGGCGGGGTGCCTTTTCCGGCTCGGCGGCGACAGGTCCGCCCGTCAATGCTTGGCCGTGGAAGCGGCTCAGCTGGCTGACAACGTCCTCGATTTCGCTTGCCGTGCGTTCGGCATTCCAATCGAGCGCCGCCCCGGCAACGCCGGCGATTTCGCTCAGGCCTTCCAGCGTCAGCCGGCCCTCGATCGCAAGCGTCGTGCGGCGCATGACGATGTCCGACAGATGGACGACGAGTTCGTTCCGGGCGATCCAGTCGATCTCGCGGAGACTGTAACGCGGCGCACCCTTTAGGCGCTGCTCGTCGGAATAGCTGGATGCAGAAGAAAGGTGCGCCGCAGCCGTCGTGCCGTAGCGGCCGAGCAGTTCGTCGGCTCGCTCGGCAACGAGGCCGCTGCGCGTCACGGCATCCCTGATCCAGGCGCTACGCTGCTCAGCATCAACCGGAAAGGCCTTGCCGCCGCCGATCGCCAAATAGCGTGTCGACTGGCTGCGGCTGCGCTGCAGCCGGGAGAGAACGGTGTCGGCGACCTCTTCGGCAAAGCCGCGGAACGTTGTCCACTTGCCTCCGACCAGCGAAATGATCGGAAACGATCTGCCCTTCTCTGGCTCCTTCACCGGCGCGGAGTGATCGCGGCTGATCAACCCCGGCGCGGCCGCATCCGATGCCGGTAGCGGGCGGATGCCGCTATAGCTGTAAACGATCTGATCGCGATCGAAGCGGAGGGTCGGCAGCAGCGAGCGGACGCTTTCGAGGAAATACTCGGTTTCCGGCTCTTCGCAGCGGACATTGTCCGGATCATCAGCCGGAATGTCGGTCGAACCGACCAGTGCCAGCCCGAGATAGTCGTAGACCAGGCAAATGCGGCCGTCGTCGGCCTCGAAATAGATCATGTGGCCGTTGAGGCTTCGTACCAATTCGGGATGGTCAAGCAGGATATGGGAACCCTTGGTGCCGCCGATCAGGCGCGATGGAGCGCCGAGCAAAGCGTTGACGTGATCGATCCAGGGACCTGCCGCATTGACGACCAGCTTGGGAGCAACGGTGAACGCGTGACCATCGGGCTGCCGGAAGGTCAAACGCCCTTCTAAAACGGTAGCCAGTGTCGCGAAATTTGCCGCGAGGCTTCTCTCGTTCGCGTCGAGACCATCACGCACGAGCTCATAGACGAGCCGTTCCGGCCTGCTGATCTTGGCGTCGTAATAGATGCCGCCGGCGACGATGGCGGGGGTGACATGCGGCATTTCCTTGCGCGCCTGTTTCTTCAGGATCAGCCGGTGGCGCGGCATGACCTGGTCGCGTGAACCGAAAAAGTCATAGAGCCGAAGCCCGATCTTGATGAGAACGGCACCACGGCTGCGTGGCGCCGTCTTCGACCCGAAGAGCGTCCGGATCGCTGCCCAGATGCCGCGGGTCCAGGAAAAGACCGGAATGAAGGTCGGCAGCGGCTCGACGCAATGCGGCGCGTTCTTGAGCAGGAGGTTGCGCTCAAGCGTCGACTGCGCAACCAGTCCGAACTCACCCGTCTCCAGATATTTCAGGCCGCCGTGAATCAGCCGCGATGGTGCGGCGCTCGTGCCGGAACCAAAGTCGGCCTTGTCGACGATCAGGCAATTGACACCCTGTATCGAGAGGTCGCGGAACAGGCCGGCGCCGTTGATGCCCGCCCCGATGATCAAAACGTCGATATCGCTCTCGCCGAGGTTCGAGAAGCGCTGCTGCAAATCGGGGGTCATGCTCATCGTCCTAAATTGCCCGCCGCAGCAAGCATTTGTCTTTTCAATTTGCCGATTGCTCCGGCGCAAGCGCGGCAATCCTAGGCCAAAGGGGGATCATCGCGTCGGCAATGTCGCAGAACACCTGGTAACGCTTTTCATAATCCGCGCTGCGCGCCGCATCGGGCCGGCAAGTCTTTGCGATGGAGGCCGTGTCGCGCGGATCGCTCTGCGGATCGGCAAAGATACCGGCGCCCGACCCAGCACAAAGCGCAGCACCCCAGGCGGCCGCCTCATCCGTCTCGGTTACCGTGACCGGCATGCCAAGCACATCGGCAAACATCTGCACGACGGTAGGATTGCGCGAGACGCCCCCGGCGAGCCGCGCCTGATCGAAGGCAAAGCCGTCGCGAAGCGCGTCGACATGAATGCGATGATTGAAAGCGATGCCCTCAAGCACGGCGCGCAGCATGTCGCCGCGGTCGTGCCATCCACCGAGACCGAAGAAACCGGCGCTCGCCGCCGCGCCATAAGGAGAGCCGAACAGATAGGGATGGAAGAGCGCCGTCGAGGGGCGCTCGAAGGCGGCGTCAATCTCGGGCGCCAGCAGGGCGTGGATCGAGTTGCCTTGCCCCTCGCCATTCGTTCGCTCGGTAGCGCAGAGCGTATCCAGAAACCAGTCGTAATTGGCTGTCGATGCAGGGGAGATCGACATGCTGTTCCAGATGCCGGGCGCAATCCCGTTGCGGCAGAACCAGCGTCGGTCGACACGCGGTTCCGACGAAAGCGTCTCGTTGATCGAATAGGTCCCGGCAATGACCGCGACAATGCCCTTGGCATAAACCCCTGCCCCGAGCGCCGAGGCCGTGACGTCGTGCAGACCGGCAACGACAGGCGTTCCCTCGGCAAGGCCCGTCAGCTGCGCGGCTTCACGAGTCACGTTTCCGACGATCTGGTCGGAGCGCGAGGCTGGTGGCAGGGCGTGGACGAGATCCCGCAATCCAAACAGCCGAAGAGCGTCCTCACTGTAGTTCTGCGTTTTGACATTGGTGAAGGAGGTGCTGGCTTCGGTGCGGTCCGTACCGACGACCCCGGTCAGGCAAAACCGCAGCCAGTCCTTGCAGCTGAAGAAATGGCCAATGCGCTTGTAGCGCTCAGGCTCCATTTCGCCGATCCAGGCAAGCAATGCCGATGGCGCGGAGACGTGCGGGATCTGTCCTGTCAGTTCGATCGCCAGGTCGGCGACGTCGCTTTTCGTCCACCGGTCGACGATCGCCCCTGCCCGGCTGTCCAGCGAAAGAATGGCTCGGCCGAGCGGCTTTTGGGCGTGATCGAGCAGGTAGATGCCGTCTCCATGCGCGGTCGCGGCAATGGCCTGTATGTCGCTTGCCGGCCGCCCGCTGAGCGAAATCGCCTCGCGGATGGCATCCGCCGTCGCGTTCCACAACTCATTCATGTCGCGCTCGATATGGCGGGCCTTCGGAATGAACTGCGTGACGCGGCGGCGCGCGACTGCAAGCGGCGTGCCGTCGATATCGAAGATGACCGCCTTGGTGACTGTCAAACCACTATCGATCCCGAGCAGTGTCGGCATTTAAATCTACCTCACGAGGAGCAACCGGCCCGCGCCGTCAGGAGCGCCCTCCGGCGCCCTTGGCGATGACCACGTTGATATCTCTGGACCGCATGCGGTCGATGTGCACCGGCTGGGTCTTGTCGTCGACGATAACGACGTCGAACTCATCCAGTGCTGCGAAACTGTGGAGTGCACGCCGTTCGAACTTGGTATGATCGGCAAGCAGGATGCGTTTTACGGAACAATCGAACATGGCGCGCTTAGTATCGACTGTCTCAGGAGACTGGTGCAGCACCGTGCCATCGCTGATCGCCGACATCGAGATGAACGCGACATCGGCCCTGAGAGCCTTGATCTCGTTGATGGTCATGCGACCCATGAAGGCATTGCACCAATTGTAATACTGGCCGCCGAGGGCGAGCAGCGTCACGTCGTGCAGGCCCGTCAGCGCATTCATCAGCGTCAGGGAATTGGTGATTGCGGTGACCGGCGCCTTCGAAGGCAGATGCGCCGCCATCTGAAGAACCGTGGTCGAGTCATCAAAAAAGATTGCCTGCCCCGGTTCGACGAACTGCATTGCCGCCTCGGCGATCAGCTTCTTTTCCACCGACTGACGGTTCGAGCGATAGACGTCGCTGGATTCGATGAGATTGGTCGCCGCCGCCGTGACGATGCCGCGCGTCTTCCTGAAGAGGCCGCGGCTGACGAGTTCATCGACGTCGCGGTGAGCCGTCATCAGGCTGATCCCAAAGCGGTCGGTCAGGTCTTCAATCCGCATCGAGCCTAAACCCATCACGGCCTCTGCAATCATGCGGCGGCGCGCGATCTGGCGCGTCTGCCGGCTGTCGCTGGTGAGCTGGTCCAACAGATCGTCGTCCCGGCTGATCTTCTGTGTCACGGGTCACCCCTGTCGCTGAATTATGGATCCCAGCTTCGTACAGTGATTGCCGCGCCAAGGCAAAAAGGCGAAACGCAATCGAAGATTGAATCTCCGACCATCGCTCCAGCATGAAAATGAGGGCGCTCTTACGAGCGCCCTTTTACCGTTTACTGCGCCAGAACGAACGGGCCGGTGTACTTGTCGATGTTGTCCTTGGTGATTAACAGGCAATCGAAGAGCTGCTTCTCGCTCTTGGCACCGGTGTTACCCGTCTTGATCAGGTTGTCGGCCTGTTTGACGGCTTCTTCGGAGAAGACGGCAACCGGTTGGAGGACGGTGTATTGGAGTTCGCCCGCCTTGATGGCAGCAACGGCATCCGGCGAACCGTCGAAGCCGCCGACCTTCACATTGGCGAGCTTGCCGGCTTCCTTGAGCGCGGCGATCGCACCGAGCGCCATTTCGTCATTGCCCGAGATGACGCCGACGATATCCGGGTTGGCCTGCAGCATGGACTGCATCTTGTTATGGCCCTGGGTGCGGTCCCAGTTGGCAACTTCCTTGGCGGCCTTCTTCAGATCCGGATACTGCGAAAGGACAGTCTCGTATCCGTTCGACCGCGTTGCCGCGTTGTTGTCGGACGGAGCGCCGAAGAGCTCGGCATAGTTGCCCTTGTCGCCGATTGCTTCGACCCATTGCTGCGCACCGAGAGCGGCACCCTGTGCGTTGTTGGAAACAAGCTGCGCCTTCGCCAGGCCTTCCTGGTTGATTTCGGCGTTGACGAGGATGACCGGGATGCCGGCTGCAACGGCCTTCTTCACCGCACCGACGGAACCGTCGGCGTTTGCCGGGTCGAGGATGATCGCCACCGACTTGTTGGTTATCGCCGTATCGATCAGGTTGCTTTCGGTATTGGTGTCACCCTTGTGGGCGTTGACCGAAGCCGTGTAGCCGAGCTTCTCGGCAGTTGCCTTGGCGACATTGCCTTCCGTCAGCCAATAGGGATTCGACGGATCGTTGACGATGATCGTCATCATGCCCGCTGCCCAAGCCGAGCTTGCAAGAAGCGGTGCTACGGCCGCGGCGGCCAGAAGTATGCGCATGCCTTTCTTAAACATAGTCTCTCTCCCATTCGTGAGTTCAGTTATTGCCGGGGATCCGGCAGTGCTTTCCCCAATCGGCTTCGTGGACTCCAGCCTGCCGTCGTGGATAAGTTTCGGTCTCAGCCGTCAGGACGATTTGACCCGGCGGCCGTATTGGATGCTGTTCATGAGGACGGCGAGAACGATCACCGCGCCGGTGAATACTGTCTGCCAGTAGGCCGAGACGCCGATGATCACGAGGCCGTCCGAAAGAAAGCCGATGACGAAAGCGCCGAGCATGGTGCCGCGAACCGTACCGCGGCCGCCGGTCAGCGCCGCCCCGCCGATGACCACGGCTGCAATCGCCGTCAGTTCGTAGGTTGTGCCTGCCGTCGGGCCGGCGGAGGTCAGCTGCGAGGAGAGGACCAGGCCGGCGATTGCGGCACAGACGCCCGAAAGCACATAGACGATGATCTTCACGCGCTTGACCGGAACGCCGGAGAGATCGGCAGCACGCTCGTTCCCACCTGAGGCATAGAGCCAGCGGCCGAAGGCGGTGCGGCTCAGCACGATCCCGCAAATGATGGCGAGAACCGCAAGCACGATGACGCCGATCGGAATGCCTGCGAGGCGGTTGAAGCCGAGCCAGTCGAAGCCGGTATTGCCGAGTTCCGGACGGCCACCGAGATTGTTGTAGGTCAGGCCGTTGGTCATCAAGAGCGCGATACCGCGGGCGACGTAGAGCACGCCGAGCGAGGCGACGAAGGCCGGCACCTTGAGATAGGCGATCAGCACGCCGTTGACCGCACCGACCAGCGCGCCGAGCGCACATGTGATGACGACGACGGCCCAGACCGGCGGATAGAGGATGACGCCGACATAGGTGAGCGTGACGCCGTGCATCAGGAAACCGGCGATGCAGCCTGCAAGCCCCAGTGTCGAGCCGACCGACAGATCGATACCGCCATTGAGGATAACGAGCAGCATGCCGATCGCCAGAATGCCGAAGATCGCGACGTGCGACGCCATGATGAGGAAGTTGTTCAGCGTGAAGTAATAGGGCGACAGGAACGAGAAGACCGCGATGATGACGATCAGCGCGAAGAAGGCCCGGCCCTCCAGGATGAGACGCACGATATTGGTATTGCGCTTCGGCCCGCTGGAAACTGATTTCTTTTCGGTGACGTTCGTGACTGACATAATCAGTGCTCCATAATCCAGGCTAGAGCATGATGCCGAAAAGTGTGCGCGGTTTTCGGACGACATCATGCTTTACTTCTTTGATTTAGATCAGGATTCAGATTTTAGGCCGATCGGGCCTAAAATCATCCTGATCTAGTGCGCGACCACGGCTTCGCCGGAGGCGGCCATGATCTTTTCCTTGGTGACATCCGAGCCGAACTCGGCCGATATTCTGCCGCGGTGCATGACGATGATGCGGTGTGCGATACTCAGGCATTCATTGACTTCGGACGTCGAATAGATGACCGCCAATCCCTGTTTGGCGCGCTCCGCGAGCAATTTGAAAACTTCCGCTTTGGCGCCGATGTCGATACCGCGGCTTGGCTCATCAAGCAGGATGACCTGCGGCTGGGTTGCCAGCATCTTACCGATGACGACCTTCTGCTGGTTGCCGCCGGAGAGCGAGCCGATCGAAGCCGCACCGCCATCGGTTTTCACATGCACCCGCCGGATCGCGTCATTGACGAGATCGCGCTCCCGATGGCCGGAGGTGAAAAGCCCTTTGGTGAAGGCACGGATACTCGCAAGCGACAGATTGGAGCCGACCGTCATCGTCTGGACGAGGCCGTCGCGCTGGCGATCTTCGGGCACGAGCACGAGACCGCTGGCAATGCGCCCGGCGATGCTGAGCCCACTGACGTCCTGTCCTTCGAGCACAACCTGTCCGCCGCTTGCGCGCAGACGGCCGGCAATGCATTCGAGCAGCTCCGTGCGCCCGGCGCCCATCAGCCCGTAGATGCAGACGATCTCGCCGGCACGCACCTTGAGCGACAGACGATCGACTGCATTATAGGCAGCACCGGAGGGACCGAGGACACTGAGGTTTTCGATGGAAAGCGAGACGTTTCCGAACTGGTGACCTTGCGGCGGGCTGCCAAGGTCGAAATTCTCGCCGACCATGTTGCGGACGATCCATTTGAGATCGATGTCCTTGCGCTCGGCATAGGCCGTCATGTTTCCGTCGCGCAGAACGACGGCGTGATTGGTGATCTGCAGCGCCTCTTCCAGATGATGCGAGATGTAGACGATCGACACGCCTCGGCTCGTCAGGTCGTGGATGACCTTGAAGAGCACTTCCACCTCGGTCGCGCTCAGCGCCGAGGTCGGCTCGTCCATGATCAGGATGCGCGAATTGACGGAGAGCGCCCGCGCAATTTCGACGATCTGCTGCTGGCCGAGGCGAAGATCCTCGACCCGCGTCAGCGGATCGATGTCTTCCTCGAGCTCTTCCATGAGCGCCCGGGTCTGGCGCTCCTCTTCAGCGAAGTCGACGACACCGCCCTTGATGATCTCCCGGCCCATGAAAATATTGTCACGGACACTGAGATTGGGGGCCAGGCTGAGCTCCTGGTGAATGATGGAGATCCCGCACTCGCGCGCATGGGTCGACGAGCTAAAGCTGATCGGCGAGCCGTCGAGAATGATTTCGCCGGAGCTTGCCTGCGCCACACCCGAAAGGATCTTCATCAAGGTCGACTTGCCCGCGCCGTTCTCCCCGAACAGCGTTGTGACCTGGCCGCGATGAATGTCGAAGTTCACCCCCTTCAGGGCGTGAACGCTGCCGTATGATTTTGCGATGTTGCGGGCTGCGAGGACGACCTCGCCTTTCGCCCCGTTGCTGCGTTGCGGCTGGCTCATTTGAGCTCGACCTTCACCGGCGTGACGAGCCAGTTCTTCGGGTTGATGAGCTTGAAGACGCCGACGACGGTCGCCTGCTTTCCGTCCAGGGCGTCAGGATCCAAGCCCGCAAAAACCGCCTTCTTCATCTCGTTATTGATGGCCGAACCGGCATCCTGATATTGGATCTGGTTGGTGAACTGGCCGAATTCGATGGTGCCGGTTGCGTCGCGGAGGTCCGTGCCGTTGACCGCAGGACCGGTCTGGACACGGACCACCGTCTCGGGAGGCAACCCATCGATCTTCATTTCGTTGGTGTTCGACTTGCGAGTGCCGAAAACGCCGGTCAGCGTGACGGGAATGACCGGTCCGGTGCTCGTCGCAGTGCCGTATTTCTCGGCTGCCGCCTTCTTGTCGGCGGCAATGGCGGCCGCGAGATCGGCGGCTGCAACGGCCCGCTCCTCGACATTTGCCTTGATCTTCGGGAACTGCTCGGCGCCGAAGGTTTCCGGAGAGAATGTTTGCTGGCGGACATCGTTTTCGGAACCGAACTTGACGACCGTCGTATCGAACGCGATCGCTGCTATGACGATAACCGCCAACGCCGCGCTGATAAGGAGCCCGCGATTGCCGCTGCTCGGCTTTGATGCTGGATAATCGGGCGATGTACCCATGTCCGGACAGCCTTGGCTTGGAATGGCGAGATGGAGAGGGTTAGCGCGACGATGATCGCAGGCGGGTTGAAGCATTGCGTCGCACCGGAACAGAAGCCGGCGGGCCACCCGCAAGAGCGCAACTCTGGACGAAAATTCGCATTTGAAGCCTCCTCAACAAGACCGGCGGCCGTCTCCTCCAACCGCCTGGACCTGTAAATTCTCCATCAGGAAGCGCACTTCCGTGATAGAAGTATGTTATTTATGCCGGAAATGATGTTATAAATTTTACGAGCTGTCAACGGCACTTTCGCAGCAACTCGATTAAAAGGCACGGCCTCACATCTTGTTCATCACGCTGCAACGCAGCAAAAAGTGGCAGGAAATGCAGACGCCTTCATGCTTGTCATTCGATCGAACGATGGCAGCATCTATCTGTTGTTCATTCAAAATGTCACAGATCGGGCATTGTGCGCACTGCCGTTTTCGATGCCACGCGCCGATAGCTCGACAGCGCGGAAGTAAACTCCTTGCTCCTCTATTCTAAATGAAAAAAATTACAGCGCTAGAAAAATCTTACTGGCATTGTGGTATCTTTATGTTATGTTTTCGAGCGAAGTTAGGGAGGTTTCCGCTGCCCTCCAGATCTGGGATTTGCCAAAGGGGGCGCGCTTGCCGTTACCCGTGGAAGGGCCGAAGTTGGCAGACGGATGCATTATCCCAGAGTTTAGGGATCGGGAGGACTTCAGATGAATTTGATGCGCGTACTGCCCGCCGCGGCGCTTGCGGTGGTGGCGAAATAGGCCTGCGATGACATCGATCCAGAAGATCATCATTGGCATAGATGCCGGCACCTCGGTCATCAAGGCCGTTGCGTTCGATCTGTCCGGACGCCAGATTGCCACGGCCTCCGTTCGCAACAGATACACCACCGGAGACGATGGCTCGGCAACGCAGTCGCTGGATCAGACCTGGCTCGATTGCGCCAGCGCGTTGCGTGGCCTCGGCGAAAAGGTCCCTGATCTTGCATCCCGAACCGCAGCCATCGCCGTCACTGGACAGGGCGACGGCACCTGGCTCGTCGGCCGCGGCAATAGGCCGGTCGCCGATGCCTGGCTGGGGCTCGACGCGCGCGCCGCGCCGACGGTTACGTCGCTCGCCGGCGGAACCCAGAACCGTGCCCGCTTCGAGGCGACAGGCACCGGCCTCAACACTTGCCAGCAGGGCGCGCAACTCGCCCATATGGACCGCTTCACACCGGATCTTCTCGATCGGGCGGAGACGGCGCTGCACTGCAAGGACTGGCTCTATCTCAACCTCACAGGCGTGCGGGCAACCGATCCATCGGAGGCGAGTTTCACCTTCGGCAATTTCAGAACGCGCCAGTATGATGCAGTGGTGATCGACGCGCTCGGCCTTGACCACAGACGCGGGCTCCTGCCCGAAATCATCGACGGCAGCGAGATCAGCCACCCGCTGACATCGGAGGCGGCGAAGGCCTGCGGGCTTCTTGCCGGAACGCCGGTTTGCCTCGGCTATGTCGACATGGTGATGACGGCGCTTGGTGCAGGCGTGCGCAGCGGCGCTCGCAACGCCGCCTGCTCGACGATCGGCTCGACCGGCGTGCACTTGCGCGCCAAGTCCGTTGCCGACGTTCAGCTCAATCGCGAGGGCACAGGCTATGTGATCGCCCTGCCCATCCCCGGCATCGTCACTCAGGTCCAGACGAATATGGGCGCGACGATCAACATCGACTGGATCCTTAATGTCGCCGCCTATCTCATGGCCGAGGCGGGCAAGCCTGCTTCGCATGCAGACCTCATTGCGCGCATCGACGGCTGGTTTGCAGAAAGCCGACCGGGGTCGGTGCTTTATCATCCCTACATTTCCGAAGCGGGCGAACGTGGGCCTTTCGTCAACGCCAATGCGCGCGCGGGCTTCACCGGGCTTTCGATGCGTCACGGTTTCCCCGACCTGCTGCGCAGCGTGATCGAAGGGTTGGGCCTTGCTACCCGCGACTGCTACGCGGCGATGGGCGCGATGCCCGAAGAGTTGCGGCTCACGGGCGGGGCAACACGCTCTCTCGCCCTTCGCCGTTCACTCTCGGCCGCCGTTAACGCACCGATCCGCCAGTCGCGCCGCGAGGAGACGGGGGCGGCCGGCGTGGCGATGATGGCCGCGGTGGCTGTCGGCGTCTATTCCGGCATGGACGATTGCATAACCGACTGGGTGACGCCGCTGCTCGGCGATCTGGAGATACCGGAGGCCAGCGAGGCCCACCGGTTCGACCGGCTCTTTTCTGCCTATACCGATGTACGCCAGGCAATGGCGCCCGCCTGGGACAAGCTTGCCGAAGCCGCAACGACGTCGCCGGTGGGCGCGTAATTCTGATGCAGCAGGCATCGAAGGAGCATGACATGACCGAACCCGAACTCCTGGATCTCTTCGTCATCGGCGGAGGCATCAACGGCGCGGGGATAGCACGCGATGCCGCGGGCCGCGGCTTGAAGGTCGTGCTGTGCGAAAAGGACGATCTGGCACAGGGAACCTCGTCACGTTCGGGCAAGCTGGTGCATGGCGGTTTGCGTTACCTCGAATATTACGAATTCCGCCTGGTGCGTGAGGCGCTGATCGAGCGTGAAGTGCTGCTCAACGCCGCGCCGCATATCATCTGGCCGATGCGCTTCGTCCTGCCGCACAGCCCAGAGGATCGCCCCGCATGGCTCGTGCGGCTCGGCCTTTTCCTCTATGATCATCTCGGCGGCCGCAAGAAGCTGCCCGGGACCCGCACGCTCAATCTGCTCCGTGACCCGGAAGGCATGCCGATCCTCGATCAATACACACGCGGTTTTGAATATTCCGATTGCTGGGTCGACGACGCCCGCCTCGTGACCTTGAATGCGGTCAGCGCAGCGGAAAACGGCGCTCTGGTGCTGACCCGCTCGCCGGCTGTGTCGGCCCGCCGCGAGAATGGCGGTTGGACCGTGGTCACGAAAAACAACTCCACGGGAGAGACGCGAACCTTCCGTGCCAAATGTCTGGTGAACTGCGCCGGCCCCTGGGTGATGGACATCATCAATCGCGTCGCCGGTTCGAACTCCGGCCGCAATGTCCGCCTCGTCAAGGGCAGCCACATCATCGTGCCGAAGTTCTGGGCGGGCGCCAATGCCTATCTGGTGCAGAACCACGACAAACGCGTCATTTTCATCAATCCCTACGAGGGCGACAAGGCGCTGATCGGGACGACCGATATCGCGTACGAGGGCCGGGCCGAGGATGTTACCGCCGACGAGACGGAGATCGAGTATCTGCTCCAGGCGGTCAATCGCTACTTCAAGGAAAAGCTGCGTCGCCACGATGTGCTGCACAGCTTCTCCGGCGTGCGCCCGCTGTTTGACGACGGCAAGGGCAATCCGTCGGCCGTTACCCGCGACTATGTCTTCGATCTCGACGAGACAGGCGGCGCTCCGCTGCTCAACGTCTTCGGCGGCAAGATCACCACATTCCGCGAGCTCGCTGAACGCGGCATGCAGCGCCTGAAGCACATCTTCCCGAACATGGGAGGCGACTGGACGGAGAAAGCGCCGCTGCCGGGCGGCGAAATTCCGAATGCCGACTACGAGAGCTTCGCAAACAGCCTGCGCGATACCTATCCCTGGATGCCGCGCGAGCTCGTGCATCACTATGGCCGTCTCTATGGCGCCCGCGCCAGGAATGTGGTTGCCGGCGCGACAGGCATGGAAGGGCTCGGGAGGCACTTCGGCGGACAGCTCTATGAGGCCGAGGCCCGCTATCTCGTCCTCACGGAATGGGCCGAAACGGCCGACGACATCCTCTATCGCCGCACCAAACACTACCTCCATCTGAACGAAGCGGAGCGCGCGGCCTTTGGCGAGTGGTTTGCTTCAACCCGCCTTGCCGCCGCCTGAAGGATGCCGCCATGCCGCTGACCCTTTCGCTCAACACCAATCCGCTGGTGAACCGCTTCGCCGACCCTGACGATCTGATCGATATGGTTGCGCATGATTTGCGGATCCGCGACCTTCAACTGACCCACGAATTCATTAATCCGAGCTGGCAGGCGCCCGTGATTAGCCGCCTGACGCGTACGATGAGCGCTGCGCTGAAGCGCACCGGCGTGCGTGCTACCTCGGGCATGACGGGCCCCTATGGGCGCCTCAATCATTTCGGACATCCGGATGCCGATGTGCGCCGCTACTACGTCGACTGGTTCAAGACCTTTGCCGACATCACCGCCGATCTCGGCGGCCATTCGGTCGGCACGCAATTTGCGATCTTCACCTACAAGGACTTCGACGATCCGGCCAGACGCGAGGAGTTGATCAAGATCGCCATCGATTGTTGGGCTGATGTCGCCGAGCACGCGCGGGCCGCAGGCCTCTCCTACATGTTCTGGGAACCGATGAGCATCGGCCGCGAGTTCGGCGAGACGATCGGCGCCTGCCTGTCGCTGCAGGAGCGGCTGACAGCCGCCGGAATGGCCGTCCCGATGTGGATGATGGCGGATATCGATCATGGCGACATCACCTCCGCCGATCCCGATGACTACGACCCCTATGCCTGGGCGCGCGCCGTCCCGCCGGTATCGCCGATCATCCACATCAAACAGAGCCTGATGGACAAGGGCGGGCACCGGCCCTTTACCGCCGAATTCAACGCCAAGGGCCGCATACAGCCGGCACCTCTGCTTCAGGCGCTGGCCGAAGGTGGGGCGAAGGACAATGAAATCTGCCTGGAACTCTCCTTCAAGGAACGCGAGCCGAACGATCGCCAGGTCATCCCGCAGATTGCCGAAAGCGTCGCCTTCTGGGCGCCGCATATCGACACCGGCGTCGATGACTTGAACATCTGAGGCGGAGATCTTTAAAAGGCAGCACTGCGATACGGCGGAATCGCCGCATGACCTTCGAAAAGGAGCCGTGATGACGGACGCCGATGATACGCTTGCCGTGCGTGCTGCCTGGCTTCACTATGCCGGTGGCCTGACGCAGTCCGACGTCGCTCGCCGCCTCGGCGTGCCGTCGGTAAAGGCCCATCGCCTGATCGCAAGAGCAGTTGCCGATGGCGTCGTCAAAGTCACCATCGACGGGGATATCGTCGAATGCGTCGAGCTGGAGATGCGGCTTTCGGAACGGTTCGGGCTTCAATATTGCGAGGTCGCACCCGATCTCGGCGAGGAAGGCTTGCCGCTCCGAGCACTCGGTCATGCCGGCGCCGGCTATCTCAAGCGCGAGATCGAGCGCGGCGACAACACGGTCATCGGCCTTGGTCATGGCCGCACGCTTTCCGCCGCCGTCCAATATATGCCGAGGGTGAGCGCGAAGAACCTGCGCTTCGTCTCGTTGCTTGGCGGGTTGACACGAAACTACGGCGCCAATCCCTATGACGTGATGCATCGCATCGCAGAAAAGACCGGCGCCCATGCCTATGTGATGCCGGTTCCCTTTTTCGCCAATACCGGCGAAGACCGCGAAGTGCTGAAGGCGCAGCGTGCCGTCAAGGAGGTCTTCGATCTTGCCAATAATGCCGATCTGAAGCTCGTCGGCCTGGGCACTGTCGATGCCGAAGCGCAGCTCGTTTTGTCCGGCATGGTCGAACCCGGTGAAATCGACGACATTGCCGCTGCAGGCGGCGTCGGCGAAATCCTCGGACATTTTTTCGACGCCGACGGCCACATCCTCGACACCGCGCTGACGGCGCGCACGCTCTCTGCGTCTTTCCCCAAGACCAAGAAAGAGCGGCTTGTGGCGCTGGCGGGCGGGCAGTCCAAAGTGGCGGCCATCCGGGCAATTCTGAATAGCCGCCGCCTTTTCGGGCTAATCACCGACGAGCGAACCGCGCAGGCGCTGCTGAAGTAGCTATGGGAAGACAACAACATTTGATCGCAAAATAACACAATAAATGTTGATTATCACGCGCACTCCGTTATCTTAACATCGACGAGGGTGGGAGAGCGGGATGAGGCGAGAAGAGCGGCAGCAGTTGATCGTCAACCTGCTCGTCGAAAACAAGACCGTCGATCTCGACGACCTTGCCGATCGCTTCACCGTGTCAAAAATGACGATCCATCGCGATCTCGACGATCTCGAGCAGGCGGGCGTCCTGCGCAAGGTTCGCGGCGGTGCGACCATTGACGCAGGAACGCAGTTCGAAAGCGACTTCCGTATTCGCGAACGCCAGGGCAGCGAGGCCAAGCTGGCTATGGCTGAGACCGCGCTGGAACTGGTCGAGCCGGGGATGACGGTGATGGTGAACGACGGCTCGATGGCGGCCGTGCTCGGCGAAATGCTGCTGCACAAGCGGCCGCTGACGTTGATCACCAACAATGCGGCGATCATGGAGCGGCTGAAAGGCGAAACCGGCATCACGCTGATCGCGCTTGGCGGCATCTATTCGGCGAAATTCAACGCCTATCTCGGCGTCGTCACCGAGGAGGCGCTGTCGCGGCTGCGGGCCGACATCGCCTTCATTTCGACGCCCGCCGTCAGCGGCGGGCGCGCCTATCACATGGACGACAACGTCGTGCGCGCCAAGCGGGCAATGATCGCGTCGTCGACCAGGACCTGCCTTCTGGTCAATCACCAGCGCATCGGCCACACCGCCCTGCATGTCATGGCGGATCTGGCCGACTTCGACGCCGTTATCACCGACAGCGCACCCGATGCTGCTGTCCTGGAGGAATTCGAGCAGGCGGGCATTACGCTCACCATCGCATCAACGCAGGATCCGACATGACCGAAAAGCCGCGCTTCTGGATTGGCACCAGCTGGAAGATGAACAAGACGCTTGCTGAAGCCGAGCATTTCGCGCGCGGCCTCGAAGCTGCCGATGCCGCGCGTGACCCGCGCATCCAGCGTTTCGTGATTCCGCCCTTCACGGCCGTCCGCGAGGTCAAGGCGATGCTTGCCAAGACCTCGGTGAAGGTCGGCGCGCAGAACATGCATTGGGCCGACCAGGGCGCCTGGACCGGCGAAGTCTCGCCGGGAATGCTGAAGGACTGCAATCTCGATCTCGTCGAGCTCGGCCATTCCGAGCGGCGCGAACATTTTGGAGAGACCGACGAGACTGTGGGTCTGAAGACCGAAGCAGCGGTTCGCCACGGTCTCGTTCCGCTGATCTGCATTGGCGAGACGCTTTCCGACCGCGAAAGCGGAAAGGCCGCCGACATCCTCGCAACCCAGGTGCGCGGCGCTCTTTCGAAACTTTCGGGCGCCCAGAAAAGCGCCGAAATCCTGCTCGCCTACGAGCCCGTCTGGGCGATCGGCGAGAAGGGCATCCCGGCGACTGCGGATTACGCGGATGCCCGCCAGTCTGAAATCATCGCCGTTGCCGAAACTGTGCTGGGCCGGAAGATCCCCTGCCTCTACGGCGGGTCGGTCAACCCGCAGAACTGCGAAGAACTGATCTCGAGCCCGCATATCGACGGGCTCTTCATCGGCCGTTCGGCCTGGAATGTCGAAGGCTACCTCGACATCCTGGCCAAATGCGCCGCCAAACTCTGAGGAGAAAGTCCATGAAGCTTGCCATTGCAGGAGACAGCGCCGGCGAAGGTCTCGCCAAGATCCTGGCCGACCATCTGAAGGAGCGCTTCGACGTCTACGAAGTCTCGCGCACGAGCGCCGGTGCCGATCCTTTCTACGCCAACCTCTCGGACCGCGTCGCCTCAGGCGTCATCGACGGCACCTACGACAAGGCGATCCTCGTTTGCGGCACCGGCATCGGCGTCTGCATCTCGGCCAACAAGGTTCCGGGCATCCGCGCCGCCCTGACGCACGACACCTATTCTGCCGAGCGTGCCGCGCTTTCCAACAATGCGCAGATCATCACCATGGGAGCCCGCGTCATCGGAACCGAGCTAGCAAAGTCGATCGCTGATGCGTTTCTTGCCCAGACCTTCGACGAGAACGGCCGTTCTGCCGGTAACGTCAAGGCCATGGATGATCTCGACGCGAAGTACAGCGCCCGTTGAAGAATGCTGGCGGTGAAGTCGGATATATCTTGGTGGTTGCCGCCTCGTTCAAACGCACGTTGCGACAGAAAGAGTCATCGAAACAATAACATCTCTAGACTCGGAATACGGGAGATCTCTTCGTGTTAAGTCCCTGAATTTAGATTCGTTTCGACTCGGAACAATTTGCCAGGTGATTCAGTTGAATCGCGTTGGTTGTGTCAGGGAGTCGCGTAGATGGTTGCCCCGCGGGCGAATTGGAAAGGCTACATCAAGTTTGGAGAAGTCGCGTTTCCTGTCGCGCTCTACACCGCGGCATCCTCCTCTGAGCGGATCGCCTTCAACACTCTGAACCGAAAAACCGGCAATCGTGTTCGGCGCGAGTTCGTCGACAGCCAAACCGGCGATCCCGTCGAGCGCGAGGATCAGGTCAAAGGCTTTGAGATCGAGGATGGGCGATATGTCGTCCTCGAACCCGACGAAGTCGCGGCAGCCATTCCAAACAGCGATAAGACACTTACGGTCGAAGCGTTCATTCCCTGCGAGGAAGTCGATGATGTCTATTTCGACAAGCCCTACTACCTTGCTCCTGACAAGATAGGCGGCGACGCCTACAAGCTGCTGCGCGACGGCATGAAAAAGGCCAGGGTTGCGGCAATTGCTCGCACGGTCTTGTTCCGGCGCCTGCGCACCGTTCTCATTCGGCCGCACGGCAACGGCCTGGTCGGTTCCACCTTGAACTATGACTATGAGGTCCGTTCGTCGCAAAAGGCTTTCGAGGAAATGCCGGACCTCAAGATCGAAGGTGAGATGCTGGAGCTCGCCAAACACATCATCAACACGAAAAAGGGCCAATTTGATCCCAAGCAGTTCGACGACCGCTATGAGGCGGCGGTGGCAGAGCTTGTGAAGGCTAAGATTGAGGGCCGGACGTTGCCGAAGAAGAAGACGCCCCCGGCATCCAAGCCCGGCGACCTCCTTCAGGCGCTGCGTGAAAGTGCCGGAATGTCCGCGTCCGCCAAGACCAAGCGCTCAGCGGTTAACGCCAATGCCGGAAAAGGGCGCCAGAAGGCAACGCGTGCGACGTCGGCGAAATCGCGTGGCACCGGTGGCGCTCAACACCGCCGCGCCAGCTGATTGGAGGATTCCATGGCCCTTCGTCCCCACTGGAAAGGCTACCTCAAGCTGTCGCTCGTCACCTGTCCCGTTCAGATGATGCCGGCGACGTCGGAAAATGAAAAGGTCCGCTTCCACACCTTGAACCGAGAGACGCAGAACCGCGTCGTCAGCCATTATGTCGATTCCGTCACCGGCAAGGAGGTGAAGGACGAGGACGAGGTGAAGGGTTATCAGCGCGGCGAGAACGAGTATGTCATCCTGGAAGACGAGGAACTCGAAAACGTTGCACTCGACAGTACCAAGACAATCGACATCGAAGTTTTCGCACCGCGGGACGGCGTCGACTGGATCTGGCTCGATACGCCCTACTATCTTTCTCCGGACGATCCGGTCGGCCAGGAGGCATTTTCGGTCATCCGCGACGCCATGGCCGCCGAGAATATGGTCGGCATATCAAGACTTGTAATTTCAAGGCGGGAACGCGCCGTCATGCTGGAGCCACGCGGCAAGGGCATCGTGCTCTGGACGCTGCGTTATGGTGATGAGGTGCGCAACGCCGACACCTATTTCGAGAGGGTCGATGACGAGGCTGCAGACAGCGAGATGATGCCGCTCGTCCAGCAGCTCATCAAAAAGCAGACGCAGCACTGGAGCCCGAAGATGGTCTCCGACCCCGTTCAGGACAAGCTCCTCGACATCATCGACGCGAAGAAGAAGCAGATGAAAAAGCCGAGCAGGGCAAAGCCCAAGGCTGGGGAAAAGCAACAGCCGGCACCGAGCAATGTCATCAACATCATGGATGCCCTGCGCAAGTCGGTCGAAGCGGAAAACCGCCCGGGGAGGCGTTAAACCCAATCATGACGCGCCCGCGCCGCCCCATTTTGCCCTTGCTCGACGAGTCCCGCGCAGCGCTGCAGTCTCGTCCGATCCGCAAACGCGATCCAGATCAGCCCAGCCTGCCCTTCGATCCAATGCCGTCGCGCGTCGAGCCCTGCCTCGCGTTGCTGAAACCCACGGTGCCCGTGGGACCGGACTGGCTCTATGAGGTGAAGTTGGATGGTTATCGATTGGCAATCCATATTGCGCCGAAGGGCGTGCGGGTCATCACCCGCGGCGGCCATGACTGGACCCATCGCTTCCCCACCATCGCTGCCGCAGCGAAACAGCTTGGGGTCACGACCGCCATTCTCGATGGCGAGGCCGTTGTACTCGATGATCACGGCCGCTCGGATTTTGGCGCCCTGCAGCGTTCGCTCGGCGGCCGGGGCGGCAAGCGAGTATCGACCGAGTCGATCCTCGTCGCCTTCGACCTTCTCTATCTTGATGGACACGATCTGACCGGCACCGAGCTTGACGTGCGCCGGCACCTGCTTGAAGATCTGATACCGGACGGCGACGATCAGACGATCCGCATTTCCGAGGAAATAGACCTGCCAGCCGAAGACCTCCTCGAGCACGCCTGTCATCGTCATCTGGAAGGCGTTATCGCCAAACATCGCGGCCGGCCCTACCGCAGTGGCCGCACGGGCGATTGGCTGAAGATCAAGTGCGTCCAGAGCGAGAGCTTCATGATCGTCGGTTATGAGCAGTCAGCATCCGCCCGCGGCGGCATCGGCAGCCTGCTGCTCGCCGGCAGACGAGGTCTCGACTGGATTTACGTTGGCTCCGTCGGAACCGGTTTCAGTGCCCGGGATGCTGATTACCTGAAAAAGACGCTGGACCGGTTGAAAACGAGCCGGCCTGCCGTTCCCCTGAAGGGCAAGCGTCTCGTCCTCGTGCAGCCGACGCTAATCGCCGAGATCGAGTTTCGCGGCTGGACCGATGACGGCAATCTCCGCCATGCGTCCTACAAGGGGCTACGCGAGGTTCAGGACAACGCGGCTGTCTTCGATATGGCCTAGAACAGGATGATTTAAGCCGAGTCGGCCTAAAATCTGAATCACCCCTGTAAACAAGCTAAATAGTCGACGAAGCAGGCGAGATCCCGTATGCCGCTCCTATGTCGATCCGACAGGCAACAGAAAGTCATAACGATGGCAAACTCGCCCCGCAGACCTGTCAATCCAATGGATGCTGCCGAGGCATTGTTCAAACCCGCGAAGAAGAAGCCGGAGCCAGCCGTTGAGCGGCCGACGCTGCCGAATACAAAGGAGCTTGTTTCGCTCAAGATCGACAGTGATGTGCTTGCATATTTCCAGGAAGATGGCCCCGGCTGGCAGGATCGGATCAACGATATATTGCTCGCCGCGATGAAGAACAGGCTCTGACCCTGTTGCACCCTCTTATGCGCCACGGGTGGTCGCTGTGATGCCGAATGCACTGCACCGGCAGCTCCGCAGCGGCGTCGTACATGTTCTCTTCGCCTTTTTGGCGATGGGCAGCTGGGCGGTTTTCGCCAATCGCGCGTACGCCATGCCATTGCCGCTCTATGCCGGCCTTGTGCAGGGTACGATATCCGCCTGCCTGACGCTTTTCCTGAAATCCATCATCGACTGGCTTTCAAAGCGCTTCGTCGGATCTGTGCGATTTTGGGCGCCGCCTCTCATTGCCTGTATCGGCTCAGCCAGCATTCTCGTGGCAATCCATGCGGCGACCGGTACGCCGGAAATACTCAAGACCATCGCATTTCCGCTGCTCGTATCGACGAGTTACGCGGCAATTTACAATTATTCGATCTCGGCAAGACGAGGTGTCGATACATGATGGGAAAGCTCCGCTGCAGGAAGCAAGGGCGTGCCCGCGGTAGACTTCACTCCTTCACTGCACCGGTCATCGAGGAGACGCAGTGGTCCACGAAGAACGAGTAGAGCATGACCACTGCCTGAGGCACACGTAAAGCGTAACCCTTAGGAAGAAGCCATCCGCATCGCCAACGACACCGAATACGGCCTGTCCTCCGCCGTCTTCAGCCGGAATGTCCAACCGGCAATGGCGGTTGCGGCACGGATCGAATCCGGCATCTGCCACATCAATGGCCCGACGGTGCACGACGAGGCGCAAATGCCCTTTGGCGGCGTCAAGGGCAGCGGCTATGGCCGTTTCGGCGGCAAGGCGGCGATCGCCGAATTCACTGACCTGCGGTGGATCACGGTCGAGGATTCCTCTCAGCACTATCCCTTCTGAGCCCGGTTTGACAGGCGTCACCGTGCCACGACGCCATTTGCGGTCGTGGCACGGCCTGTGCACAGACCGCAAAAGGGATTTCGCACCGCCCTTAGGAAGATGCTTCAGCGCTTCGATATGGCGTGGGCCGCGAAATGGCCCGGTGCCTGTTTGAAAAGGTTCCAGGACCTGTTCTCGGGCTCCAGTCCGGAACCAAAACTCGTCACACGTATTCGTTCGAGGATGGCTTTCGACCTTATGCGGTGAAACAAATGGCCTTGCACATCAAACGAATCTACGAGCCGAAAGACGATAAGGACGGCGTGCGCATCCTGGTCGACAGGCTATGGCCTCGCGGGTTGAACAAACAGGATGCAGCAGTCGATATCTGGTTGAAGGATATCGCGCCAAGCCCGCGCTACGCCGTTGGTTCGGCCACGACCCCGCCAAATGGACAGAGTTCCAGCGCCGCTATCGAGACGAACTGGAAAAGAACCCATCGACCGTCGAGGAACTGAAACGCCAGATTGGGCAATCGGACGCGACGCTTCTCTACGCTGCGAAAGACCTTCACCACAATCACGCTATCGTGCTTCGGCGCGTCATCGGCGACGGCTGACACGTCGGTGTGGCCGCATGGATCTACGAAAAATTCGCTCAGTGGAGCGATATCTCCCGCGAATACGTGAATATCGCCGGACTGCAGCCAATGGTGGAAAAGCTCTGCTCAATCCTCAATCTCCTGAAACCGCGGAAACGACGTGCGCGGGAACTGAACCACCAGGCGCAGTTCTTTTTGCTCGCTGCCGGGACAGAACAAAAAAGCGAATCCCGGAGAAGCGGGCTCAGGAGCACGTATAATCTAGTAAAGATGTAGAGACACTTTAATTTGGCGTTGTCTTATTCCGGAGGGTATGATGAAGATCACGAGACGAGCTTTCACTGCACTGGTCGCAGGCGCCATCGCGACACCTTTGACGCATGTTCGACCGGCTGGCGCGGCTGACAAGGTCGTGCGTATCGGCTACCAGAAATATGGAACTCTGGTGCTTCTCAAGGGCAAAGGGTTGCTGGAGAAGAAACTTAAATCCATCGACTACACGGTTGAATGGACCGAATTTCCGGGCGGTCCCCAGCTCCTCGAGGCCCTGAACGCCGGTGCTGTCGATTTCGGATCGACCGGCGAAACGCCACCGATCTTCGCCCAGGCCGCGAACGCTCCGCTTGTCTATATCGCACACGAGCCGCCCGCCCCGCGCGGCGAAGCCATACTGGTCCCTAGGGATAGCCCCATAAAGTCGGTCGCAGAGCTGAAGGGCAAGAAGGTCGCCTTCAACAAGGGCTCGAACGTGCATTACCTGCTCGTTAAGGCGCTCGAAGAAGCCGGCCTGACCTATGAGGACGTGGAGCCATCCTTCCTCGCTCCAGCCGACGGCCGCGCAGCTTTCGAAAAGGGCGCGGTGGATGCATGGGTCATCTGGGACCCCTTCCAGGCAGCTGCGGAAGTGGCGATCGAAGCGAGAGAGCTCAGAAACGGCGAGGGCATCGTTCCTAATCACCAGTTCTATCTCGGCACGAGTGCGCTGGTTGACGGCCACGCCCAGGCGATCGATGTCTTGATCGACGCCATTTCCGAAATCGACGAATGGACCAAGTCCGACACCGCGGCTGCGGCGGCAGAGCTATCACCGTCGGTCGGCATCCCCGAACCTGTCCTCGTCAAGGCGCTCGAACGTCAGTCCTATGGGATCAAGAGCCTGGATGACTCTGTCGTCGCGCAGCAGCAGAGCATCGCCGACACGTTTTTCAAACTCAAGCTCATTCCCAAGGAGGTGACGATTGCGGACGTTGTCCGCAAAGGCAAGGCGTAGTGCTCATCGACGTGGAAGACGCGGATGTCCGCCTGTAGGAGGAAGGCAGCATGACGGTTCCACTGGTCAGCTTGAGCAATCTGTCGACCGAGCCATCCCCCTCGCCTCAGGTCGGACAGCGCGCCGACCGTCAACAAGATCCAGCCACCTGTTATTCCTTCACCGCACCGGTCATCGATGAGACGTAGTAGTCCACGAAGAACGAGTAGAGGATGACCACCGGAAGCGAACCGAACAGCGCGCCCGCCATCAGCGATCCCCATTCGAAGACGTCGCCGCGCACTAGTTCGGTCAGCACGCCGACCGGGATGGTTTTGTTTTCCGACGACTGAATGAAAGTCAGCGCGTAGATGAATTCGTTCCAAGACAGCGTGAAAGCGAAGATCCCGGCTGAAATCAGCCCGGGCACAGCAAGCGGCAGGATAATCTTGGTGAGAATCTGCCATCTGTTGGCGCCATCCACCAGCGCGCTTTCCTCCAGCTCGAAGGGGATCGAGCGGAAATAGCCCATCAGCAGCCAGGTGCAGAAGGGAATGAGGAAGGTCGGATAGGTGAAGATCAGCGCCAGCCGTGAGTCGTAAATCCCGAGCTTGAAGACAATGAAGGCAAGCGGGATGAAGAGGATCGACGGCGGCACGAGATAGGCAAGGAAAATCACCAAGCCGACCGAACGGGAGCCGGTGAAGCGGACGCGCTCGATCGCATAGGCGCTGAAGACTGAGGCCACCAGCGAGAGAAAGGTGGAGCAGACAGCGACCAGCATCGTGTTCCACAGCCAACCCGGATAGGATGTCTCGAGGAACAGATATTTGATGTGCTCGAGTGTCGGTCCCACCACCCAGAAGGGGCTGTAGTTGCTATAGTCGGTCAGTTGGTCGTTCGGCTTCACCGCGGTGATCGCCATCCAATAGAACGGGAAGAGCAGCACAAAGACGAAGACGGCCATCGGCAGGTAGAGCATCACGATCCGCCGCGGCAGGCGGTTCAGATAGCTCATGCCTTCGGCATTGTCGGTCACGACCTGATCGGCGGCATTTGAATTTATCGACATCGTTGTTCTCCCTAATCCTGGCCGCCCTGTTGCCATTTGCGCCGCTGCAGGCCGAAGAAGCTAAACATGATCGCGCCGAGCAGGAAGGGCACCATGGCGACCGCGATGGCCGCGCCCTCGCCGAGCTGCCCGCCGGGGATGCCGCGCTGGAAGGATAGCGTCGCCATCAGATGCGTCGCGTTGACGGGTCCACCCTTCGTCAGCACGTAGATGAGCTGGAAATCCGTAAAGGTGAAGAGCACCGAGAAGGTCATCACCACGGCGATGATCGGCGTCAGCATCGGCAGCGTCACATAGCGAAAACGCTGCCAGCTCGTGGCGCCGTCGAGCGAGGCGGCCTCCTGCAGCGATGCCGGAATCGTCTGCAAGCCCGCAAGCAGCGAGATCGCCACAAAGGGAATGCCGCGCCAGACATTGGCGACGATGACGGATATGCGCGCATTGATCGGGTCGCCGAGGAAGTTGATCGGCCCGCTGATCAGTCCCAGCTGCATCAGCGACCAGGAGATGATCGAGAATTGGGAATCGTAGATCCACCAGAAGGCCAGCGCCGAAAGCACCGTCGGCACCACCCAGGGAAGCAGCACGATTGCCCGGAAGAAGGATTTGAACGGCAGGTGCTGGTTGAGCAGCATCGCCAGCCAAAGGCCGAGCGCGAATTTCAGCACCGAGGCGACGGAGGTGTAAAGAATGGTGTTGAAGACCGACAGCCAGAAGACGCTGTCGTCCATCAGGAACTGGTAGTTCTCCAGCCCGATGAAGATGCCGTCGCGGCCGATCCTCGTATCGGTAAAGCCGAGCCAGACACCGAGCCCCAACGGATAGGTGAGAAAGCAGACGAGGAAGACGGCCGCCGGCAGCATGAACAGGAAGCCGAGCACATTGTTGTTCTGCAAGAGCGAAGAGATCGGCCCGCGCCTGTCCTCCGAATTCACCATCGACATTACCTATCTCCCAGATTGCGTTTGAACTCGCAGAGAACTTGCGGCATGCCGAGGGGCCGGCATGCCGCTTGCTTTGATGCGTGGGTCAGACCCGATAGTAGCGGTTTGCCCGGCGTTCAGCTTCCTTCATCGCATCTTCCGGCGACATCTGGCCGGTGACGGCGGCTGCATACATGTCGACCAGAACGTAGTCGGCCATGGTCGCTGCAGAGGCATAACCGAGGGGTCCGGCATAGCCGTTCGGACGCAGCTTTTCCGAGGCACGCGCGTAAGGCGCGTGGATCGGGTCCGATGTCCAGATCGGGTTCTTGGCGAAGGCCTTCAGCGGCTGGCAGCAATAGGCGCTGGAGCCCTGGATCCAGGCATTCATCTGGTCGGCTTCCATCATGAACTTGATGTAAGCCTTTGCAGCTTCCGGATACTTCGTATGTTTGAAGAGAAGCAGCGAGCTCGTCTGGCAAAGCTCGACGCTCTGACCGACCGGACCGACGGGGAAATTCGTCGTGCGGATGTCCTTGGCGATCTCGGCGAGCTTCGGGTCGTTCTTGGCTGTGTAGTAGACCGAGACGCCGTTGGCGATCAGCGACACCTGGCCTGCAAGGAAGGCGCGGTTGTTGTTGACGTCCTGCCAGCTTTCCGTGCCCGGAATGAAGGTCGCATAGAGCTCCTTGGCGTAGTTGATCGACGCCAGCGTTTCCGGGCTGTTGATCGTTACCTTGCTGCCTTCGTCGACCATCTTGCCGCCATGGCTCCAAAGCAGCCAATGGGCGTAGTTGTTGCCGTCGCCGACGGCCTTACCATGCGGGAAACCGGCCGGGGTGCCCTTGGCTTTCATCGCCTTGCAAAGCTCGAGGAAGCCTGCCGTATCCTTCGGGAACTCGCTGAAACCGGCCGCCTTCACGTGAGTGTCGCGATAGACCACCGCATTGCCGATTGCCGTCAGCGGCATGGCGATGAAGGTGTCGCCGCGCGCGGCATAGCCCTTCACACCGTCATACCAGCCACCATATTTGTTGCCGAGATAGTTGGCGAGCTCGGTCAGGTCGACCAACTTGTCGGGATACTGGTGAGCGTCGTCGAACCAGCACATGATGAGGTCCGGACCGGAGCCGACATTGGCCGCGACGGCCGCCTTTGGACGGATATCTTCCCAGCTTTCCTTGTCGATACGCACCTGGACACCGGTCGCGTCTATGAATTTCTTGGTGTTTGCAATCCAGGCCTCCTCGTCGCCCTTGACGAAGGGTGTCCAGCGCAGCAGCCGCAGGCTAGCACCGCTTTCCGGTGTATAGGTCGGTTCGGCCTGCGCGAAGGTCGGCCGGATGCCGAGTCCGGCGGCGCTGGCGACGGCAGCCGAGGCGGCAAGAAAGTCACGTCTCTTAATCCTCATGATACTCCTCCTCTTCAAAACAGCGGGTGGGAACTCTCCGCCATTCACCTCCCGCTTGGTGAACGACGGTCCTTGCATCCCTGAACGGGGGTGCCGACTTCCGGGTGATGCGAGGGCTCCTCCGCCCCGCGCGGCCGCCGGTCGGCGTCAGTCGGTCAATCTCCGGCCGCTCTCGGCATCGAAGAGATGAACATGCGCGGCGTCGATCGCAACGCGCAGGGTCTCGCCCGGCCCCGCGCTGACGCGTTCGCGGAAGACGCAGCTGAGGTCGCTGCCGCCGAGCTTGAGGATGAGATGCGTCTCATAGCCGGTCGGCTCGATCACCACGATTTCACCGGGCAGGCCATTGGCATCGAGCAGGATGTATTCCGGGCGAAGCCCATAGACGAGGTCGCGGCCGATGGCGCCGGCAGGTGGATTGGAAACCGGAAGCGCCGTGCCGTCGGGCGCCTTGAAACGTGTCGGGTTTTCAGGGTCGAGCCTGCCCTTGATCATGTTCATCGCCGGTGAACCGATGAAACCGCCAACGAAAAGATTGGCGGGCTTGTCGTAGAGGTCGAGCGGTGTGCCGATCTGCTCGACGACGCCGTCATGCATGACGACGATCTTGTCGGCCATGGTCATGGCCTCGATCTGGTCGTGGGTGACGTAGACCGTCGTCGTTTTCAGCCGCTGGTGCAGTTCCTTGATCTCGGCGCGCATGGCGACGCGCAGCTTCGCATCGAGGTTGGATAGCGGTTCGTCGAACAGGAAGACTTCCGGGTCGCGGACAATCGCCCGCCCCATGGCGACACGCTGGCGCTGGCCTCCGGAAAGCTGGCGCGGATAACGGTCGAGCAATTTGTCGAGACCGAGGATGCCGGCGGCATATTTCACCCGCTTCTCGGCTTCCGCCTTCGGCGCCTTGTTGAGCATCAGCGAGAAGCCCATATTCTGCTCCACCGTCATATGCGGATAGAGCGCATAGTTCTGGAACACCATGGCGATGTCGCGATCCTTGGGCGGCAGCGTGTTGACCACACGCCCGCCGATTTTGATCTCGCCGCCGGAAATATTCTCAAGTCCCGCCAGCATCCGCAGAAGAGTGGATTTTCCACAACCCGACGGGCCGACCAGGATCACGAATTCTCCGTCGGCAATGTCGATATCCACCCCTTTGATGACCGGAAATGCACCGAATGATTTCCGCACATCCGCGAATTGAACGCCTGCCATACTCACTCCTCCCAGAAATCGAGCGCTACATGCTATGTCTTCGTATTTTCGTATATCTCGGCCGCGGCCGTCATCTCCTCAAGTCCCTCAGTCGCCGCAATCCCGCATTTGTGGGCGTGCCCCGGATCCTCCTCCTTTGCGACGGTGTGGCCCAGCTTGATCTCATCCGGGCGCACCCGGAGCGTCTTCGGCGAGGTACACCTCAATCAACTCATCGACGGTGGTTTCGGCGACGAAACCCAGTTGCGCCGCGCGTTCCGGCGCAAAGGATTTCGGCCATCCGGCGACGATCCCTTCGATGACCTCGTCGCGGCGGCGATCGATCAAGTCCGCTGCCTCGGGACCAGCAGCACGGCGCAACGCCGCAATCTGGTCGGCAACGGTGGCGGCAACGCCCGGCATGGTGAGCGTGCGCCGAACACCCAGCGCCGCCGTGTCGAGCGTCGCAGCGTGGATCAGGAACTTGATGGCGGAACGCGGGCTTGCCAGCCAGTGCTTGACGGTCTCTTCGACCGGAAGAACAGCCCGCTGGCCTGCGAGCGGTTCACGCAGGATTCCAGAAAAGAAGCCTGATGCGGCGGCGTTCGGCGCACCCGGCCGGATTACGATGGTCGGCAACCGAATTCCGACGCCGTCAATGAAGCCGCGTCGCGAATAGTCGGCAAGCAGAAGCTCGGATATCGCCTTCTGTACGCCGTAGCTGGTGAGAGGTGCGAGCACGTAGTCGTCGGGAATCGGATCCGGAAACGGCGAACCATAGACCGCGATCGACGAGGAGAATACGAACCGGGGAACATAGGCGTGGCGGGTTCCTTCCCGGCGGATCGCTTCCAACAGCGATCGCGTGCCGTCCAGATTGACCCGGTAGCCGAGTTCGAAATTGCGCTCGGCTTCGCCGGAAACGATCGCGGCGAGATGGAAGATCACGTCGGCCCGGCGAGCCGCCAGGGCTTCCGCCATACTGCGTTCGGAAATATCGGCAGCCAGCGCTTCCACCGGCCAGGAGACGCCTGTGGGTACCGGCGGAGACGTGACATCGGCGAGCGTCATGCGCGTGATCGCATGGCGGCCGAGGGACCCGCTGCGCCCCAGTGTGGCAGCGAGCTTGCGGCCGATCATTCCTCCCGCCCCGATGATGAGAATATGCATTGTGTTCCGTTCCTGTCTTGGACGTCTCCGGCTCAGCGACCGGACCGATTCTTCATGCAAAGCAGATCGCGCGTCGCCTGGCTGCGCGCTACGAAAAGAGCAGTTTGGTCGTCGTATAAATACGGGTTTCGTGGATCGCGAAGGCCGCGGCCGCAGCGTCCGGGTCCCGCGTCTCCAGGCCGGCGAGGATCGTCCGGTGATCGGCAATGCTCGAGGCGATGCTCCCGGGCTGCGAAACGACGCGCTTTCGCTGGCTCAGGAGATAGGAATAAAGGTCGGCAGCCACATCAGCCAGCACCGCATTGCCGCTGGAACGGTAGATGGCCGTGTGAAATTCCCGGTCGCAAATCAAAAAACGGACAGGATCGTCACACGCGTCCTCCTGGGCTGCGATCGACTTTCGCAGATAATCAAAAGTTGAAGGCTCCATTTTGACGGCTGCGGCCCTTGCGACCTGTGCTTCGATAAGAAGCCGCGCCTGATGAACGTCGTCGAGATTGTAGGCCGCAATGTCGCGATACCGCGCAGCTTGGACAGCCAGTTCGCCGACGTCCACAGAGGCCACCACGGTTCGCAGTCCATGCGCGACGGAGAGGATGCCGTGGGTGGAAAGGATCAGGATCGCGCCACGAACGGTCTCTCGGCTGACCGAGAGCACGGAAGCAAGCTCACGCTCGCCTGGCAGTGGATCGCCCACCTTGAGAATGCCTGTTGCAATGAATGTTGTGATCTTCTGGACGACGAAGTCTTTCATCGAGGTCTTCGGCGCCCCGCCCAGCGTCGCAACGTCGTCTTCGAGCATCGCTCGGACATCCATTGCTTTCCCCTCCTCGCCCATTGCTCTACTGGTCCGGTTAGTGGACCAGTAGAGCTGAGCTTACGAAGGTTGTCAACGCTTCATGTCCGCAACCTGGTCAAACGACATCATCAGCACCGCGTTCAAGCCGCTTTGGAGATTCTGCCGAGGCGCTTGATTGACTGTTCCAGCGGACGTTTGCCATCGCCGTAATTTTCCCAGGCAGAGGACTTCGACAGCAGCGCCGGGACGGTGCGGATGGTGAAGCGCTTGGGATCCAGATCCGATTTGACCTGTGTCCAGGTAAGCGGCATCGAGACCGTGGCACCCGGCCGGGCGCGCGGCGACAAAGGTGCTACCGCCGTCGCCATGCGGTCATTGCGCAGATAGTCGAGGAAGATCCGGCCATCCCTCAGGCTCTTCGTCATCTTGATCAAATAAAGCTCGGGATTGTCCCGCGCCATCTGCTGGCACACATCGTGGGCGAAACCCTTCGCTTCGGTCCACGAAAGCGGCTTGCGCTTGTTGACCGCAAGCGGAGTGACAACGTGCAGACCCTTGCCCCCAGTCGTCTTGCAAAAGCTGATGAGGCCAAGCGCGTCGAGACGGCCCCGCATTTCCCGGGCCGCTGAAACCACAGCGGAGAATGGCACGTCCGGACCTGGATCAAGGTCGAAGACGAGCCGGCCCGGCACCTCAGGCTGACGCGGTTCGCAATTCCAGGGGTGCAGCTCGACGGCGCCGATCTGCGCGACGGCCGCAAGGCCTTCGACGCGGTCGATCTGCAGATAGGGCTTCTTGTCGCCAAAGACCTTGACCAGTTCGAGAAGGTTCGAGGTGCCGGGCATCGCATGGCGCTGGAAAAATTGCTCGCCGCCGATCCCGTCGGGCGTCCGGATGATGGAACACGGACGTCCCTTGATGTGCTCGATCAGCCAGGAACCGACGGCTTCGTAGTAGCGGGCCAGTTCCTCCTTGGTGACGGGTTTGCCGTCATTCGCGTCCGGCCATAGCGGCTTATCCGGGTTTGAAATCAGCACCCCCATGACCTCGGCCTTGGCGCTTTTTCGACGGGTGGGTCCGGCCTTCGCCTGCACCGCCGGCTGCGGCACGTCAGTTTGCCCGGGCTTCGCCGGCCGTTCAGCCTTGACCTCTTTGGCCGGCTTGTCTTCCCGCAGCCCCTTGAAGGCCGCCTGCCGGACAATGCCGTCGGCGGTCCAGCCTGCAAATTCGATTTCCGCCACGAGCTCGGGTTTCAGCCAGGTGACCTCGGCCTCCTTCTTCGGCGCGCCGATGCCGGTGAACGGCGATTTCGCCGTCTCGAGCGCTTTCAATTTCGGCAGCAGCGTTTCCACTTTCTTCGCGCCATATCCCGTACCGACGCGGCCGACATAGACGAAGTGGTCGCCGTGATAGACGCCGACCAGCAGGGATCGGAATTTCCCGTTGGTCTTGGCATAGGCGCCGATCACCACCTCGTGGCCGGAGCGGCATTTCGACTTCGCCCAGCTTTCGGTGCGGCCGGATTGATAGGGTGCATCCGCTTCTTTCGAGACGATGCCTTCCAGTGAGAGCTTGCAGGCAGACCGGAGAACCGCATCACCGCCGGTCTCGAAATGCTCGACGAAACGGATGCGCGGATCGCTGCCCGCGCCGGACAGAAGGCTTTGAAGCCGCGCCTTGCGCTCGACGAGCGGCAGAGATCGCAAATCCTCGCCTCCCTCATAGAGTAGATCGAAGGCGAAATAGACGAGCTCGCTGGTCTTGCCTTCCGAAAGGGCGGCCTGCAGGGCTGCGAAATCCGGTGCGCCATTGTCGCCGAGGGCGCAGATCTCGCCGTCGATGATCGCATCGGGCAGTGTCGATGCCGCCTCGGCGATCTCGGGATATTTGGCCGTCCAGTCGAGCCCTTTCCTGGTCTTCAGCGTCACCTCACCATCCAGCACTCGCATCTGGATCCGGTAGCCGTCGAACTTGATCTCGTGAATCCAGCCGGTGCCAGCCGGAGGACGCTCCAGGGTCTGGCAGAGCTGCGGCGCAATGAAATCCGGCAGATCGACCTTTGTGGTCGGTTTCGATTTCCGGCCGGCTCTGCCGTCCTCTTTTCGCTCTTCGGCAGCCAGTCCGCGGTTGCTATCCCAGACCGCATCAGCTTGGACATCGCCGCCCTCGACCATGAAAGGCCTGGGTCTTCGTCCCTTGCCGGCGGCAATCATTTCCATGGTTCGGCCGGAGGCGACAGAGGTGTCATTCTCCTCTAGGATCGCTTCGCCATTGATTTCGACAGAGAACTCATCGCGGTGCTTGATCAGCAGCCAGTTTGTCCGCTTGCCGCCGTTGCGATCATTGCGCATGCGCACCAGCACGAAGCTGCCGTGCAGCCGCTTGCCTTGCAAGGTGAACTTGAAGTCGCCTTTGGCAAGCGCCTGCTCCGGGCTCTTCTTTCCTTCCGGTTCCCAATAGCCGCGATCCCAGAGCATGACCGTGCCGCCGCCATACTGGCCTTCCGGAATGGTGCCTTCGAAGTCGCCATAGTCGAGCGGATGATCCTCGACCTCAACTGCCAGCCTCTTGTCGTGCGGGTCGAGGGACGGGCCTTTCGTGACAGCCCAGGATTTGAAGACGCCATCGAGCTCGAGCCGCAGGTCGTAGTGCAGCCGGGTGGCATCATGTTTCTGGATGACGAAGCGACGGCGATTGCTGCGGGCGAACTGCGTATCGCCGCTCGGCTCCGCCGTCTTTTGAAAGTCGCGCTTCGACCGATAGGTCGATAGTTTATCACTGGCCATGGTCGTTCCCGAAAGCAGCCCCGACAGCGAAATGCCGGCTGGCAGCTGGAAGTTCCATCAGGGTGTTTTGTCTGGCGAGATTCGGGGAAAAGCGCGCTTATGAAAGCGGGGCTAGCGCCTCACGCAGCGACGTTCGGAATTGGCAATCCTGCGATTTCGGCATGTTTACAGAGCTTCGCCCAAGCCACGTCGCCGACCGGCACGCCCTCTTCCAACGCCGACCGGCGCCTTCGCGCTGCGCTGTCACCCGGCATGCGGACGGGGCCATTGTTCCAGGGCGCGGGAGGATTGCTCCGGCATGCAGAGGCGAGAAAGTCAGACTGCATTGTAAAGGCATCCAGCCCGGCGAAAAAGGCGGGCTCGATGATCTGAAGAAACGCGCTTTGCGAAAAGATGCCGGACGGCGCGTTCGCCCGTCCCTTGCCGGAAAGCCCCTGCCCCAGTAACTCGACGATCAGCCCGAGCCCAAAGCCCTTGTGTCCCTTCAGCTGGCCGCCGAGAGGCATCATCGTCCCGCCCCGTTCGGTCACCTCGCGCGGATCATCAGTCGGCTCGCCTGCGGCAGTGAAAGCCCAGGCATCAGGAAATTTCTTGCCGGCCTTGGCCAGGTTTTGCGTCATGGTCGTGGTGGTAATCGAGGCCGAGACGTCAATCAGGATCGGATCCTTGGACGTCGGGAATCCGGCAGCCATCGGGTTGGGCGTCAGGAGCGGCTTTGTGCCGCCATAGGGCGCAACGCGGCTCGCCGCGGGATGCGACACCGACAGCTGTACAATCAGGCCCCGGTCGGTCACCTGCCGCATGAAGGCTGAAAGCGCGCAGGTGTGGTGGCAGTTGCGGATCGCGGCGGTGACGACGCCATAATCGCCGACGCGTTCGCAGGCCTGCTCGATCGCCTTGGTCAGCAGCCATGCGCCCGGGAGGGATTTGCCGTCCCAAACAAAGGCTGCGCCGCGGTCATTGACGACCTTATAACTGCCGGACTTTGCCAGCGAGCCGTCTTCCAACGCCTCGACATACCAGTTCAAAAGGCTGACGCCATGGGTTTCGTGGCCGATCATGTCGCCCTCCACCAGGACGGCGGCAGTCGTTTCGGCCTTGTCGGGCTCCATGCCCCCACGGGTCAGTATCTGCTCGGCGAATTGGGTCAGGGCAATGCGGTCAATCAGGGGCATGGGCATTCTTCCCTCGCGTCACGGAAAGCACAGGCCGCTAGTTGCGGCGGCCCGTGCTTAAGCGCGGCACACCGGCTTACTTGAAGCGGATCTGTGACAACTGCAGTTCGGAATTCGTCGCGATCGTCGGCTTGAAGTCCAGACGCGGCGAGACGCGGGTGAAACCGACCATGTGAAACATCGGGATGTCCGCGATGATTTCGGTATTCACCTTGGCGAACAGCTCCTTCCAGAGTTTTGTGCGCTCGTCGCCGGTGGCAGACGTCGCCTTGGCGATCAGCGCGTCGACGGCGGGATCGCGAACCATGGAGTGCGAGCCGTCGGTCGCGTATTTCACGAATGCGGTGAAGACGGGATCGCCGGTCGCATTGTCGTGCTGCGACTGGGTCAGCGTCGGACCGGAATCGCCGACAAAGGGTGCAACGAAGTAGCCATTCCACACGGAAACGTCATACATGTCGAGTTTTGCGTTCAAGCCGACTTCCTGAAGCATCGCCATCATCGCTTCCATTGCTTCGGTGGCATTGGGGTATTGCCCATTGCGACCGATGATGCGGATCTCGCGATCGACCGGCACGCCGTCCGCTTTCGCTGCTGCGACCAGTTCCTTTGCTTTTTCGGGATCATAGGGCCAGGCGGGGATATCGGCATTGTAGCCGATCGTTGTGGGCACGACGAGTTGTGTCGCTATCTTCGCCTGTTCGGGGAACAACGTTCCGAGCATCGCCTGACGATCAATGGCGAGGTTCATCGCTTCACGGATGCGCCGGTCGTTAAGGGGTGCTGCGCGCGTATCGATGCGCAGCGATGTCGTCTCCGAATTCGGATAGGCGAAATCGGTTTCCTTGTTGGTGGCATCCTGCACGGATACGGCCGGAACGATATCGGCTTCGCCGGCATCGACCATGGCGGCAGCAACGGCGCTGTCGGAGCGGAACAGATAGGTCGCCTGTTCCACCTGCGGTTTTTCCCCCCAATAATCCGGATTGCGTTTCAGCACGATCGACTGGCCGACTTCCCATTTGTCGAACGTATAGGGGCCAGTGCCAATCGGCTTGCGGGTGAATTCGTCTACCGGCGTCGCCTCGGCCGGTTCCACCGCCATCACGGTCATCAGAAGCGGAAGAATCGGTTGCGCCGGTTTTGTCGTAATCCGGATCGTGTTGGCATCGGGCGTTTCGAAGCTGAATTCGGTGCCGCCGAAATATTTGCCACCGGTCTCACAGTTGAGCTTCTTGTTCTTGTTGCGCTCGATGGTGAACTGGACATCTTTGGCGGTGAACGGCTTGCCATCGTGCCATTTGACATTCGGGCGCAGCTTGAACTCCCAGGTGTCATCGTCGATCTTCGACCATTCCGTCGCCAGGCGTGGCTTGAGGCCGCCATTGACGTAGTCGAATTCCACCAGCATCTCGTTGACGTTTTCTGAAATGACCCGGCCAACATCCTGGCGGGCTGCCATACAGGGCTCGACGACATCGACGGTTTCGGCAAGCACAACAGTGACGTTGCTCTTGGCATCCTGCGCCTGAGCCGAGCCGAAACTCAGCGCGAGCACCGTGGTTGAAAAGCAGACAGTTAACAAATGCAATTTCATTTCGTTTCTCCTCCCATGCGCCTCTGGCGCTCCTCACAGCAAATCTGCGTTCCGTTTCCGGTGGTCCGACATCAATCTCCTTAAAAATAATCTAATGCATAAGTGCACTAATATACTAGTTTACGACGGCTTTCAACCTTGACGCAGCCTGGTATGAGCTTTCAACCCGGTCTGGGAGCCGCCAATTTTTACCTGGCCGAAGCAATCAGTTCGCGCATCATCTCGACTTCTTCGTCGGTAAGATCCGTCAGCGGCGCCCGTACCGGACCCGTCTCGAAGCCGCGCAAGCGCACGCCTGCCTTGACGGCGGAAACTGCATAACCGGCCTTGCGATCGCGAATACGGGCAAAGGGATAGTAGAAATCGCGCAGCATCTGCTCACAGGCCGCGTCGTCACCGGCGAGGAACGCCTTATGGAATTTCAGCGCCGTTTCAGGCACGAAATTGAAGACCGCCGAGGAATAGGTCGGCATGCCGGCTCCGCGATAGGCCTGGGCAAACAGTTCGTGTGTCGGCATGCCGCCGATATAGGAAAGGCGGTCCCCAAGCGCGATCGTGACACGGCGCACCGTATCGATGTCACCGGTTCCATCCTTGAAGCCGATCAGATTCGGGCATTCGTCGGCAAGCTGAGCAAGCTGCTCGGCCGAAACCCGCGCCTGGCCACGATTATAAACGATAACGCCCATATTGGTGGCCTTGCAAACGGCCCGGACACGCGCGGCAATGCCATCTGCCGGCGCCTCGGTCAGGTAATGCGGCAGCAGAAGAATGCCGTCACCGCCCGCCGCCTCGATCTCGCGCGCCATGTCGCAGGCAATGCGCGTGCCGTAGCCGCATCCGGCAATGACAGGCGCATCGCCGGACACGGCACGGGCGGCCTTCACAACCTCAACCACCTCGCCGGGCGTCAGCGAAAACAGCTCACCAGTGCCGCCGGCAACGATCAGGCCGGCAACGGGGTAGGATGACAGCCATTCCAGATGCGCTGAAAACGGCTTGGCGGCAAACCGGTCCTCGGCATCGAAAGGAGTGACGGGGAAGGACAGCAGGCCGTTGCGAATGATCTCGCGAAGTTCAGTCGGGGCAATCAATTTAGCACTCCTCGATTTCAGTTGCGCATGTCTTGGGGCAACAGGTCGGCGGGGAAATTCTGGTAGGCAACAGGGCGCAGAAATCTGCGGATCGACATGGTCCCGACGCTGGTTGCGCCGAAGTTGGTCGAGGCCGGGTAGGGTCCGCCATGCACCATGGAATCGACAACCTCGACACCGGTCGGGAAGCCGTTGACCAGCACTCTGCCGGCTTTCCGTTCGAGGATTGGCAGCAGGTCGCGGGCAAGGCCCAGATCGGCATCGTCCATATGGATCGTCGCAGTCAGCTGTCCCTGGAAGCTTTCGGCAAGGGTGAGCATCTTTTCAGGCGAGCCGACGCGCACGACGAGGCCGAGGGGACCGAATACTTCTTCGCTGAGCGAGTGATCGGCAAGCCAGGCCGAGCCGTTGGTCTCGAATAGGTTCGGTGCTGCGTCGCGGCCAGCACGCTTTGAAGCGAGAACCGGCGCGACCGCATTGCTTGCCCGCAGGCGCTCGACACCTTCGTGATAGGCCGTGGCGATGCCGTTGGTCAGCATCGTCTGCGGCGCCACCTTTTCAAGAGCCGCCTTGGCGGCACTAATGAACTTGTCCGCCACCGGCCCGTCGACGACGACGGCGACGCCGGGTTTGGTGCAGAACTGGCCGGCACCAAGCGTCAGGGAACCGGCCCAGCCTGAACCGATTGCCTCCGCCCGGGCAGCGGTAGCGGCCGGCAGCAGGAACATCGGATTAACGCTGCCGAGTTCCCCGAAAAAGGGGATCGGCTCAGGGCGCTGGGCGCAAAGGTCGAAGAGTGCGCGTCCGCCGGCAAGCGAGCCGGTAAAGCCAACGGCTTTGATGGCCGGATGCGTCACCAGCGCCGTTCCGACATCTCGGCGGCCGCCCTGGATCAGGCTGAAGACGCCGGCCGGCATTCCAGTGCGCTCGACAGCGGCTGCAACCGCCTCGGCAATGATCTCACCTGTGCCGGGATGGGCTGAATGTCCCTTCACCACGACCGGGCAGCCCGCGGCAAGTGCTGCTGCCGTATCGCCGCCGGCCGTCGAGAATGCCAGCGGAAAATTCGAAGCGCCGAAGACGGCGACCGGACCGATCGGCCGTTGCACCAGACGGATCTCGGGCCGCGGCGCCGGTTGCCGATCCGGTTGGGCTGCATCGATGCGAGCGTCGAGATGCGCCCCCTTGCGGATATGGTCGGCAAACAGTCTGAGTTGCCCGGTGGTGCGAGCGCGTTCGCCGTTGAGCCGGCCCTCCGGAAGCCCGGTTTCCTGCGTTCCGATGAGGGTGACGGCCTCGCCGCGCTTGTCGATCTCTTCGGCGATTGCCTCAAGGAAAATGGCGCGCTCCTCGCGTGTCGTTGCCGAAAATGGCACAAAAGCAGCTTCGGCAGCGCGGCAGGCGCGGTCGACCAGTTCCGTTGTGCCGACAGCAAAGTCATGTGCCTGCCCATGCGCCGGCTCGGATCGAAATGTCGTCGTTCCGGCAATCCACTCGCCGGCGATGAAATGCCTGCCTGAAGGGGTCCAGCTCATTGTTCTTCTCCTCGGCGGAGCCTCGCTCCGTCCTGATGCGTGAAATTATCAAGGTGCACCGCTTTAGCGGCCATTCACCTTCCGCCATTCGGCAAAAAATGTCAGATTGCTTTGGTCAGTGGCCGGGTAGAGGCCAATGATCGTGTGACCTTGCTTGACGCGTTCGGTGACGAAATCCTCGTAAGCGGTCATCTCCACCGCTTCATCGGCGATCTCGTCGGCGATCTCGGCAGGGATGACGATCACGCTGTCGTCGTCGCCGACCATGATGTCGCCCGGGAAAACCGCCACATCGCCACAGCCTATCGGCACATTGATGTCGATTGCCTCGTGCAGCGTCAGGTTCGTCGGGCTGGAGGGGCGGTTGTGATAGGCGGGGATATCAAGGCCACCGATCGTCATGGCGTCCCGGAAGCCGCCATCGGTGACGACGCCGGCGCCGCCGCGCATCATCAGGCGGGTAATCAGGATGTCGCCGGCAGAGGCTGCGCGCGGATCCTTGCGGCTGTCCATCACCAGAACAGAGCCTTCCGGGCACGTCTCGATGGCAAGCCGTTGCGGATGTTTCGGGTTGCGGAAGACGTTCATCGCATTGCGGTCCTCGCGCGCCGGCATGTAACGCAGCGTGAAGGCCGGTCCGACCATATTGCGGCCCTTCGGCTGCACCGGCCGAACATCCTGGATTGTCTGGTTTCTCAGGCCGCGCTTGAACAGTGCCGAACAGAGCGTCGCGACGGAGACACCCATCAGTTTTTCACGGGTTGCGGGGTTCATTTCCTTCTCCTCGTTCTAATTCAGGCGCCGAAGCTGCAGGTTTCTACGGTCCAGTCGCGGGCTTTGCCCGTCAAGCTGCAGCCGAGCCCCGGACGGGCCGGCACGATCATCCGGCCGTCCTTGATCTCGAGTTGTTCGTTAAACAGTGGCGCCAGCCAATCGAAATGCTCTACCCACGGCTCATGCGCATAGGCGGCCGCCAGGTGCAGATGGATTTCCATGGCGAAATGCGGCGCCAGGCGCATACGTTTCGCCTCGGCGTGTGTGCAGATGCGCAGAAAGGGCGTGATGCCGCCGACACGCGGCGCATCCGGCTGAATGAAGTCGACGGCATCGGCCCGGATCAGCGCCATGTGCTCGTCGGCGCTTGCCAGCATTTCGCCGGTGGCGATCGGCGTGGCAAGTTCCCGCGCCAGTGCCGCATGGCCCTCGGCGTCATAGGCATCGAGCGGCTCTTCGATCCATTCGAGGTTGAGCGGTTCGACCAGCCGGCAGAAGCGCAACGCCGTGGTGCGGTCCCATTGCTGATTTGCGTCGACCATCAGCGGAACACGGCCATCGATATGGCTGGTCACGGCATCAAGCCGGCGAAGGTCGATCATCGGGTCCGGCTGTCCGACCTTGATCTTGATGCCGCCGATGCCGGAGGCGATCGAGTGGTCGATGGCATCGCGGATTTCCTCGACGCTCGATGACAGGAAGCCGCCTGAGGTGTTGTAGCAGGCGACACTGTCGCGATGGGCGCCAAGCAGTTTTGCAAGCGGCAGGCCGGCGCGTTTTGCCTTCAGGTCCCAGAGGCAGATGTCGATGGCGGCGATTGCCTGCGTTGCAATGCCGGAGCGGCCGACCGAGGCGCCGGCCCAGCAGAGCTTGTCCCAGATGCGCGCGGTATCGTTGGGGTCTTCGCCGATCAGGTTGTCGGCAAGCTCGCAGGCATGTGCGTAAAGGGCAGGTCCGCCTGCCCGCTTCGAGTAACTGAAACCGAGACCGCTGTGGCCGGCCTCGGAGACGATCTCGCAAAATAGAAAGGCCACCTGGGTCAGCGGCTTCTGCCGGCCCGTCAAAACCTTAGCATCGCTGATCGGCCGCGCCAACGGCAGGTAGACGAGCGACAGGCTGACCGATCGGATGGCGTCCAGCTTGGACGGACCGGCAGCGAAGCCAGCCTTGGGAGGCTGTTCCGGGATCGTACGTCGATTGGGATCAAACATCGTGCTGCCTCAGTTGATAGCCGGTTCCGGCGTCTTGCCACCGAATTCCGTCGTCAGGAAATCAAAGTCGCAGCCTTTGTCGGCCTGCTCGATATGGCTGGAGAACATGAAGCCGTAACCGCGCTCGTAATGCCGCGTCGGTGCCACCCAGGTGGCCCGCCGCGCTGTGATCTCTTCTTCGGAAACCAGCATGTTGAGGCTGCGCGCCGGAATATCGAGCTCGACCATGTCCCCCGTCCTCAGCAGCGCCAGAGGCCCGCCAACATAAGATTCCGGTGCGACATGCAGCACGCAGGCGCCAAAACTGGTTCCGGACATGCGGGCATCCGAGATGCGAACCATGTCGCGCAGGCCGAGCTTCAACAGCGCCTTCGGCATCGGGATCATCCCCCATTCCGGCATGCCTGGTCCGCCCTGGGGGCCGGCATTGCGGAGCACGAGAACGGTGTCCGGCGTCAGCGGGTAGTCGGGATCGTCGATGATCTTCTTCAACTCCGCATAGCTGTCGGCGACCAGCGCCGGGCCGCAATGGTGGTGGAATTTGGGGTCGCAGGCCGCCGGTTTGATGACCGCGCCGTCGGGACAGAGGTTCCCCTTGAGCACGGCCAGCGAACCTTCGTGATAGACCGGGTTCGACAATGGCCGGATAACGTCGTCATTGTAGATCTTCACCTGGTCGAGACCGTCCACCAAGGGTTTTCCCATAACGGTAATCGCAGTGGGATCCAGCTTGCCCCCGAGCTGCTTCATCAGGGCGCGCAGGCCACCCGCATAAAAGAAATCCTCCATCAGGTAAGTCGAACCGGAAGGCCGGATGTTGGCGAGAACCGGTGTCGTGCGACCGATGCGATCGAGATCATCGAGCTCCAGCGGGACGCCGGCGCGTCGCGCCATGGCGATCAGGTGAATGATGGCATTGGTGGAGCAGCCGGTCGCCATGGCGACCGTGACGGCATTGTCGACGGCCGCGGGAGTGATGATCTGATCCGGCGTCAGATCCTCCCACACCATATCGACGATACGGCGGCCGCAGGCGGCCGACATGCGCTGGTGATTGGCGTCGGCTGCCGGGATCGACGATGCGCCCGGCAGCGTCAGCCCCATAGCCTCGGCGATCGCCGTCATCGTCGATGCCGTTCCCATGGTCATGCAATGGCCGTAGCTGCGGGCGATTCCACCTTCGATGCCCTGCCACTCCTCCTGGGTGATCATGCCGGCGCGGCGCTCGTCCCAGTATTTGAAACCGTCGGTGCCGGAGCCCAGCGTCTTGCCGGCATAGTTGCCGCGCAGCATCGGGCCGGCGGGCAGATAAATGAAGGGAATGCCCATGCTGACTGCGCCCATGACAAGGCCCGGTGTCGTCTTGTCGCAGCCACCCATCAGAACGGCGCCATCGACAGGATGGCTCCGCAGCAATTCCTCGGTCTCCATCGCCAGCATGTTGCGATAGAGCATCGTGGTCGGCTTGACGAAATTTTCGGAAAGGGAAAGAGCCGGCAGCTCCATGGGAAACCCGCCCGACTGAAGAATTCCGCGCTTCACCCATTCGACGCGTTCACGGAAATGCATGTGGCACGGCTGGGCATCGGACCAGGTGTTGATCACGGCAATGATCGGCTTTCCCTGCCAATCCTCCGGCGCGTAACCCATCTGCATTGTCCGCGACCGGTGGCCGAACGAGCGCTGATCATCCGGCAGCATCCATCGGGCGGACCGCAATTGCTCGTAGGTTTTCCTCGCAGTCACGGCTTTCTCCCACCTTGTCGCTTATTTATCTCAGCGTTTGCACCAACTGATATTTTAGTTTGACATATATATCAATGGAAAGTTTGCGTTCTTGTGCATTAGGTCGTGCAAAGCTATGAATGGGACTGAAAAGGATGCCTGACATGAATTCCCAGTTCGCCTCCACATTCGGCCTGACCGCGCCCGGCTTTCCGGTCGTTGCCGGCAGTACGGTCCAGCGGGTCTATGATGATCTGCGAAAGCGCATCATCACCATTCAGCTGCCGCCGGACACCACGCTGTCGCGCACCGAGCTCACCGAGACTTATGAAGTCAGCCAGACTCCCATCCGTGACGCATTGCAGCTTCTCAAGCAGGAGGGTCTGGTTCGCATTTACCCGCAGTCCCGCACTGTGGTGACCAGGATCGACGTCCTGCAAATTTACGAGGCGCATTTCCTTCGCGTCGCACTGGAAACGGAAGTCTGCCGCCGCCTCGCAACCGACCCGGACCCGGATCCGAGCGTCATCACCCGCGCCCGGTCGATCATCAAGATGCAGGCGGCAGTCGCCGACGACGCCGATCAGATTGCGATCTTCCAGGAGCTCGACGAGCTTTTTCACCAGACATTGTTCGCAGGCGCCAAGCGCAGCAGCCTCCACCAGCTGATCCGCGAGCGGTCCGGCCATCTCGAGCGTATTCGTCGTCTGCATCTGCCCGAAAAGGGCAAGATCGTCAGCATTCTCGATGGGCACCACGCCATCATCGATGCGATTGCCGCGCGCAACGAACAGGGTGCAGTCGACGCGATCCGTGAGCATCTCAGCCAAACCGTCGCAAAAGTGGAAGACCTGCGGAAGGAGTTCCCGGATTATTTCGTCTGATCTGCAGCGCTGCGGGTTTGCCGGAGTCAATTGACCGGCGACAGCAGCGGCCTGCCTGCGAAGAAGGCGGCAAGGTTGTCGACCGTCAATTGCGCCATCCTGTCGCGCGTTTCCTCGGTACCGCTGGCGTGATGTGGATAGAGCACAACGTTGTCGAGCGCTGCAAAGCGCGGGTCGGGATTGGGTTCGTTGAGGTAGACATCGATGCCGGCCGAAGCGATCCGCCTCTCCTGCAAAGCCTTGATCAAGGCCTGCTCGTCGACCACGGTGCCCCGGGCAATGTTGATGAAGCTGCCCGTCGGTCCGAGCGCATTCAGCACGTCCGCCGAAATCAACCCTTCGGTCGAGGGCCCGCCAGGGGTCGCGACGATCAGGATATCGGCCCAGTCCGCCAGTTTTACCGGCGTGTCGAAATAGGCAAAATCGTTGCTGTCTTTCTTCGTCCTTCCATAATAGCCGACCGTCAGTCCGACAGCTTCGCATCGCCTGGCAATTGCCATCCCTATGCGGCCGAGGCCGACGATCCCGGCCTTCTTGCCCGACGTCGATGTCGTCAGCGGCATCATGCCCTTCTGCCCCCAATCGCCGGAGCGCACATAGCGATCGCCTTCGGGCAGGCGCCGGCGTGCCGCCAGCATCAGAAGCAGTGCCATGTCGGCAACGTCATCGCACAGCACCTCGGATGTGTTGGTGAGCTTGATGCCGCGCCGTGTCATCGCCTCGACGTCCATCTGGTCGTAGCCAGCCGAAGAACAGGCGGCGAGCTTTAATGCCGGCAATTTCGAAAGCAGGGCTTCGTCGATCGTCGCATGGCCGTTGCAGACCAGTGCGGAAGAGACCGGGCCGGCTTGCCGCAGGAGAGCATCCCGCTCTTCGCCTTTGACAAGATCGAGCCGGTGCAGCGTGTAGGTTTCCTCCAGCATCGCCATCTGATGGGGCCGGAGCGGATAGGCGACGATAACATCGGGCTTCATGCGGAAACGAATCCTTCCTGTCGTTGGCGGGCGGCGCGTCGGGTGGCCTGGATCTCAGGATCGGGATCGAGGCTCGCGGCAAGAAGCGCCTGCGTGTAGGGGTGGGATGGCGCGTTGAAGATCTGTTCCACCGGCCCCTCCTCGACAATCTCGCCGGCCTTCATGACGATCACGCGATCGGCAAAATCGCGAACCACCGGCAGGTCGTGTGCGATGAAGAGGTAGGACAGGCCGAATTCGCGACGCAGGCCCTCAAGCAAGGCAATCACCTGCGCCTGGATCGATACGTCGAGCGCCGAAACCGCCTCGTCGCAGATGATCAGTTTCGGCTCCATGGCGAGCGCCCGGGCGATCGCGATGCGCTGGCGCTGGCCACCGGAAAACTGATGTGGATACCGGTCGGCCATATCCGGCTTCAGGCCAACCTTGACCAGCAATTCGGCCACCCTCTCCTTCCATCTCGCTTTCGGCAGGATATCCGGGTGAATGACCCAGGCCTCGGAAATCAACCGGAACACGCTCATCCGCGGGTTCAGTGATTGGGTCGGGTCCTGAAAGACCATCTGCAAATCGCGACGCAGTCCGAATATTTCCCTCGGGGTCATCGCAAGCAGATCGTTGCCGCGGTAGAGAACCTGTCCCTCCTGCGGATCGTCGAGGCGAACGATTGCCCGGGCAAGGGTTGACTTACCGGAACCGCTCTCGCCGACAACGGCAACGGTTTCGCCGGGCATGATGACGAAGTCCACGCCCTTCAGCGCCTGGAATGCGCCAAAACTCTTCTTCAAGCCGATGGCGCGCAGCAGCGGTTCGCCCTGCCGGTCACGCTCCTGCGCCATCGCGCCCTTCCCGGGTGCGGCGGCTATCAGCTTCTTGGTATAGGCGTTCTGCGGGTTGCGATAAACTTCGGCCGCGTTGCCGGTTTCGACGACGCAGCCGGAATTCATCACCACGACCCGGTCGGCGATCTCGGCAACGACGCCCAAATCGTGGGTGATCAGCAACAGGCCCATTCCGGTTTCCTGCTGCAGCTCCTGCAGAAGTTCGAGCACCTGCGCCTGCACCGTAACATCAAGCGCGGTGGTGGGTTCATCGGCAATCAGGATATCGGGCTTGCAGGCGATCGCCATGGCGATCATCAGTCGCTGCCGCTGTCCGCCGGAGAACTGGAACGGATATTTTCGCATCGCCGCCTGAGGATCGGTTATGCCGACGCGTCCGATCAATTCGAGCGCCCTCGCACCGGCGTGCTCCGCCGACTGGCCATGCGTCGTCATCATCTCGGTGATTTGCCAGCCGACCGGATAGACCGGATTGAGGTGGGCGAGCGGGTCCTGGAAGATCATGGCGATCTTGGCGCCGTTGATCGAGCGCCGCTCCTCGGGCGTCATTTTCAGCATGTCGCGACCGTTGAGGAGAATGGTGCCGCTGGTGATCTTGCCGGGTGGCATGTCGATCAGGTTCATGATCGCCGAGGCCGACACGGATTTGCCCGAACCGCTTTCCCCAAGGATCGCCAGCGTCTCGCCGCAATCGAGATGCCAGCTGACATCCTGCACCGCCGTGACGGTCCCGCTGACGGTGTGGAACTCGACCGAGAGGTGACGCACTTCCAAAAGATGTTCAGCCATTTTTCCTGCCCCTCATTTCAAGGCGCCAGCGTTGCGTCGGATCGAGTGCGATACGCAGCCAATTCGACAGAAGGTTCAGCGACAGCGTCGTCAGGATGATTGCAAGGCCCGGCCAGAAGGAAAGCCACCAGGCATTGGTGAGATAGGGTCGTCCTTGTGCAACCATGAGACCCCAGGTGATCTCCGGCGCCTGAATGCCGATCCCGAGGAAGGAGAGCGAGGATTCCGCCAGCATGACGAAGGCGAAATCCAGCGTCGCAATGGTCACCAGCGTGGGGAAGATCACCGGCAGGATGTGATGGAAGACAATGCGCCAGTACGAGGCTCCCATGACCTTCGCCGCCTGCACGAACATCCGCTCGCGCACTTCCAGCACTTCGGCACGTGTGGTGCGCAGATAGATGGGAATGCGGGTGATCGCCAGGACGAGGACGATATTGGTGACCGAGGGCTCGAGCATGTAGAGCACGATCACCGCCAGGAGCAGCGACGGAAAAGACATGATGACGTCGCCGAGGCGCATGATCCATTGAGCTGCGGAAGAGCGGCTGTAACCTGCGACCAGCCCGAGCGCCGTACCGACGACAGATGATGCGAGCACGGCTGCCGCGGCAACCAGGATGGTGTTTTGCGCCGCCACGATGACGCGGGCAAGAAGCGGCCTGCCCAGCGCATCGGCGCCGAGGACATAAAGCCATCCACGGGTGATATCGAACGGCGGCGCGTTCCGGCCCCGCAGGTTCTGCTTGGTGGCGATGCCCTCCAACAGGAACGGGCCAAACAGCGCACAGAGCAGAACGATCAAGAGGAACAGAGCGGCGAAGAAAGCGAGCTTGTCCGCCCACAGCATCGTCAGCCAGCGCCCGATCGGGCCGCTCGGTTTTTTCTCGGCGAGGATTTGTGTGTCGGTCATCGTCATCGCTCAATACCGGATACGCGGATCGAGCAGCGCATAAGCGAGGTCGATCAACAGGTTCATGATGAAGATCGCCAGCGCCGAGACCATGATGACGGCCAGCACGACGGCAAAATCGCGAAGCAGGATGGAATCGATCATCAGCTTGCCGATGCCCGGAAAGCCAAACACCGTCTCGACGACAACCGCACCGTTCAGGATGGCGGCCGCCTGGTCGCCGATGACGGTGATCACCGGCAGCATGGCGTTGCGCAGTCCGTGAATGAAGATGATCGAGTTCGAGCGAACCCCCTTCGCGCGGGCCGTCTTCACATAGGCGGAAGACAGAACACTGATCATCGAGCCGCGGACCACCTGAAGGATCAGGCCGAAGGGCCGGATGAACAGCACGCTAACCGGCAGGACCCAGTGCCAGAAAGTTCCGGTCCCCGATGTCGGCAGGACATGCAGTTTGACGGCGAAAATGACGATCGCCACGATGGCCAGCCAGAAATCCGGCGCCGCAGCGCCGATCAGCGAGAAGAAAGTGGCGAGACGGTTGAAGACACCGCCGACGCGAAACGCCGCGAGCGAACCGATGACGATCGCGGCAACGGTGACCAGCGCCATGGTGATGACAGCCAGCCAGAAGGTCCAGACGAATGCCTCCAGCACGACATCCATGGCCGGACGGGCCTGCCGCAGTGATTGACCGAAATTGCCTTGGGCAAGATCCGAGACATAACGGCCGAACTGGATGATCAACGGATCGTTGAAACCGTTCATCTCACGGAATTGCTGGCGCATTTCCGTGGTTGCATCGATCGGCAGATAGAGGTCGGTCGGATCGCCCGTCAGACGGGAGAGGAAGAACACGATGACGATAAGCACCACGAGCGATACGCCACTGGCGATCGCGCGTTTGCCGATGAAACTCTTCATGCCACTCCTCCCGAGTGAAACCCATAGGGGCCGTGATGCCTCGTCCTCGTCTGTGCTGCCTGTGATACCCCTCCGGTAGCAGGCATGGCTCGACGACCAGTCGCTAGAACTGAAATATTAGTGCATCTAAAATTTTTGTGAACCCCAAAAATGATCAGGGCTTGTCAACCGGCGGCTTGCGTCGCCATGTCATGCCGCGGGTTCCGATAATGGCCGCGCCGATGATCACCGCCGCGCCGATCCACGTCTGTGCGGCCGGAATTTCCGAGAAAAATGAGAAGGCCATGAGGGCCACGACGGGCAGTCGGAGAAAGTCGAGCGGTGCCAGAACGCTTGCGGCCGCCATACCGAAGGCGCGCGTGATCAGCGTCATGTTGAGTGCGCCGAGTGCCCCTTGCATAGCAAGCAGCCCGAGTTGGCTCCAGGTCGGCATTGACCAGACCGGCAGCATGACGATCAGGCCAAGCGGTACCGTCGCTATCAGATTCCATGCAACCAGCCGGTCGGCACTATCCCTCAAGGCCATCCGCCGCAGCATCAATTGGCTGGCCGCCGTCAAGACCGCTCCTGCCAGTGCAAAAAGCAGCCATTGGTCGAAACCGGACGCTCCAGGGCGAATGATGATCATGACGCCGATAAAACCTGCGACAACGCCGGCCACGCTGGAGATGCCGACATGTTCCTTGAGCACCAGCCAAGCACCCAGAACGAGAAACATCGGCATGGTAAAATTGATCGCCGTGGCATCGGCGAGTGGCGCGTGCGCAAAAGCGATGAACAATGCGACCAGTGAGGCTAGCTTCAGACCCGCACGCACGACATGCAGAACACGATAGGGTGAGGCTTTCAGGTCGACCCGTGAGACGATCCAGGGCGTGACGACAAGAAGCCCGAAAAACGACCGGAAAAAGCCGATCATCAATGGATGCACGTCACCGGCCAGTAAACGCACAATGACTGCGTCGAAACTATTTAAAAAAGCGGCGGCCACCATCAAGCAGACGGCAAGTCCTGTGCGACCAGGCTGCATCACGCTTCTGACCGAACAAAGGTGAACCCTGCTATATCGGCTATTCGATACGGCAGTGCGTTGAACCGGCAATCCATGAGAAATAAAGCCTTCCTGGCGTGTCTGCTAATCTCCCACTCCCACGGTTTGCCGCAGCGGAGACCACTCGTTCTCACCCGGGACTGGCGGCATCCGCTATCCCCCCAGCGCGGATTAACGGCTTTATCTCAATCCATCGGCCGCCGTCCACACTGACAGAGCGCATTGCTGACGGGGCCGCCCTCGCTCACGGTTAGAGCATGATGCCGAAAAGTGTGAGCGGTTTTCGGACGACATCATGCTCCAACTATTTAATTGAGAACAGGATTCAAGTTTTTGGCCGAGCCGGCCTAAAGCCATCCTGTTCTAGTGGATCACTCCGTTCGTCTTCGCCCGGTTCGAGAACTGGTGGACGAGCATGATGCCCTGCTCAAGGAGCAATTCGGCCGCCTGCAGATCGCGGGGCGTCATGTCCCCGGATAGTCCGCGAATCGTATTGGCGACGCAGATGGAGTTGGCAACGAAGCGGGTGTCGCCCTCACCTTGCGCCTCCTCGGCCGTTGCTTCCAAGGCATCGGCGACGGTGTCGAGCAGGCTCGAGCGTTCGACAAGCGTCATGTCGTTCAGGGTTTTGGAAATGCCGTTCATGATTGTCTCCTCGCGCGTGCTCAAGGCGGATCGCAGCTCGATCTCTCGATTTCAGTCATATGGCGGTGACTGTCAGATAGGATGGCTGTCTTCAGAAGCAACTCATGGCTGCCGCGCACCTCACGCATGAGTGAAGCGAGATCGGACGGCTCAATCAATAATTTCGAGCCGATCATTCCAGATGCGTCAGGAGGTCGGCAAGCATCGGTCGCTGCCCTTTCAACAGCTTTATGGCTGCGTCGGGCGGGGAAAACCACCCCGCCCGATCGACCTCAGGAAAGCTCTTTACCTGGCCCGACCGTGGTGGCCATTCCATTTCGAATTGGCAACTTTGTATCGCATTCACGTCCAGTATCGGATCGGCTTCGATCGCCCACGCGACAACTGTCTTTCCGCCGGGTTGTCGGTATTCGCCCAACCGTGCGAATCTGCCATCGACTGCGAAACCCAGCTCCTCGGTAGTCTCCCTAATGGCCGCCGCGAGCTCATCTTCTCCAGGCTCGATCAGCCCCTTCGGGATCGACCATGCAGCCTCGTCTTTCCCAGCCCAGAAAGGGCCGCCCGGATGGACGAGAAGCACTTCGATGTCTCTGGAAACGCGCCGGTATAGCAGAAGTCCGGCGCTGCGGATTGCCATCGCGATGTGCCCTCTTGTGCATCAGGAGGCCAGGCATTCCTCACAGATGCCGCAGCCGTCATCGTCCATCCACCGACGCCGGCGCTTACAGCAAAGGCAAGCACGACCATCCGGTTGTTCCTTTGTGTCTTCCGGTGGAATAATCTCGATCGTCGTGTCGATTTGAGTGTCGGCCACAAGCTCCGCCATCTCGTTGCTCCATCAGTCTATTCTAAATAAGATAGGAGCGACGATCGATACCGGCAAGCTCTCGACGCAGGTCGGAGGCCAAATGGCATGCCTAACCACATTCGGCGTCTCAACATCGAGCGCTGGGCCTTCTTGCGACACGTGATATAGTTGAATTTCGGTCGTCCACCTGGACGATACGACAAAGGAATTATTCCATGGGAGACCAGAATCGCCCGCTGCAACCAGGAGAAACCGCCCCCGCCTTCGCACTAGCCACCGCCAACTTCGACGGAACGGTCTCATTCGCCGATTTGAGCGGTCGCCCGTTCGTGATCGGGTTCTTTCGCGGGCTGCACTGCCCGTTCTGTCGGCGCCAGGTCGAACAGCTTGCTGGCATACAGCCCACCCTGCGCGCCGCCGGAGTGGAGACCGTGGCCGTTATCAACACACCGGTAGAACGCGCTCGCCTGTATTTCCGCCACCGTCCGACGCCAGTAACGCTGCTATGCGATCCAGACTGCCTCACACATCGGGCCTATGGTGTGCCCCATGCTGAGTTCCTGCCCGATGGGAGCTGCGAGCAGCCCGAATGGCCTTATAGCGCGACGATGGCGCAGTTCCAGGCGGCGCGCATCAACCCCACGGGCGAGTTGCCGGAATTGCTACAGCCGATGGAAGCCAATACGATACTCAACGCCAAGGACCGCTTCGAGCTTGATGAAGCCGATATGGCGATCTTCTCGAACCACGCCACCCAGCTCGTCGGGCACTTCCTGGTCAATGCGAACGGCACCATCGCCTGGTCGCAAATTGAGGCGCTGGACGGACCGAACAGCCTTTGCATCTTCCCGACTGCGGCGGAGATCATCGCCGCCGCCGGCAGCCTTGAACGCTGACCTTCAGCGAACCCTTGGCCAGCGTTGGCGAACTCGTCTCCGACTTGTCATCAGTTTGACCTCCACGTTCCGCCAGTCCGAAAAAATAGTCACGTTAGACAGGCTTCAACCGTTGTTCGGTTCTTGCGTCGAACAGATGCAGTTTGCTGAGGTCTGGGCTAATGACGATTTGGTCGCCGGCGCGGAGATCAAGGCGCTCTCTCACAGTCGCAACGAGGTGATCCTCACCAAACTTCGTGGTGACCTGGATCTCAGCACCGGTGGGCTCAACGAGGACGACCTCAGCGGTAGCAAGACCTTGTCCGATTGTAAGATGCTCGGGGCGAATGCCGTAGATAATCTGCGCGCCGCGTTCCAATGACGCTGCTTCGGGCAGTGGTAACCTACCTCCGCCGTCCGTAATCAACTCCAGTGGCCCCGAGGTGCTGACTTGGCCTCGAATAAGGTTCATCGCCGGCGAACCGATGAAGCCCGCCACGAAAAGGTTTGCCGGCCGGTCGTAGAGGTCGAGCGGCGAGCCTATCCGCTCGACGAAGCCGTCCCGCATCACAACAATCCGATCGGCCATCGTCATCGCCTCGATCTGATCGTGGGTAACGTAAATAGTCGTTGTCTTCAGTCGCTGATGCAGTTGCTTGATTTCGGAACGCATCTGCACCCGCAGCTTCGCGTCCAGGTTCGACAATGGTTCGTCAAACAGGAAGACCTGCGGATTTCTAACGATGGCACGGCCCGCCCATCGCCACCCGCTGGCGTTGGCCACCAGACAGGTGTCTGGGGTATCTGTCGAGCAGATGCTCGAGCCCCAGAATTTCAGCGGCCTCCCGAACACGTTGCCTGGTCTGTTCCTTGGGTGCTTTCGCCAGCTTCAGCGAAAAACCCATATTCGCCTCGACTGTCAGATGGGGGTAGAGCGCGTAGGACTGGAAAACCATCGCGATATCGCGTTCTTTTGGCGCGACATTGTTCACGACCTTGCTGCCGATCGATATCCGGCCAGCTGAAATCTCCTCGAGGCCGGCGATCATCCGCAACAATGTCGACTTCCCGCACCCGGAGGGACCGACCAGGATTACGAATTCGCCGTCTTGGATATCAATATCCACCCCATGCAGAACTTCGAAGTGACCGTAGCTCTTGCGGGCATTCGCCACACTTACTGACGCCATAACTTTCTCCGGCTGAATGTTGATATCTTCGGGATGCAGCCGCTCGTTGGACACGGCTGTTGATTGCTCATCGGCTCGCCGTGGCGGCTGAATAAGGCGCCAATACCGCGTCGACCGCAGCAAGGCAGAGCTCGCGGGCCTTCGGAGCGACCCGCTTTGACATCGCGTCGGAATAGAGTCGGCCGAGATATTGGCTGATCAGAGTTTCGGGAATTTCATCGGGGAGCCGGCTGAACAATTCGCCGACCGCGGCGGATGCGCGAGGATCCGGCCAGTAATAGCGAATTCGATCACTATAGCTGAAATGCCGTTGCAGCCGCTGCTCATCGGAACTGCCGCCATAGTGGCCCGCCCAGCTTGCCGGTTGCTCGACCATGATCTTTTCCATGGTCGTCACCAGTCCGGTTCGCGGCGTCCTCCCGGCAAGCACGTCAGCGATCGCATCGAGACCGTAGAGCGCTTCGCGCAGCGCGAAAGTCAGCCCCGGTCCGACTTTGAGGATTGCAAAGCCGCCGTCGACGAGAGCAGATAAGGCTTCGGCCGGCTGGTAGTCGGTGGAATGTGCTTCGAAAACCAAGCCGGGCATGTCGTCCAGCGAACGAATGAGGCTTTTGGCCCGTTCAGGCTTGTAGAGCGCCACGTCCGTGTTGCCAAATTCCACACCCGGCTGAACCACGATCCCAATGACCCGCTCCATCGCAGACGCCAAACCTGCTGCGGCAAATGACGCCCGGTGAACCGCCAGGGTTTGCATCGCCGCATCGGCCCGCGTGATTTCGATGTCTTCGAGTGCGTGCATAGCACCGCCTGGAGGCGGCACCTCGGTTCCGATGATATAGACCGGCGGACGGCGGCCTGAACGAAGAGCGGCCTCTTCGGCGGCCTTTGCCAATCGGGCGGCCCGCGCTGCGGTCAATTCGTCATCGAGTGCCATTGGTTCACCGGCACAGCCCATCGACGTGTCCAGGTGAATCTTTTCGAACCCTGCCTCGACATAGGCCGTCACCATAGCCATGGCGCGCTGCATTGCTTCCTCGGCCGCCAACTTCTTCCATGGGTTGGGGCCGAGGTGATCGCCTCCCAGGATGATGCGTTCGGCTGGAAAATCAGTCGCTGCGGCGACGTTCTCGATGAACCGGCGAAAGTCCACCGGCGTCATCGCGGTATAGCCGCCCTCCTGATTGACCTGATTGCAGGTGGCTTCGATGAGGACCGCCCGGTGCTCCATGCCGGCACGCCGAAGGGCTGCCTCAATGACCAGCGGATGAGCCGAGCAGACCGAAGTGACGCCATGGGGAAAAGGCAGGTTTCGGGCACCGAAAAGCTTTCGCAGCGCGATCTGCCGGTTCTGTTCGATCCTCGTCATGCGAGCGTCACGACCTTCGTCAGGTGACGGGGAGAGACCGTATCGATTTGCCGAGCCTGCGCGGCCCGTTCGCCGAGGATCTGCAGCGCCGGAAGGACAACGAGACCCGCAAGCTTCAGATCGACGTCAACGGCGAGTTCCAGATCGCCTGGACCACCTACACCAATGACGACCGCGCCTTTTTCTCTCAGTTCTCCCACCAGTTTCGTCTCCGCCTCTCTCTGGTCGGAACTGTACAACATGACCGCAACCGTCTTGCCGTCAACGAGGCTGATCGGCCCATGCCGGTATTCCAGCGGGTGGAAGGCCTGGGTCATGATCTGGCTCATTTCCATGAGCTTGAGCGCTCCCTCCAGGGCGACGCCGAAGAGCGGCCCGCCACCGAGAAAGACGAAGTGCGACCGCTCGGCGATAATTCCAGGAAGCGCGGCATCGAGAGCGCTCGCGAGCTGGCGGGCGGAATTCACGACAGAGGCAGGAACTTTCTGCCCGATCATCTGCAAACCGAGAAGGACCATGAGGCTCGCCGATACCGTCATGACGATACCTTCGTCCGGATGGGTTTCAGCCGCGACCATCCGATCGCAATTTTTCGCGAGGGAGCTTTCCGGTTCGACGGTTATCGCCGTCACGAAGGCGCCGGCGGCCCGGCTTGCCTTTGCCGCGGCGACTGTCTCCGTCGTCTCGCCGCTCCGGGAAAGCGCCACGACGTGCGTGTTGCGCCACTCCGGCCAGAAGGCCGACGGCCGGTTTTGCCACTCCGCGCCAGGGACGGCGATTGCCATGCGTCCGGCCATATTGGCATAAGCTGCCAGCGAAAGCGCCAGATTGAAGGAGGTGCCGCAGCCGACGAAGACGAGCAGCTCCACCCTATCGGCAGCTGAATTCGAGCCGATCGCCTTCTCCCAGTAGGGAAATTGCTCGAAAATGACTTTTTCGGTCGTGTTCATGAAGTCTCCGATTATTTGACTGAACCAGCCAACAGGCCGCTGACGAGGTAACGGTTGAGGAAAATGACGACGAGGGCGGGGATGACGATGGCGATCGAGCCCCTCGCGGTGATCAGCCCGTAGTCGATGAAGTTCTTCGTTACGAATTCCGGGATCAGAACCGTTAGGGGCTTCGTCGCCTGCGGCGAGAAAATGAGCGGTACGAGATACTGTCCCCAGGCACCAAGGAAGGTGAGGATCGCCGCTGCCGTCAGGCCCGGTCCGGCCAGCGGCAGGACGATATTGAAGAAAATGTAGAGCCGACCCGCTCCGTCGAGTTGCGCCGCTTCTTCCAGCGCGATCGGAAGAGCTTCGAACACGCTCCGCAACAACCAGAGCGACAGAGGCAGGAACGCCGAGACATAGATCAGCGAAACACCCATATATGTATCGACGAGATGCAGCTTGATCATGATCTGATAGAGCGGGATCAAGACTGCGTAGGCGGGAATAGCCAGTGTCGCGACGACGGCGATAAAAAGCGCTTTGCGGCCGGGAAACTGCAGCCTGGTGAAGGCGTAAGCTCCAAGAGAGGATATCGCAACGCAAAGCAGCGTGGCAGCGATCGATGTCACCAGGCTATTGAGCAACGCGGCCCGGAACTGTTTGAACACCTCCACACCCCCGATCCGGGCGATATTGATGCCGAGCAGCCGGGAGTAGTGATCGAGCGTAAAGTGCTGCGGAAAGAAGTTGATCGGTCGGGTCGAAAAGTCGTCGCTTGGTGTAACCGAGCTTGCGATGGTCCAGTAGATCGGCCCCAGAGACCAGATCAACAGGACGACGACACCGGTCCAAATCATCATTCGATAGGCAATAGTGGATCTCATCAGTCGAACCGTGTGTTGCGATAGACACGAAGGACGTAGACGAGCGAAATCAGCAGAGACACGAGAGTAATCACGACCGATAGCGCCATGCCATACGAGAAGCGGAGATTCTGGAAGGTTTCGAGGTAGATCTGGACGAGCACCGGTCGGGTCTCGAGGCTGGCACCCGCCAGAACCCAGGCCTCGTCGAAGAGATTGAAAGCGTTCACGGTTGCGTTGGTCATGGCGACAGCGATCGCACTGCGAACCAGCGGAAGGGTTACCCATCCGAACATCTGAATGCGCGTGGCCCCATCGATCCGCGCAGCCTCATAGAGATGAGCAGGGATGCTCTGCATCGCGGCAAGGACGATGACGATCGTTAAAGGCATCATGCGCCAGACGTGGACCACCGTTACGGCGACGATGGCGCTGGTGCGATCGTTGAACCAGACGTGATTTTCGAAGGGGAGCCCGAGCGCCGAAAGAATGCCGTTCAACAGGCCCGCGCCCGGTTGATAAATCCAAAGCCAAATGACCGAATTCACAACGCCGGGCAGCGCCCAGGGCAAGATCACCGCTGCGAGAACCCACTGCCGCCCGACCTTGATCTGATTGATGAGAGCGGCGGCGAGAACGCCGAATACAGTTTCGGCGGCGACGGCCAGAACAACGTACATGAGCGTGTTGCTCCAGGTCGTCGCGAGCTGGCCATCCGACAGCATTCGGCTGTAGTTCTCAAGACCGACGAATGGCGTGCCGGCCTGCATAGGGTTGACCCTGTGCAGGCTGTCCCAGACGGTTCTTCCCATCGGGTAGAAGACCAAAGCTGCCATCGTGAGAACGATGGGCGACACCAACAGCAAGCCGAGTGTGGCGTCGGCGTTGAAGCCGACCCCACGCTTGCACCTGGCCCCTTCGGACGCCAAAGCGGTCATTGCGCCATTGCCTGCTTGGCGGCGGCAGCGATAGCCTCCATCGCCTGATCGACGCTCATCTGTCCCTTGGCAGCGCTATTAATTGCCGTGTTTACGCCGCTGGAAAATTGCGGATACCAAGGCGGCGTGCCTTGCGGGAACAGCGGCTCAACGGTCTTGGACTGCGCCACGAGAGCGTCGCCGCTGTTCAGTTTTCCGGACTCGTTGAGTTCGGAAAGCGCCGACGTGCGTGTCGGCAGGAAGCCGTTCACGGCATTCTTCTTCTGGAAGTCCTTGCTGGTAAACCATTTGACGAAGGCAACCGCCGCCTCCTTGTTGGGAGAGACGTTTGGAATAGCCAGCGCTTCCGGAAGGCCGAAACTGCGCGTTTCACCGCTTGCCGTCGGCACGAGGATCGCCTCTACCTGGCCGGCGACTTTCGACTGCTTGGGGTCGTTCATCTGGCCAAGACGACCAGGCTCGCCGGAGATCATGATGCTGGTGATGCCCTGCCCGAACATGCTCTCATTGATCTGGCTGTCTTTCAGGCCGGTAGACGCTGGATCGACCAGCCCTTCCTTGAGGAGCATCAGCTCGAAAGCAAGTGCCTTGTAACCAGCCGAATCCGGCGAGGTGAACAGTGGATTGAAGTCCTTGTCGAAGAGTTCGCCACCGAAGGCCTTGGTCAGCAAGTACCAGCTCGTTGACGCCCCCTCTGTAGCCGAAACTGGCAGGCCGATCGGATACTCGACAATGCCCTTTTCCTTGATTTTCTTGGCGGCAGCGACCAGGGCGTCCAATGTTTTCGGCATTTCGGTGATGCCCGCATCCGCGAAATGCTTTTTGTTGACGAGCATCACCCGGAAGTCATTGGTGTAGGGAATTCCCAATAATTTGCCGTCGACCGTGAAGATCTTGGCAACGCCGATATCTTTGACGGTGTCGGCGTCGATCACGTCGTCAAGCGGCATATACCAACCGGCGGCGCTGAACTGACCGGTCCAAGACCAATCGAATTCGGTCACATCAGCCGGCGCTGTCCCGGCAACCAAAGCCGTCACCAGCTTCGGGCGGATGTCGTCCCAAGACAAGGTCTGCAGGTCGACGTGAATGCCGGTTTCGGCCTCGAAGTCAGAGGCGATGTTCGGTCCCTGCGGCGATGGCATGAGCACCGTGATCGACTGGCCGGCAAGCGGCTTGGCGTCCTGGCCAAGAGCGGGTACGGCGATTGCCAGGGCTGCTGATGCAAGTAGAGGCAAGATCAATTTATGCATGTTCCCATCCTTCATTATTCTTGAGCTCAATTCACTGGGATGCGCGGTCACCGCCTTCGGCCGTGGCCACGATTTGCCCGAACCAGCCGTCGTCCAATGGCCAGTCGAGAAGCTGGGCGGCAGCCAGGAGCGCGCCGCCAATCGGGGGAAGTTTCGGCAAAGCCGGAGGCCTGCCAATTCGGCGTTCAAGCGCCTCCAAAAGCAGCCGGCTCGAAAAAGTGCCGCCAGCATGGGTCCAGTCGGCATCCGGATCACAATGGCCGGCAATTGCCGCATGATGCTTCGCCAGTTCATCGGCGGCCTGCTCGATCAACCCGATCGCCCCTCTGTCGCCGCCAAGTGCAACCTGATCGACGAGGGCCGAAATTGCTGCAATGTCCGCCCGCGGATTCGCCAGGGAGCTGGCCCAATCACCGAGCCCATTCATGGGATTGCTCGGGTCGATGCCAAGGTGGTCAAACAAGGCCTTTGCGAGAGCTGTTGCGGGAGCACGCCCGTCCAAGCTTTGGCTGACGAGGTTGAGCGCCCTCTGCCCGATCCAATGGCTGCTGCCCTCGTCGCCGATGAGATCTCCCCAGCCGCCGGTGCGCGCCGACTGGCCTTTGGAATTACGCGCCCATGCCATTGAACCGGTGCCGGAAAGAATGAGGATACCCGGCTCGCCAGCAAAAGCACCAAGGTGCGCCGCGTCGACGTCGTTGAGGACGCGCGGGTGGACGTTTGGGAACATGCGCTCGATCGCATCGCGCTGTAGAGCCGATAGGCGCTCAACCTCGTCGTAGGCGGGCAGCGCTGCGGCGACGGCCGCCAGATTTCCTTCATCGCGAAAGGGAAGGAGATGCTGCTCCAGCTCCTGGAGCCAATTCGGATTGTCCATGGGATTGACGCCGTGGCCGCGGGAACGCCGCAATATCCGGCCACGCTTGTCCGCGAGGGCAACCAGCACCTTGCTTCCGCCACCGTCGATGCCGAGGATCAGTGCGTCACTCACTCTTTCGCCCTCAGATCCGCGATCGTTGCGTCGACGCCGAAGTTGGCAAGCTCGTCGCGCCAGTGCCGCGAAAGCCCGGAATCGGTAATGACTTTCGCGGTGTCCAGCGGCGCGACTTTGTAGGTTGCCGTGGTTCCGAATTTCGAGGAATCGGCCAGGACGAAACAATTGGCCGACCGAGCCAGCATGCGCCGGTTGAGGCTCGCTTCCGCACTATCCACGCTATAAATCGCACCGTCGGAGCTAATGGCGCTGGCGCCAAGAAAGAGCTGGTCGAACCATAATGTTTCCAGCATTGCCTCCGCCTGAGGTCCGACAAGCGACGCATTCTCGCTACGCAGGTGACCGCCGAGAAGCACTACCTCCAAATTCGGTATATTCAGGAATTCCTGCGCCACCGTCAGGCCGTTGGTGAATATCCTCAGCGGCTTGGGGTTGATGCGAACGAGGCGCGCAAGCTGCAGGACGGTCGTTCCCGCGTCGAGAAAGATTGCCGTACGCGGATGAAGCAGATCGTAAGCCGCCGTGGCAATCGCCCGCTTGGCCGATAGATGGCGCTTTTCCCGCTCCTGAAATGCAACCTCAACCGACGATCCTTCGGCAATGCGCGCTCCGCCATGCACGCGATCAATGGCCCCCTCCTGCTCAAGGATCTGCAAGTCTCTACGAACCGTGGCAAGCGATGCCCCGATCGCATCGGCAAGAGCCTGGATGGTCGAAAAGCCGTTCGCATAAAGGTGGCTGCGAATGGCATCCAGCCGATCGACCTTTACTCCGACTGCCTGGCTCAACGAAAATCTCCCTCACGACCCATCCCAATTTCGATCACAGTTTCACTTCAAGTGATCAGTGTCAATCAATTTTCTGACGTTTTATGATTTATTGGGTGAGGCTGGAACGAAAAAAGACGCGCCGTGAAATCACGGCGCGCCTAAAACGAATGAACTGCCATGTCCTGTGGCTGGCTTACCCGCGGGATCTCACTGATATCTCGGCAGCAAATCGCCGTGCGCATCGATCAGGTCATCGACAAGATTCCAGATTTGATCCGGGGACAATTCCGCAGACGTATGCGGATCGAGCAGAGCGGCTTGGTAGATGCGCTCGCGGTTTTTTGTAAGAGCCGCCTCGACCGTCAGCTGTTGAACAGAAACGCTCAAGTTCATGACGGCAGAAAGCTGAGAGGGGATCCGACCGACCCGGACCGGCTGAATTCCATTTCTGTCGACATGGCAAGGTACTTCCACGATACATTCATCGGGCAAATTCTCGATCAGCCCGTTGTTTGGGACATTGCCGTATATCAGCGCCGGGTTGCCAGTGACTGCGGCATGGATGATGCCGGCCGCATATTCGTTGCTGCGGCACACCTCGATCGGCTTGCCGCCTTCCAGCTCCTTCCGCAAGGCATGCCACTCCTTTATCTGCACTTCGCAGCGCCGGATGTATTCGTCCAACGGGATATTAAGCTGATCAATCAGATCCCCTCGTCCTTCCTTGATGTACCAGGAGGTATACTCGGAGAAATGCTCGCTGGATTCGGTGACGAAGTGGCCGAGCCGTTTGAGCACATCGAACCGCACCCGATCATGCGGCGGGACGCGGCCATCGGCGGCGAGAGCGTTGAGCCTCGGATAGAGATCTTCCAGCCGTCCGTCGCTATGAACTTTCTCATATTTCAGGAAGAAGGCGACGTGATTGATGCCAGCCGAAACGTAGTTCACGTCGGCAATGTCCTCGCCGAGGCATTGCGCGAGATGCCCAGCTGTGTGCTGCACGCTATGACACAAGCCGATCGCGTGGATTTCCGGGGCCAGATCCTTGATCGCCCAGCAGTTGATGGCCATCGGGTTGACGTACTGCATCAGAAGAGCCCGCGGGCAGACCTCCTGCATGTCTCGGCAGATCGCCTCAAGGACTGGTATCGTACGCAAACCGCGGAAAATGCCGCCGATGCCAAGGGTGTCGGCGATCGTCTGACGCAAGCCATATCTTTTCGGAATGTCGAAGTCTGTGACGGTCGCCGGTTTGTAGCCACCGACCTGCATCATGAGGATGACGAAATCAGACCCGCGCAACGCTTCCCGCCGATCGAGCGTGGCGTCGATCCTGACGCTTGAAAGCTTAAGCGACTCGCAGATCCGGCGAGCGACGATCTCTGACGTCTTCAGTCGCTCTGGATCGATATCGAAGAGGCTGATGACGTAGTCGCCGCCTCTCTGCGAGGACAGGACATCTCCCAGAATGTTCTGGGCAAAAACGGTGCTACCAGCGCCAACCAGACAAATCTTCGGCATTGCAATCTCCCCATCGGTTGTGATTGCTTATTGCGCCTTCTAGATTGGAATTTCCTCCTCACGTTGGGCTAATAATTCCGAGATTCGAGCCTCAAACATATGAAACATACCCAAAGCCGCGGCGAATGGATTGGATCCCGAGGAGAGTTCTTGATCGAGCGTCACATCGCTGATGCGATGGCCGCACCGCATTGGCACGACCACGTTGAATTAAACCTGCTCATGGCAGGCCAGATGACCTATCTTTTCAATGGACGGCAGGAACAGGTGGAGGCCGGCCGCCTGGTCTTATTCTGGGCCGCGATTCCCCATCAGACGATCGCTGTTGCCGAAAACGCGCCGCTCGTATGCCTCTATCTTCCCCTTGTCGATTTTCTGGGTCTGCCGGTGGACAGAAAGGCAAGGCAGTCGATCATGCAGGGGAGATTTCTGTCGCAGGGAAATCAGGAAGCGATGGATGCTTTGACCCTCCCACGATGGGAAAAGGAATGGCAGTGCGGCAGTGCGGCAAGACGGAAATTGGTCGTGGAGGAGGTTCGACTGCGAATAAGACGTCTGATCCTGGACAATGCTGAAAGCGACAATTCGCCAACCCATGTCTCTCCGACATCGTTGGCCGGCCACGCGGTGCGACACGTCGAGCTGCTGATCGACCTCATCAATTCCCGCTACGCAGATCCAGTAAGCGTACCCGATCTCGCATAACTCGCGGGCATGCATCCAAGCACCGCCAACAGCGCTTTCCGAAAGGTTCTGGGAATATCAGTCAACGAATACCTGGCCCGACATCGGATTGCCCGCGCGATGCAGCTACTGACGGACACGGACGATCCGGTCCTCCAGATCGGTTTTGACTGCGGGTTTGGTTCCAGCAGTCGCTTTTACGAGATTTTCAAGGAGCGAACGGGTACGACCCCCCGTCATTTCCGGGAAGCGGTAAACTCCAAGAACACTCCGTCGCCTTGATGGGATTCAAACCGACGAGGTACAGATCGTTCTTGTGTCCCGGCTTCCGCTGCCGATATGACCGCCGATCCGGAGCGGAGTCGCAATTGACGTTTAGCCGCTACGACGCGCCATCCGGCAAATGATGGCTCTAAAGCATGTCGCGCGAAAATGTGTAGCGGTTCTGCGCTAACGACATGCGTAAAAACAAAGACCTAAAGCGCGAGGAGCGAATCTGAAAGATTGCGACGCGCTTTAGTGGAGCGTGCCGCTGATTACCATTTTTGACACGAATGCGGAAAGAAGCTGGCTATCGAAATGGCCGGGCGAATTCATCATCATGTTGATCGCCTCCGCTTGTGAGAAGGCGCGCTTATACGGCCTGATTGTGGTCAGCGCTTCGTAAACGTCACAAATCGCCGCAAGCCGGGCGACGTAAGGGATCTTCTTTCCGGCGAGCCGACCAGGATAGCCAGAGCCATCGAACTTTTCGTGGTGGTAGCGACAAATGTCGAGCACCGGCTCCGGGACATGCGCGACATAAGAAACCAGCTCATATCCCCGCTGGGGATGCCCGCGGACTAGATCCATTTCCTCGGCCGTCAGCTTACCGGGTTTCGTCAAAACTTCGTCCGGGAGCGCCATTTTTCCAAGATCGTGAACCAGCCCACCCAGCCCCAATACCCGCACATCCTCTTCTCCATGACCGAGGCTGCGCCCTAGGGTGATCATCAATGCGCTAACCGCCAGCGAGTGGAGGAACGTCAACTCATCCTTTTCCTTCAGCTTCGCGACTGCGATCAGCGCGCCGGCGTTGTCGAAGGCCGCCGACATGATCCGCTCCACAGCTGCGCTTGCCGCATCACTGGCGAAAGAGGCCTTGATCCTGGCGTGCGCAAGCATTTGACGGATCTGCGGTCTTGTATCCTCGACGCATTCTCTCGCCTGCTTGATATCCTCTGCCGAAAACACGGCACGAAGCTGGGCGTCAAACGCAGCCCGGTCGATGTCCTGTGCCCCGCCCGGATCGACATCCGCGCCCTTTCCAACATCGATCACGACCGTCATCAGGCGGCTTGCCATCAAACTCTCGAGCTGACCGGCGGCCGAGATCAGGAACGGCTTGAATCGACGTGTCCTGTCTTCTCCCTCAATTTCGACGTCCTCAACATACATTCCGACCCGCAATTGGCTGACATGTATCCGTTTTCGCATCTCTGATCCGTTCAAAATAATCTTGGTACTCAAGCGTTGTCTCAGGTATCTGGGGCTGGCCCGAGCGCGAAAACCTGGCTCAGGCTATAGGGCTCCGGCACGGGTCTTGTCTTGGTTGAGCCGTTGTCCGTGCTGCTCCAAAATGGCTGTGGCAACCGTTCGATCGACTGCTTTCGAAAACAGATAGCCCTGTCCGAGCTTGCAGCCGAGTTGGCTCAGTTGAACAGCTTGGGGTTCTGTTTCAATCCCTTCTGCGACGACCCGGATTCCCAGCTTGTGAGCTATTCCGATCAGGCCCTCAACGATGAAAGTCCCAGCATCGCCCGGCACCATGCGGTCGATGAAGGACTTGTCGATCTTGATGATGTCGACCGGCACTGTCAGCAGGTGGGTCAAAGACGCGTAACCCGTGCCGAAGTCGTCGAGGGCAACTCGCAAGCCCTTGGACCGAAGAGCCTTTATCTCGTCCGCGACGACATAGTCCCGTTGTCCGAGATAGACCGATTCCGTCACTTCGAGGATGATGTGCTTGAGAGGAACCTCCGCTTCCCCGAAAATTCGGCACAACCTGTCTTGCAGATTACCGCCACGAAAATCTGCGGCGGACAGGTTGATGCCGACATGCTGGAGAGGAAGGCCTCGGGCCAGCCAGCTGCGGATGTCCCTCGCAACCCTCAGCAACATCCGTTGGGTGAGCTCAGCAGCAATATGCGCGTCTTTCGTGGCCTCATGGAAATGCGCTGCGGCTATGATTTCGCCGGAAGGCGTGGTCATTCGACACAAGGCTTCGAAACCGACAATTTCGCGCGTATCCAGGCGCAAGATCGGCTGGTAATGCGCGTCGATGCGATCGTCCTCCAGGGCGACGCCCACATCGCGAACCGCCCTGAAGCGTCTGGTCAGGGCGGTGCCCAGGCCGGGATAGTGTTGCACGTACCGACCGCGGTTGTATTCTTTCGCGTGATAGAGCGCCACATCGGCGTTCTGGCGGATCTGGTCAGGGTTTGTTTCCGTCTCTGCCAACGCGCCGCCAATCGTCGCGGCGGGAAAGACGACATGGCCGTCGCACGGTGAAGGAGAAGACAGTGCTGTGAGGATGTCGGTCGCTCTCGCTTTCAGATCAAGGTCTTTGTCGTCCGACACGATGACAGCAAACTCATCTCCACCGAGCCTAAAGGTGTATTGGGCGCCTGCTGTCGCGCAAATCCGGTCTGCGACCACTTGGATCAAAGCGTCGCCGGCTGCGTGCCCGAACGTGTCGTTCACGAGTTTCAAGTTGTCGATGTCAACGAGCAAGATGCCCCAGGGGCGTCGGGATCGAGGCAGCTCTTCGGCGAGAAGCAGGTTGAAACGAGCGCGATTCGACAGGCCCGTCATAGCGTCGCTGTATGTCAGCCGCTGGCGTTCCATCACCCGCTCTTCGCGATCGATGGCGATTGTGCAGAGATGGGCACAAGCGTCGACGAGGTCCCGTTCGACGGCCTTTGGACCGCGGCGATCTCGATAGTAGAAGGCGAAGGTGCCGATCACCCGGTCGCCGCTCTTGATTGGGCTGGACCAGCAAGCCCGCAACCCCAGCGGAAGCACCAGGGACTTGAAATCCTGCCAACGAGGATCGGTCTCGATATCGGTGACGACGACCGCTTCTCCGAAGTAGGCAGCAGCGCCACAGGAGCCCGCAAGAGGACCGGCTTCAAGATTGTCGACAGCCGCTGAGTAGTCAGGCGGAAGCGAAGGTCCAGCGAGTGTGTGAAGACGACTTCCGTCGAACCTCAGCACCGAAGCGATGATCCCAGGAACGGCGGCCTCAACCTTGAGGCAAAGTTGCTCGATCGTTGCTGCCAGCGGTTCCCCTTTGGCAATCATTTCCAGAATGGCATTCTGCAACTCAAGGATCATAAGGTCACTTCCCGGAAGGAAACCCATGCCTACCAAACCGACTTTCAAATCAGGTTACGCCGTTGATTAGATTTTGATCGAATGGACGCCGAATGATCAGTTCAGGACCTGTCGTGCCGAGCTTCGCGTGCGAAAGTTTTCTCCACCATTCGGACCTCCTTCTCGGACGGAGTGAGATTGACCGATGTCACGCTCATTCTCTAAAGACGATTATCAAATACAATCCTCAGTCGCGCTCTTGAGGGCGCCGAGTCGGTGAGCACGGTATAATTTTCGAGAGTAAGAAATCAGCTTATCGGATATGGTTCTAAATGCGTTGCAATGTCCCCCTCTGGCCGTCGCCGCACAAATGGAAATTGGCCTAAAAGATGATCGGTGGCGATAAATACGTTGGCTCCGTGGGAAAAGCATCGCTCGCGATCATCGCGCTGATGTTTCTGTCACTGACCACCCTCTTGTCGCTCTGGCTCATATCCAGCTACGAGACGGCTGTTCGCCGGGGCGATGAGCGTGTCAGCGCTGCTTCCAAAATCGTTGCAGCGAACGCGAATTGGTTGAATTCCCTTGCCCGGGAGACCCTGCACCGAATTGATGATGCTCTGGGGTCGAGTATGTCTTTGCCCGGCCCGGACCGCGTGCGCGATCTCGACGCTGCCGTCTACGACCTTCCTCCTCAGGCGACTGCCTATGTCATCGGGGCCGATGGAGAAACGCTCTATTCAAATGATCGCGATATCCGGCCGGTCGACGTTACGGATCGCGACTACTTCGTTCGGCTGAGAAACGGTGCTGACGAATATACATCGCCGCTGATCATCAGCCGCCTTTCCCAGCAGCAGATATTCGTCTTCAGCCGCAGGCTCGAACGAAATGGCGTGTTCGCCGGCGTCGCCGTGATTGCCTTCGACGCGAGCATCCTAAGGCCAATATGGGACGCGGTCGCGATAGGCGAGAACTCGATTGTCAGCCTCATAAGACGCGACGGGCAACTTATCGCCCGATACCCGGAACCCGCCGGACCAGTCGATATGCGAAACCACAAGCTGTTTACCGACTATATGAGGAAGGCGACATCAGGCACATATCGCTCCGTGTCGCCAGTCGACCATGAAGACCGTCTGGTCGGGTACCGAATCCTCGAACGCACCCCTTTTGTGGCCATTGCTTCAGCAGATATCCATGTGATCATGCAGCCCTTTTGGGAGGATGCCAAGATCGCGGCCTTGTTGGTCGCTTTCGCCCTTGTCGGCGCTTTAGCCGCCGCATTGTGGATTCAGAACCTCATCAAGGTGGACACATTGCACACCAGGCAGCTTGCGGATGCGTTGCGGTCGAATGAAACGCTCATGCGTGAGATACACCATCGAGTGAAGAACAACCTGCAGACGGTGATGGCCCTGCTGCGCTTGCAGGGTTTTGAACCGGAGGCCGTTCAAAAATTAAACGAGCGCATTTCTGCAATGTCCGCAGTTCACGAGCAGATGTACGGCTTCGACCAGTTTAGCGGAATATCTGCTCGAGAATTCATTCCATCATTCGTCAGGACGCTCGTCGACGTCCATGGTCGCGCCGTTTCCGTCGACTTTGAAATCGACGACATCGTGATTGCAGCAGACAAGGCAACGCCGTTTGCCCTCCTGCTCAACGAGTTGATTGCCAACAGCATGAAATACGCATTCGACGGCCGGGCATCCGGAAATATTCGCGTCATGCTGCACGCGACTGAAGGAGAGGACTCTCTGCTTACCGTCGCGGACGACGGGATTGGATTTGATGGCCGATCGGACAGCGCCGGGATGGGGACGCGGCTGATTAAGGCCTTCGTCAATCAACTGCATGGCGAGGCGAGATACAATCGCCTGGAAGGGACGCAGTTTACGGCGACACTCAAGCTTGCCGATTGAGCGAGAGCTCATTCGAAGCAATGTCCCTGCCCAAAGCAAGCTTTCGTTATCCCCGCTGCATCGGGAAACACTTTTCATCGAGCTGGGGGGACACATTTTCAAGGTGCCCTGCCGCTCGCGCGGGATTTCCTCGCGTCGGCTTTGCTGAATTCAGATGTCACTGGGAGCAAAACATGACGAAAGTTCCAACCATAGCCCGTATCTGGCGTGGTCGCACCAAGCCGGAATTTGCCGATGAATACGAAGCCTACAATCGCGCTGAGGGAATTCCGCCGCTGCTAAAGACGGCACTCGGCGTCCAATTGCTGCGCGAAGATCGAAAGGATGAAACATGGTTCACGACGATCTCCTATTGGGCGGACATGGAATCGATGACGGCGTTTACCAAAGGCGATCCACGGCAGGTTCATCATCTGGAGCGAGACGCAGAACTACTTTGCGAGCTTCCCGAGCGTATCCAGATACATAAGATAGTGGTCCCTCCCAATCTGCGTTGAGAATCCCTGGCCGCTTCCAAGGTCTCGCGCCTCCCGCCAGTCCAAAGATAATCATAGCTTCCGGCGCCTCCAAATGAACCAAAACGTTTTGGCTTGACTCCCAAAACGTTTTGGAGAATCTTTTTCTTAATTCGGGAGGAAGATCTTGGCCAATCTCAAACAGCTCGCGCAATCGCTGGGACTGTCGATCACGACGGTGTCGCGTGCGCTCGACGGTTATGCCGATGTATCGGCCGCCACGCGCGAACGGGTTCGTGAGGCAGCCGACAAGGTCGGCTACCGGCCGAATGCTTCGGCCCGCCGTCTGCGCAGACAGCGCGCCGAACTGGTTGCGGTCACGCTGCCCAGCGATCCTGGCCATATCGGCCCTCCGCATTTCCTTGATATGCTGTCCGGCTGTGCCGAACATCTTGCTGCTGCCGGCCTCAATCTGGTGATTGCGCCGGTGCCGCGCGGCGAGAGCGAACTCGACATCTGCCGCCGCTTCGTCGATGGTCGCCGCGTCGACGCCATGCTTCTCGTCCGCACCAAGCGGAAGGACGAGCGCGTCGAATTTCTGCAGTCGCGTGGCATTCCCTTCGTTACCAACGGCCGCACCGAAAGCCTGCTGCCCCATCCCTATATCGACGGCGACGGCTTTGCCGGCTTCCGCGCCGCGACGCTGCGCTTCCATGCCGCCGGCCACCGCCGCATCGGCCATATCGCCGGCCCGCAGGAATATTACTTCGCACATGACCGCTGTCGCGGCTGGCGGGCGGCGATGGAGGAGTGCGGCCTTGCCACCGACCTCTGCGCCGAAGGCGCGCCGTTGGAACAGGGCGGTTATCTCGCAGCGCTCGAACTTCTGCGCCAGCCGTCGCGCCCGACCGCACTCGTCTGCGCCACCGACGAAATGGCGATCGGGGCGCTGAGGGCGCTGCGCGAGGTCGACGGCGGCAACCAGATCAGCATTGTCGGCCATGACGATCTGCCGATGGGCGCCTTCACAAGCCCGCCGCTCTCGACCATGCGCATGACCGGTGAAAACCTGGGCGCGAGCTTCGCCTCGCTGCTGCTCCGCGCCATTGCCGGCGAACCCGCCGAAGAACTCCAGGAACTTCATGCGATCGAATTCGTCGATCGCGACAGCCACCGCCGCCCGCTTAGAGCGGCATAGACAGAAGTGCATCTCAAACAAAGAACAATGAAGGAGGAGAAGATGAAACATATCATGTCATTTGGAATTCTGGCTTCCACCGTGCTGGCCTTCGCCTCGCCGGTGCTTGCCCAGACGGTTTTCGTGTCCACCCAGCTTCGCCCGATCGAGGAGGCGACCGTCGTCCGCGAGGAGCTGTTGAAGGACGTCGGCTCGGTCGATTACGTGGTCGAAGAGCCGCCGCAGTTTGCGGTGCGCATGGAGGCCGAACGCCAGGCCGGCAAACACACCGTCAGCCTCGTCGGCGCGCTGCATGGCGAGCTTTCGCCGCTTGCCGACAAGGACACGCTCGAGCCGCTCGACGATCTCGCCAAGAAGCTGGCAGCGAGCGGCATGCCGAAGTCGCTGCTCGACCTCGGCAAGCTTGGCAAGTCGACCCAGCAGTACATCCCGTGGACGCAGGCGACCTATGTGATGGCTGCCAAGAAGGAAGCCCTGCAATACCTGCCGGCCGGCGCCGACGTGAACGCGCTGAACTACGATCAGCTGATCGAGTGGGGCAAGAATATGCAGCATGCCACAGGCCAGCCGCAGATCGGCTTTCCCGCCGGCCCGAAAGGCCTGATGGCGCGTTATTTCCAGGGCTATTTCTATCCGTCCTTTACCGGCGGCGTCGTGCGTACTTTCCAGAGTGCCGATGCGGCCGCCGGCTGGGAGAAGCTGAAGGCGCTATGGGCCTATGTGACGCCGAACTCCACCAGCTACGACTTCATGCAGGAGCCGTTGGCTGCCGGCGAAGTCATGGTCGCCTGGGACCATATCGCCCGCCTGAAGAATGCCATTTCCGCCGCACCGGATGATTACGTCGTCTTCCCCGCTCCCGCGGGTCCTAAGGGTCGCGGCTACATGCCGGTCGTTGCCGGTCTCGCCATTCCGAAGGGCGCGCCCGACAAGGCCGGCGCAGAAAAGATCATCGAACACCTTTCCATGCCGGAGACGCAGCTCCTGACCGCCTCAAAGGTCGGCTTCTTCCCGACCTTGAACATCAAGCCGCCGCCGGATCTCGATGCCGGCGTCGCCCTGCTCGCCGGTGCCGTCACCGCCACCCAGGCCTCCAAGGACGCGGTCATCTCGCTGCTCCCGGTCGGTCTCGGCGACAAGGGCGGCGAGTTCAACAAGGTCTACATGGACAGCTTTCAGCGCATCGTGCTGCAGAACGAGCCCGTTGCAGACGTGCTGAAGGCGCAGGGCGCCACGATGGCCAAGCTGATGACCGACACGAAGGCTGCCTGCTGGGCGCCGGATGCCAAGAGCGATGGCCCCTGCCCGGTCGAATAAGTCCGCCTACGAAGCGTCCGGGCGAAATGCCCGGGCGCTCTTTCAACCCTCTGCTCGTCGAGGCGGGAGCCGATGACCAATAGCCGACCCTGGATCCCCTATCTGCTGATCCTGCCATCCGTCGCCTTTCTGGCGCTGCTCTTCGTCGTGCCGCTGGTGCAGACGATCTGGCTGGCGGTTTCGGACAATGGCGCGCCATCGCTCGCCAATGCCGAGCGCATGGTCACCGACATCAATTTCACCCGCTCGGTGACGAACACCTTCCTGCTGACGATCGCGGTCGTGCCGGTGCAGATCGCCCTTGCGCTGGCCATGGGCACGATGGTCGCCAAGGTCGGCCGCGGGCGGGAGACGATCCTGTGGATCTGGACGATCCCGCTCGGCATTTCCGATCTCGCCGCCGGTCTCGTCTGGCTTTCGATCCTGCAGAATACCGGCTATCTGAATTCGCTGCTCTTCGGCCTCGGTATCATCGGCAGGCAGGCAAGCTGGCTTTCCTACCAGACGCCGGTTGCGCTCTTCATCGCGATTGCAGTTGCCGAAATCTGGCGCGGCACGGCCATCGTCATGGTCATCGTCGTCGCCGGTCTCAACCAGGTGCCAAAGGAGTTCAAGGAGGCTGCCGAAATCTTCGGTGCTGGTCCGTGGACGCGCTTCTGGCGCATCACCCTGCCGCTGATCCGCCCGGCCCTGCAATCGGCTCTCATCCTGCGCACCGTGCTCGCCTTTGAGGTCTTCGCGGTGGTCTATGCGCTCGGCGGGCGCAATTTCCCGGTCCTCGTCGGCGAGGCCTACAACTGGCAGAACCAGAACCAGAATTACAGCGTCGCCGCCGCCTACGCGGTGCTGATCATGATCATCTCGCTTGCCGCCACGCTCATCTATCTCAAAGCCTTGAAGGTCGATCCGGAGCGCCTGCCATGACCACCGGTAGCATCAGTACAACCGCTGACACCCCCAACGCCGCCGGCTTCGTCTCCTCGCGCCGCTGGCTTCTCTGGAGCGGCATCGCCGCCCTCTGCGCCTGGGTGCTGGTGCCGATCTATCTGGTGGCGCTCGGCGCACTCGGCGGCCGCCAGGGCGTCTATATCTGGCCGAAGACCGGCCTTCCCACCGGCATTTCGCTGGAGCCCTTCATTCTCTTCCTGAAGACCGAGGGCGTCGTCCAGTCCTTTCTCAATTCGCTGGGGGCGGCAGGCATCACGGTGGCGCTTTCGATTCTGCTCGGCGCGCCGGCTGGTTATGCGCTCGCCCGTTACGATTTCCGCGGCAAGGACAGCTACCGCCTTCTGGTCCTGCTGACCCGCGCCTTCCCGCTGGCGATCCTGGCATTGCCGCTGACGGTCTCCTTCATCCGGCTCGGCCTCTACGACACGATCCTCGGCGTCGGCCTCATTCATACGGTCCTAGCGCTGCCTTTCGCGGCACTCGTTACGCAGGGCATTTTCCTCGGCGTGCCCAAGGAGTTGGAGGAAGCCGCCTGGGTGTTCGGCTGCACCCGCATCCAGGCCTTCTTCAAGGTGGTGGCACCCTTGGCGCTTCCCGGCATCGTCGCAACCGCGGTCTTCGCCTTCGTCATCTCATGGAACGAGGTCTTTGCTGCCTCGGTGCTGACGGTGCGCAACCGCACGCTGACTGCCTACCTGCTGACCGTGCTTTCGGAAAGCCCGATGCATTACCGCTTTGCCGGGGGCCTGATGCTCATCCTTCCCTCGGTTGTCTTCATCTTCGCGGTCAGGCGCTACCTCTTCGCGATCTGGGGCATTTCCTCCAAATAACGGGACCAGAGATATGGCCAATATTGTCATCGACCGCATCCGCAAGAGCTTCGGAGCCTTCCAGGCGCTGAAAGAGGTCTCGCTGACGATCAACGACGGCGAATTCGTCTCTTTGCTCGGCCCGTCCGGCTGCGGCAAGACCACGCTGCTGCGCATCATCGCCGGCCTCGAGACTGCAACATCAGGAGATGTCCGCATCGGCGACAAGTCGGTAATCGGTCTGCCGCCTAAGGATCGCGGCCTTGCGATGGTCTTCCAGAACTACGCCGTCTTTCCGCATATGACGGTTTACGAGAACGTCGCCTTCGGGCTGCGGATGCAAAAGGCCGACGACGCACGCGTGAAGGCGCAGGTCGAAAAGGCCGCCGGCCTCCTGCATATCGAGCCATATCTCGACCGATACCCGAACAAGCTCTCTGGCGGCCAGCGCCAGCGCGTCGCGGTCGCTCGCGCGCTTGCTGTCGAACCGAAGGTGCTGCTGATGGACGAGCCGCTTTCGAACCTCGACGCGCTGCTCCGCCTGGAAATGCGCACCGAACTCAAGACCGTGCTGCAATCTGCGGGGACCACGACGATCTACGTCACCCACGACCAGACGGAAGCTATGGGCCTGTCCGACCGCATCGCCGTCATGCACGGCGGCGTGGTCGAGCAGGTCGGCCATCCGGTCGAGATCTACAATCGCCCGGCGACACGTTTCGTCGGCGGCTTCATCGGCAACCCGCCGATGAACTTCATTAAGGTGCCGGTGACGAACAGCCAGGTGGCGGCAGGCACCGAGCAGCTTCTCGCGCCGCAGGGGTCCGGCAATGAAGTGATCCTTGGCCTGCGCGGCGAAGCCGTCGAACTCGCGCCGCTGCCACAGGGCCTCGAAATGAGGGTACGCGTTGCCGAACCGATGGGCTCGCACCTGCTTCTGACCGGTTCGATCCACGACCAGCCGGTGCGCGTCATCCTGCCGGCCTCGGAAACCGTGAAGAGCGGCGACACGATCGGTCTGAAGCTCGACCAGAAACGCATTACCTGGCTTTCGCCCGAAAGCGGCAAGTCCTTTCCGGCCGTCTTGGCCTAAGAATACCGGAGTACCCGAAATGAACATGCATATCGACCAGGCGAAGCGCATCCTCGCCGCCAACGATCGCGGCGGCTATACGGTGCCGACCGACCGGCTCTATCCCTTCCAGTGGAACTGGGATTCCGCCTTCGTCGCCATGGGCTTTGCGCTCTACGATACCGACCGCGCCTATCGCGAGCTGGAGCGGCTGGTCGAGGGCCAGTGGGCTGATGGAATGATCCCGCATATCGTCTTCCACGCGCCGAGCGACACCTATTTCCCGGGACCGGATGTCTGGCGCACGAAGCATACGGTCCCGACCTCCGGCATAACCCAGCCGCCGGTCTTCGCAATCGCACTGCGCAAGCTGCGCGAAGCCGCCGGCATGGATGACGAAGCGCGCACCCTGCCTCTCTACGAGGCGGCGCTGAAATGGCACCGCTGGTGGTATTCCGCCCGCGACCCTGAAGGTACCGGGCTCGTGGCACTCCTGCATCCATGGGAAAGCGGCAGCGACAATTCTCCCGCCTGGGACATCGCGCTCGCCCTCGTGCCAACCAACACCGACACGCCCGTCGTGCGCAAGGATACCGGCCATGTCGATGCCGACATGCGCCCGCGCGACGAGGATTACCGCCGCTTCATTCATCTGGTCGATACCTATGCCGGCTGCGGGTGGGATCCGGCGAAACAATGGGAAAAGGCGTCCTTCAAGGTCGCCGAGATCCAGACGACCGCCATCCTTCTGAAGGCGGGCGAGGACCTCGAGCACCTTGCCCGCCTCCTCGGCCGGACGGAGGACGCGATCGAGATTGCCGCCCTCAACGACCGCAGCCGCAAGGCGATGATGGCCCAATGGCGGCCGGACCTTGCCCGCTTCGTCTCGCGCGACTTGATCTCCGGCGAAGATGTCGAGGCTGCCACGCAAGCCGGATTCATCCCGCTCCTCTCACTGGATCTTGACAAGCAGGTTGCCGACGCACTGGTGTCGGAAATGAAAGCCTGGTCCAAGGATCTCAAGGTCGCTTTTCCGACGACGAAGCCTGGCAGCGCCAGCTGGGAGCCAAAGCGTTACTGGCGCGGCCCCGCCTGGGCGATCATCAACTGGCTGCTGATCGACGGATTGAAGCGCAATGGCCACGCGGAGGTCGCCGAAGAGCTGCGGCAATCCACCATTGTGGCGATCGAGACGGAAGGTTTTGCCGAATATTTCGACCCGGTCACCGGCCAAGGCTGCGGTGGCCTCGGCTTTTCCTGGACGGCTGCCGCTTATCTGTGGCTTGAGCGAGGCGCACCCCCCGCCTGAGTGTAGAGCCGCGCCCAACTAAGCCATTTTCTGCGATCGGCTTAACCCCTCCAGGTCGCCTATATGTGAAGTGTATGATTTAATCATACACTTTGATATGAGGAGATAACCGAGGATACACACCATGCGTACAACCCAACCCCTCACCATCACCCTTCCATTGGAAATGGCGCAGATGGTGAAGGCCAAAGTCAGCTCCGGCGAATATGCGACCGAGAGCGAAGTTATTCGCGACGGTCTGCGCACCTTGGCCGCCCGCGACGCCGCAGTTGAGAAATGGCTGCGCGACGAGGTCGTGTCAACTTATGACGAGATGAAAGTCCACCCCGAGCGCGCGCTCTCCGCCGAGGAAGTCAGCCGGCGACTCGAAGCCCGCATGGCCGCTCACGCCAAGAAATAGCGCAGGACATGAACTACAATGTTATTGTTGCGTCCGAAGCGAGCGACGACCTCCAAAACCTGTCACCGATCCTTCATCGCGCTGCGATCGGAACTTCAGAGGCTCGGATTTGTCTCTAATCGGGCTGCCATGGCTGCATGGTGAGCACGTTGCCGCCAAGCTTGGCGAAGGCGCGCTGGCGGCAGGAGAAGACGAGGATCTGCTGGTCGCGCGATTGGCGGTGCAGCGCATCGAACATCCGCTCGATCCGGTCGTCGTCGGAATAAACAAGCGCATCGTCGAGGATGACGGGCGCCGGCCGGCCGTCGCGGGCAAGCAGCCGGGCGAATGCAAGGCGGGTCAGTACCGAGAGCTGCTCTCGCATGCCGCCGCTCAGCCGATCGACATCCTCGTCCAGGCCGTTGCGGCGCACGATCTGCGGCAGCAAGGTGTCGCCGTCGAAGGTGATCGAGATGTCGTCGAACAGCAAGCCGAGCAGCGGGGCGAGTTCGCTCATGACCGGCTTGAGATAAAGGTCACGCGCCGCTGCGCGCGTCGCCGTCAGCGCCTTGCGCAAGCGATCGAGCACGCCGACCTCCGTCTCGAAACGCTTCACCTGCTCGCGCGCCGCTGCAAGCAAATCCCGGCTTTCCAACCAGTTTTCTTCCACCGCACTGTCCGAGCGGGTGCGGATCTGACCGCCGAGGTCGGCAAGCTCTTCGCGAAGCCTGGCAATTTCGCATCCTGCAGCGTCTGCGACCGAGCGCGCCCTGGCAAGGGCGGCTTCCGCGCCTGCGAGGTCCCGCCCTGTCCTGCGCAAAGGTCCGGCCCGAAGTTCAACCGCATCGAACTGCTCTTTAGCGCTGGCAAGCTTTACAACAAGGTCCTGCTGCAATTCCGTTCTGCCGGCTTCGGGGCCGATAATCGCCTCGATCGCCTCGCGTTCCTGGCCAAGCCTCGCATGCTCCGTCTGCGCCCGCAAAATCGCCTCGCCGGCCTCGGTGCGTATCACCGATGCTTCCCGCGCCCGGTTCCGCGCTAGTTCGATGCGCCGCGTCGCATCCGCGAGACGGGCGCTCACTTCTTCCGGGTCGGCGTCGAGTTCGACCGGCCCCTGGCTGAGTTCGGCAAAGCGTGCGGCGTCGAGGTGAAGCGCGTCAATTCCATTCGGGGCGAGATCCGCGAGCCGTTGGCGCGCCCGCACCAGTTCCTCCTGTTTGTTCCGCGCGGCAATATCGCGCTGTCGTGCCGCCCGCAGACTGTCGACACCGAGCTTGGCTAGCAATGTTTGGCGCGTGGCTTCCGCACTCTCCAGCGCCCCGTCCGGCTCTGCCTGCCGGCTGGAATGGATGGTCAGGGTGCCGACGCCTGATATTTCGAGCTTCGCCATCCCGGCAAAGCTTCTATCCTCGCCCCCGGGCAAAGGCTGGCGGTCCATGCTCACCAATCCGGAGGCGTCCTTCAGGTAGTCGATCCTGAGCGTGGGAAGGCCGACCTCGGCGGCCGCGCGCAAGCCGATGATCTTGAGATCCAGCGCTTCAAGCCGTTCGATCGCATTGGCCGGAATGGCGAGCAATGCATGTGCGGCCTCGCCATCTTCGATTTGCTGGCGCGCCGCTTCGGCCTGTTCCAGACGCAGACGCACCTCGGCCAGCCGCTCTGCGGCGTGGCGTGAACGGAGCGCTGCCTCCAGCCGCGCAAGCAGCTCGCGGTTTACCCGCTCTTCCTCTTCGGCCGTCTGCACCTCCGCCGTTGCAGCCTCGCTTTCAACAAGCGATGCCGCGCGTCGCTCGGCTGCATTTGAGAGTTCTTTTTCCGCCACGGCGAAACGCCGCGCGAGTTCGCCGCTGCGGTTCAATGCCGTGTGGAAGCGATCGAATGCCTGCTGCGCCTCATCGCGGCGGCTGGCGGCCAAACTAGCCTCGGCGTCGAGCGCTTTGAGCTCCCTGTCATGCAGTTTAGCGGCTTCGAGCGCCGACTCGGCGTTGGCAATCGCCGCCTTCCGGCCGGCCTCCTCACCAGGGTTTTCCAGTTCGCTCAGTCTCGCCTGCACCGAGCGGCGGCGATCGAGCGCGCCGTGCAGCATCTCCACCTCCTTGGCCAGCCGCGCCTCCTCCGCCTGCAGCCGATCACGCTCGTCGAGAGCGGCGGCAAAGCGGCCGCCGGTCTTCGGCCGGAGCGTCGCGGTGACCAAGCGGTTGAGTTCTTCCTCGCAGGCTTCGAGCACCGCCGACATGCGCCGTCCGCCCGTCAGCGCCTCCACCTCGCCCTGCACCGAAGTCAGCAGGCTTTCGCGCACCCGCTTGTCGTTCTCTTCCTCGCTCTTGCTGCGATTTTCGATGCCCGTGACGCCCTGGCGCACCCAGAGCAGGCCTGCCGGGCCGGCAGTTCCGCCGGAAATGAGATCGCCGATGAAAGCCTCGGCCTCGTCGGCCTGGGCGACGATCCGGCCGCTGCCGAGATCGGTGACGCTGGCGCGCCGTCCGCTATGGAACTGCTTGGTCAGGCGGTAGCGGCCGGCTTCGATCGTGATATCGGCCTCGACGATCGGATTGCCGCCGCTATAGGGGCGCAGCATCTGCACGCTCTTTGGATTACCGCTGTGCGGCTGGAAGAACAGGGCATGCAGCGCCTCAAAACAGGTCGATTTGCCATGTTCGTTGGCGGCGCTCAGCACATTGACGCCGTCGGCGATTCCTTCGACGGATATGCCGCGGCCGGCGAAGCGTTTGACATTGTGAAGGCGAAGAGCGTTGAGTTTCATCGATCAATCGCCTCGCAATACGAAAACAGGCGGATCAACGCTTGGCGCGCCACGTTCCTGTCGTCGCCGGAACGGGCCTCGTCGAGGCTGTCGGCAAGCAGCAAATCCGCAGCATCGCGCAGCGCACCGGCCCGGTCGATGGTATCGAGATCATCGCTCTCGCAGTCGGTCCCCAGAAGGTCGGTATCGATCTCCAGATGCGCAAATTCCGGCGCGACCTGCTCCAGCAGGCTGATCATTGCCGTCCGCCCGTTCAACCGGGCGCGGCCGGACAGCGCGACGCGCAACAGGGTTTGTCGCCGCGCGAACGGTTCCGGCAGTGCGGCCTTCAGCGCTTCAACACCGTCTTCCGATGCCAGCAGCGGAAGCTGCAATGTCTGCCAGGAAAAGCTGGCGGTCGCCGCAGCCGTCGTCGTTGGCATCGCTCCCTGCCCGGCAATGGAAACGACCATCGCCTGCCCCGGCCGGTCATGCTTGAAACGGTCGGGTTCGGGCGCGCCGCTATAATATGTTCTGGCGTCCACCGCCACCGATCCGTGCCAATCGCCGAGAGCCATATAATCGAGGCCGGCCAGCGCCGCGCGGTTCGGCGCAATCACGTTGGCGGCCGTGGCATCCTCCGAAAATTCCTGGATGGGGCCATGGGCGAGGCCGATGCGGATAGCGCCGTCCGGTGTGGCAGCACCCGTCATCCATTCGGTCAGGTCGCGGCCCGGCCTCCTTGTCGTGCAAGGCGCCGGCAGCAGGATGACATCAGGCCCAAGCGAAAGGGGCGCCGCTTCCGTCGCCAGGATGACATTGTCGGGCACCACGCCGCGCGCCGCACTCCAGAGCTGGTCCGCCAGCAGCGAATCGTGATTGCCCGGGAGCAGCACCCAGCGCAGCGAAGCATTCCGGGCCATCTCACCAAGCGCTTGCCGAAGCACGGCCGGCGTCGGCGTCTCGGTATCGAAGGTGTCGCCGGCGAGCAGGATGACATCCGTCCCATGCTCTCGTGCCGCGCTGGCAAGCCTGGCGATGGCACCATGCCGCGCCTCGCGCAGGCGCCCTCTCAAATCCTCCGGAAGATTGCCAAATCGCTTGCCAATATGCAGGTCCGAACTGTGCAGGAAGGAAAACATTAATCAGCCATGTTTGCGATGTGCTGCGAGCTTTCGAGCCCGGCCAAAGACCTCTCGTCCGCAGTTTTGTGATTCCGTTGTTCCGAGGCAGACCATGCCTCCCGGCTGTGGGCGAGGCAAGTCCATCCTGGCCGAGCAAGCGGTTATCCAATGTTTGTCTCATTTTGAGCGGTGCACGACACCCATCCCGTCGCCGTACAGGAATTATGCAGACGCGGTGACCGACCACGTCGGAGAAGGCATCGTCTGTTATCCAAGGGTATTACCTGCCGATGGAAATCGAACAGTTGATCCGATCATCGCTGCCCCTAAGTCACCTGGTTGAACACCACCATCTTGTCGTCGGCCATCTCTTCCATCGTCCAGGGAATGCCGCCGACCCCGTATCCTGACTGCCTGCGTCCGGCGAAAGGCATCCAATCGGTGCGGAACGCGGTGTGATCGTTGACGAGAACGGCCGATGCATCCAAATGTTTTGCCGCCCTGAGAGCAATCGCTATGTCGGCGGAAAAGACGCTCGCTTGGAAGGCATAAGGCAGCGAGTTGGCAATGCGGATCGCTTCGTCGAGGTCGCGGTAGCCGTAGACGCAGGTCAGCGGTCCAAAGACCTCGAGCACCGACACTTTCGCCTCAGTAGGCGGGTTCAGCAAGACAGATGGCAGAAGCGTTGTCTCGGACATCCGCCCGCCTCCGATCTGTCTGGCTCCGGCGTCCGTCGCCTCCTTGACCCAGGTCGTGACGCGGTCTGCCTCGCGTGGCAGGATGAGCGGACCTACCTCGGTTTGCGCAAGCTTGGGATCACCGACATGCAGGGCTGCCACCCTGGCGGCGAGGGCCTCGGTGAAGGAAGCCAGAATATCTTCGTGCACGAAGAGACGCTGGGCCGACACGCAGACCTGCCCGGCGTGATAATAGCCGCCTTTGACGATGGTGCCGACGATCGCATCGACATTGGCGCTGCGGTCGACAATGACGGGTGCCGCTCCACCGTGCTCAAGCGCGCATCGGGTGCCCGGCGGCAGCTTGGCCTTGAGGTACCAGCCGACCTTTGCCGAGCCGATGAAGCTCAGAAACGCGACACGACGATCGGTTGCGAAGGCTTCGGCAAGCGCATTGTCCTCGGTGATGAGGGTCTGGCACCAGCGTTCGTCGAGACCGGCCTCCCAGAACAGCTTGACGATCTCGATGCAGGAAATCGGGGTCGTCGCTGCCGGCTTGATGATCACCGGGCAACCCACGGCGATCGCCGGCGCGATCTGGTGGATGATGAGATTGAGCGGATGGTTGAAGGCCGATATCGCCGCCACGACGCCGATCGGCTCCTTGGTGGTGAAGGCCCATCGGTTCGCGCTGGCCGCAGTCAGCCCCATGGGGATTTCCTTGCCGCCGAAATTGCGCAGCTCGTCCGCCGCATTGAGGAGGCCGTCGATCCCGCGCGTCACCTCGATGATCGCATCCGTCAGCGGCTTGCCGCCTTCACGGGCGATCACCATCGCAAAACGATCGCGGTTCTCCTGCAAAAGCGCCGACGCCTTTCTGAGGATCGCCATCCGCTGATGCGCGGGCAGCCAGCCGTCGCGATCGGCGAAGGCGTTGGCGGCGATCTGAAGCTTGCGTTCGAGTGCGGCCGCGTCATCGGCCGGCAGCTCTGCAATCGGTTCGCGGTCGAACGCCTGGTAGACCTTCATGGCAAGCGGCATCTCAGACCTCCAATATCTGGGGGAGCCGTTCACGAAGCTCCTTCACCAGCACGCGTTCGTTCTCCGAATAGTCGACAGGAACGTTCACCAGATGCACGCCGCCTCCGGCGAATGCCTCTTCGAGCACCTGTTTGAACTGGCCGATATCGTCGACCCTGGTTCCCCTGGCGCCATAGGATTCGGCGTATTTCACGAAGTCGGGATTGCCGAAGGTCATCCCGAAATCCGGGAACTCGTCCACCGCCTGCTTCCAGCGGATCATGCCGTAGGCATTGTCCTCGATCACGAGGACAACGAGGTTGAGTTTGAGCCGGACGGCGGTCTCGAGTTCCTGGGAATTCATCATGAAGCCGCCGTCACCACAGATCGCCATGACTCGCCGCTCGGGGTATAGCATCGAGGCAACCATCGCCGACGGCAGTCCGGCTCCCATCGTTGCAAGGGCGTTGTCGAGCAGCAGCGTGTTCGCCATCCGCGTCCGGTAGTTGCGGGCAAACCAGATCTTGTACATGCCGTTGTCGAGCGCCAGGATGCCGTCATGCGGCATCACTTCTCTTATATCGTGGACCAGTCGCTGTGGGGTGAAACGATCCTCCGTCGCCCGCGCGGCGATGCGCTCGAGAATGCGCTCCCGGAGATGGAGAAGCGCCTGCGCGTTTGGTAGCTTGCCCTCGAGGCGATCCGCCAGCGCCTTCAGCGAGGGGCCGATGTCGCCGATGACCTCGGATTGCGGGAAATAGACCTGCTCGACGGTCGCCGGCTGATATCCGATATGGACGACCTTCGGGCCGCCCTTGCCCATGATGAACGGTGGCTTCTCGATGGTGTCATGGCCGATCGTGATGATGAGGTCGGCCTGTTCGATGGCCTCATGGACATAATCCCGCTCCGACAGCGCCGCGGTGCCCATATAAAGCTCGGTTCCGCCGGGAACCGTTCCCTTCCCCATCTGGGTGGTAAAGAACGGAATGCGCGTACGGATCACAAACTGCGCAATATCCGATGTCGAGCGTGGACGAGAGGCGGCGGCCCCGAACATCAGAAGCGGACGTTTGGCTGCGGCGATAAGGGCGGCGGCGCGATCGAGGGCCGCATCGCTTGCCGTTGGCAATTCGAGCTGATGCGGCGCAATCAGCGCCACCTCCTGGCATTCCTCGGCCGCGATATCTTCCGGAAGCTCCAGATGCACCGGCCCCGGCCTTTCCTCCTGGGCTATGCGGAACGCCTCCCTGACCGTCGTCGGGATCATCTGCGGCGACACGATCTGCCTTGCGAGCTTGGTCAGCGGCTTCATCGACGCGACGACGTCGACCACCTGGAAACGTGCCTGGCGGGACGAGAGGATCCCCTTCTGACCGGTGATCATCACCATCGGCATCGCACCGAGCAAGGCATAGGCGGCACCCGTCGAGAGGTTCAGAGCACCCGGCCCGAGCGTCGTCAGACAGACGCCGGGCTTGCCAGTCAGGCGGCCATAGGTCGCGGCCATGAACGCCGCCGCCTGTTCGTGCCGGGTGAGGACGAGCTCAATCGACGACTTGCGGATGGATTCGACGACGTCGAGGTTCTCTTCGCCTGGGATGCCGAAAATGCGGTCGACACCTTCGTTCTCAAGCGCTGCCACTAGAAGATCGGAGCCTTTGGTCATGGATGTGTGTCCGTGCTGTTTGGTTTGAGACTTCCAGAAAGGAAGGTCCCTCGAAGATATGTTCTTTTCCGGGCCTGTCCATGCGTTCGGCGGCATCGGCTGTTATCGTCGATGTTCAGCCACAGTTCCAGCTTGATCTCGAATCGTGACGGGTGCTTTCGCCGTCATTGAGCGCTGGCTGATATGGACGTTCCCGAGCGCTCCCTGAGGATGATGCTCGCGTGAGCACTGCGGGCATTTGGAGCCAGCGCTCGGTTGAAAAATACGACTTGGTCTTCACCTGCGAATTTGAAGTCGCCTTAAGACCAAGAACAAAATTGAAGATATTTGCGCCGCCGGCTTCGCGCGTGAAGCTGAGATAGGAGCCGAATCGTTCGTATTCGACGTTTTGAAGGTTTCGGATCGGGGCAAGAGCATCCTCGAAATCACGCCAGCACGCCTGCTTCACAATGATCTCGAAAATGCGCAGGACGGCCGGGGCGAGACGCCCGTGGGCGCCGGTCGACGGCCCAATGATCTTGGCGCGGATCTCAAGAATATTGCCCATTTCATCTCCACGAACCTTAAGGAAGGTTGAACTGATGGGACGCACCTCGTCCCGTTCGTAGATGCGCTGAAAATAACATTCATAGCTGCGATTGCGCATCGATGCGGCTTTCCACTCGCTCATCTCGATGCCGGCCTCTCGAAGAGCGCCGCACATATTCCGCCCCGAGACGCGCCACATCCGCATAAACTGACTTGCCAGCTCCAGCTTCGGGACTTCGATCAGCTTCAGCGATATCGACGTCGACGGGAGGGGAGAAGGAACCGCCGGATCCGGGCGGGCGGCTATGCGAGATGATTGTGCCGCCTTATCGAGAGCGCGATTTTCAACGCGCCCGAGATCTAGGTCGTGGATTTCATTGTAAAAAACAACGATGCCTGCAAGAAGCAAAATTGATATCAAAAGCCCTGACCAAAGGAGCGACCAGCGGTTCCTCGGCATTGGGAAATTCCGGTGCCAACGTGAACTTTCGCGAGGAGGATCGACTGCTGATGGCACTTTATCCACGGCGCGACCTCACAAGCAAATAGGAGTGGCGGCGAGTTCGAACTCAATCAATCTCGATCCTATTTGCGATCAACCGGTGTCGGTCGGGGCACGGACCAAGCAACCCTGCTGACGCCTCCCTCTGAGATGAGCAACGGATGCGAAAAACGGTACAGTCTGTCCGACTCACCTTCGACACTGCAAGTGTGAAGTCGCGTGTGTGGTGCGTCAAGCAGCATCCCCAGTGGATGACGTTCCGCCCTGCAATTGGGGTGGAAAAGCGGACTGGCGGTTCTAAAGGCAATCACATCCTCTGGACAAGATATTGTCGTTGCACATTCGCGTCCCGTTATGTTGTCGCAAGACCTGAACCAACACCTGTCGGGAATGACTATTTTCCGTCCGTGTTTCCTGATTGTTTGGTGGTTGCCTTTAGCACGCCTTGCTGCAAGTCCGCCTCGTCGGCAAGAATGGCGACGGTCTCGTCCAGCAAGACGTCTTTTGCATTCTTGCGAGCATTTTCAATGGCAATATCAGCACTCAGGCTGCGCTCGCCTGCCTCCAGGCCATCATCTCCAAGATCCTCGCCATCCCCTGCTTCCGCTCGATCCTTGAACCGCTTCTCGCGAGCAGCCGCTTCTTTGCGACGTTCGGCCTCATTGAGGGAAACAATTCCTTTCTCGCGCTGCGCCTTGAGGTCGGCAATGTCCTTTAGCAGGCGTTGGAAGTCCGGATTGCTCTCAACCCGCGCATCATGGCGGCCTTGCAATGTCGGCAGCAACGTCGTGATCGTGTCGGCGGGCGTGTAGTTCGCGGGCTTGATCTCAGCCCACGGCAGGGCATTGTCATAACTGGTCTCGCCGAAACTTGTCGGATCGGAAAGTCCTGGCAAGCTGATATCAGGCGTCACGCCGTGCAACTGCGTCGTACCACCGTTGACCCGGAAAAACTGGGCAATTGTCACTTTCAGCTCCCCGAACTCGGGCTTGCTGTTGCGAACAATCTGGTCAAGATCGACGACGGTTTGAACGGTGCCCTTCCCGAAACTGGGTTCGCCGACGATCACACCGCGACCGTAATCCTGGATTGCCGCAGCAAAAATCTCCGAAGCCGAGGCCGACCCGCGATTGATCAGGACGCCCATCGGGCCCGTCCAGACAGGCGCTGCAAACTCAGCGCTTTTGACCTCGATCTTGCCGTTGCTGCTACGTTGCTGAACGACCGGGCCATTGCCGATGAACAGACCGGTCAAATCAATCGCCTCGTCCAATGAACCGCCGCCATTGTTGCGCAGGTCGATGAGCACGCTGTCGACCTTTTCTTGCTTCAGTTCGTCGAGAAGCTTGGCGACATCGCGGCTTGCACTTTTGTAATCCTGGTCGCCTTTGCCCTTGGCTTCAAAATCCTCATAAAATACCGGCAGCGTGATGATCCCGATTTTGCGCGTCGCTTCGCCCACCTTCACGGACAGAACGGACTTCCTCGCGGCCTGCTTGTCGAGACTGATTTTATCGCGCACCAGGCTGATGACGCGATGCGTGCCATCTGCTCCGGCATCTGCCGGCAGGATGTCCAGCCGCACGACGGAGCCTTTTTTCCCGCGTATCATCTGCACGACTTCATCAAGGCGCGTGCCCACCACTTCTTTGATCGCCCCATCCTTGCCTTGACCAACGCCGGTAATGCGGTCTCCGACCGCGAGCTTGCCGGACAGCTGCGCCGGCCCGCCAGGCACGAGCTCACGGATCGTCGTGTAGTCGTCGCGTTCCTGCAGCACAGCACCGATACCAAACAGCGAAAGCTTCATCGAGACATTGAAGTCGGCTGAAGCGGCCGCGCCGAAATAGTCCGTATGCGGATCGATCGACGTTGAATAGGCGTCCATGAACGACTGGAAAACGTCGTCGCTTTTAAATTTGTAAGCGCGCTCGAGTATGTTTTCATAACGTTTGTCGAGTGTTTCGCGAATCGCCGCGTCGTTTTTGCCGCCCAGTTTCAACCGCAACCAGTCGCTCTTGACGCGCTTGCGCCAAAGCTCATTGCTCTCGGCTTTCGACTGCGGCCACGGCGCTTTATCGCGCAGCACCGAATAATTTTCCTGCGCACTGAAATCGAAGTCCTGCTTCAGCAGGCTGCGCGCATAGTTCATGCGGTCGACAACGCGCTGTTCATAGGCGTTGAAAATCGCAAACGGGATCTTCAAGTCCTTCCGTTCTATCGCATCGTCGATCTCGCTGCGATCGGACATGAACTTGTCGATATCAGTCTGCAGGAAGAGCATGCGGTCCGGATCAAGTGACTTGATGAACTGATCCATGATCCTGGCCGACAAGGCGTCGTCAAGTGGAACGGGCTTGTAGCTATACCGCGAAAGAAATTGCGCGCTCAACTCAGCGGCTTGCGCTTGTCGCTTTAGCGGCGCCAAAACAGGCGGTGATGCGACTTCAGCATATGCGGACTGTGCAATTGCAAGAAATGCACCAAAAAAAACGTAGGCTATGCGCATTCAGCGTTGATCCAATTCTTAATGCCGAGTGTCGATGTGCGATCTATGTGACGCAATCATGGTTTTTTGGCAACCAAATGGCAAACGACATAGTTTGCAAAGTCGCGAAAACATATCCGGCGCGTGGTCGGCGTCTCCGCAGTCGGCGCTCAATCCGCCTGCACATCTTGCCAGGAATCGAATGTCGCAGCTTGACCGCGACGGCATCCGCTGCGGTCGACGAGATCCCAGACGATGGCGTTCTCGATATAGAAACGCCGCCCTGACTTGGCAATGCGAAGTCCGCGGTAGTCGGCGATAAAGCCGTTGGCCGCCACGGTATTCAACAGCCTGTCACGTTCCGCGCGATCGGGTGCCTCCGCCGAAAGGCGCGATGGCAAAGTGATGAACTCTTCCCATGAATATTCAAAACAGGCCTGGGCGGCGCGGTTTGCGTAGATAAAGCGCGGATCGGCGGCGGTGTTGTGAGCAAGGACAACGGCCGGCGACTGGTCGTAAAGCCATTCAACACCCCGGCCTTCCGGCGTCAGGCGGCGTCCCACGCTTCGTTCGAAGCTGTCCTCCATCAATGCGTAAAATTCGAGATCGTAAGACAAGTCGAGTCCGGCGTCGTTGTAGTTGGCAATCATGCTGCGCATCCTGGATTGCGGCGAGATGTTGAAGTGATGTTCTCGCTACAAAATCCTTTTGCGCTACAGAAAGTGCAAGCTCCAAATGCGACGCGGTCAAGCTGGCGACCGGGACTTCAGGCGTCATCCTGGAGGTAGCGTTCCGCGAGCCTTGCCCACATGGCTGCGCCAACCGTCAGGCTGGCATCGGCGAAATCATATTTGGGGCTATGCAGGATGGCGGAATTCATGCCGTTGCCGAGACGCAGGAAGCTGCCCGGCTTGTGCTCGAGAAAGTGCGAGAAATCCTCGCTGCCGGGAATGAGCGGGCAGGTCGCGACCTTGTCTTCGCCGATCAGTTCCGCCGCGACGATCCGGGCAAAATCTGTCTCATCAGGCGAATTGACGACGACAGGATTGCCGCGATCATAGTCGATCTCGATCGAAGCATTGTGCCCTTCTGCCACCGAGCGGGCGAGCTTGGTGATGCGTTCCTGCAGGAGGTCGCGAATGCCGGGCTCGAAGGAGCGCACGCTCAATGCGAGCTTGGCATACTCAGGAATGACGTTGACTGCATCGCCGGCATGGATCGTGCCGACGGTAATGACCGCGGTCTGGGTCGGGTCGAGGTTGCGCGAGATGATCGTCTGCAGCGAGACGACGAGGTTGCACGCCACGACCACGGGATCGACGGTCAGGTGTGGCCGCGAGGCATGGCCGCCTTTGCCCTTGATGGTAATCTCGACGGTATCCGACGCCGCCATCATCGGACCGGATCGCAGCAGAATGGTGCCTTCCGGAGCACCGGGGTGGTTGTGGAGGCCAAAGATTGCGTCGAACGGAAACCGCTCGAACAGGCCGTCGGCAATCATCGCCTGAGCGCCGCTATTCTTGCCCGCCTCTTCCGCGGGCTGGAAGATCAGCGTCACCGTGCCGTTGAAGCGGCGGGTACGGGCGAGATATTCGGCCGCGCCGAGCAGCACGGTCGTGTGGCCGTCATGGCCGCAAGCATGCATCTTGCCGGGGGTGCCGCTGGCATAGGCAAGTCCGGTTTCCTCGACGATCGGCAGCGCATCCATATCGGCGCGGATGGCGATGCCCTTGCTGCCCTTGCCGGCGCTGAGGCGAGCGACAACGCCGTGACCGCCGACATTGCGGGTCACGTCATAACCCCAGCCTTCCAGCTTTTCCGCGACAAAACGCGCCGTTTCCGCTTCTTCGAAGGAAAGTTCCGGATGGGCATGCAGGTGCTGGCGGGTCGCCTTCAGCTCGGCCTCCATGGCTTCGAAATCGGAAACGCGGGCATAGGCATTGTCGAGCGTGGGCATGAAAACATCCAGTTTTGATCGAAAAGGGCATGGCTCCGGCCCGAGGGTCGAAGCAGCGAGCTGACACCGGTCAGAGAAAACGGGCGAGAAAAGCCTGGGTCCGGGGATGTTGCGGATTGCCGATGACATCCTCGGGCTTGCCCATTTCGACGACATTGCCGCCGTCCATGAACACGACCCGATCGGCCGCCTCACGGGCGAAACCGATCTCGTGGGTCACGACGATCATCGTCAGGCCCTGTTTGGCGAGATCGCGCATGGTGGCCAGCACTTCGCCGACGAGTTCTGGGTCGAGCGCAGATGTCGGCTCGTCGAACAGCATCAGCTTCGGTTTGATCGCCAGGGCGCGGGCGATGGCGACGCGCTGCTGCTGGCCGCCGGAGAGCTGGCGGGGATAGCTCCCCGCCTTTTCCGACAGGCCCACCCGCTCCAAAAGCCGCATCGCGTTCTCGGTCGCGGCCTTGCGATTTTCTCCGTGCACGCCGATCGGGGCCTCGACGATATTTTGCAGCACCGTCATATGCGGGTAGAGATTGAACTGCTGGAACACCATGCCGATCTTGCGCCGCTGGCTGGCGATCTTGTTGCTGGACAGCTTTTCCAGCCGGTCCTTGCGGAGGCGATAGCCGATCTGCTCGCCATCGACTTCGATGAACCCCTTATTAATCGCTTCGAGATGGTTGATGCAGCGCAGGAAGGTCGACTTTCCCGACCCGGACGGGCCAAGCACCACGACGACTTCACCCGGCATGACGTCGAGGTCGATCCCTTTCAGCACTTCGAGCTGGTCGAAGGACTTGTGGACGTTGCGGGCTCTGACGAGAGGCTTTGCAATTTCGGCACCGGTCAATGGCTTGCCTCCTCGGCAAGGGTCTCGGATTTGGCGGCAGCGGCATTGTTGCGCCGCTCGCTACGGCCGTAATAGGCTTCGATATAGCTCTGGCCGAGATTGAGGATGGAAGTGATGAAGAGGTACCAGAGGACCGCGACCAGTAGCATCGGCACGATCTCGAAGGTGCGATTATAGATCGACTGGACGGAATAGAGCAGATCGGCCATGGCGATGACGCTGACGAGCGAGGTTGCCTTGATCATGCTGATCAGCTGGTTGCCCGTCGGCGGCACGATCGAGCGCATCGCCTGCGGAATGATGATCCGCCACAGGGCCCTCGCCTTGGTCATGCCGAAGGCTTCCGCCGTCTCGAACTGGCCGCGATCGACCGAGAGCAGGCCGCCGCGGATGATCTCGGCCATGTAGGCCGCTTCGTTCAAGGCAAGGCCAACGATCGCCGCCGTCATCGGTGTGATCACCGAATTTGTCTCCCAGCTGGCGAGCGCCGGGCCGAACGGAATGGCGATCGAAAGTTCGGGAAAAAGGGTCGAGAGATTGTACCAGAAGATCAGCTGCACCAGGAGCGGCGTGCCGCGAAAGAACCAGATGAACAGCGATGCCAATGAACGGGCGAGCCGGTCATTCGACAGCCGGGCGATCGCCAGTCCGAGGCCGAGAACGATGCCGATGGCCATCGCGATCACCGTCAGGCCCAGGCTGACGTAAAGGCCACTAATCACCGTCGGATCGAAGAAATAGGCCGCGACGACAGGCCAGCCGAAATTCTCGTTGTGAGCGACGATCCACAGGAAGTTCGCGGCAATGAGGAGCACGGCCATCCATAGGATGAGCCGGCCCGTTTGAAAGGGCTTGTGGGCGTGGGCAACGTCCCGGAAGTCCGCACCGCCCGAAGGCGGCGCGCCAGTCACGCCGTGATTGCTCATTTCGGCAAGGCTCCGCCGAGATTGAGGCCGGGCTGCTTGATCATGTTGTTCTCAAGACCCCACTTCTTCATGATGGCGGCATAGGTGCCGTTATCCATCAACGCCTTGATCGAGTCGAGCAGAACGGGGCCGAGCGGCGACCCTTTCGGCACCACGGCGCCCTGATACAGATCGTCGAAGCCATTCTTCTGGCCGACGCCGCTCAGTTCCAGCTGGCCGTTTGCCTGAGACACGAAATAGGTCAGTGGCGCCTGCGAGGAGAAGAAGGCATCGGCGCGTTTGGAGCGGACCGCCAGGATCGAGCTCGGCTGGTCGGTGTAGGACTGCACTTCGGGCGCGGGCTTGCCCGCCGCCTTGCACTTTTCAACCTGGGCCTGGATCACCTTTTCGGCGGAGCCGCCGGCCATGACGGCAATGCGATTGCCGCAGGCGCTTTCGAGCGAAGCGATGGCCTTCGGATTGCCCTTCTGGACGGAGAAGACCACGTATTCCTGAACCCAATCGACGAAATCATTGGCCTCTTCACGGGTCTTGAAGTCACCGATCGGGCCGAAGGCGAACTGGTATCGGCCGGAATTGATGCCGGCGAGCAATGCGGTCAGTCCGCTAACGGTTTCGTGCTCGATCGTAACGCCGAGCATCTGGCCGATCGCATCGGTCAGATCGGCGCTGGCGCCGGTCAGTTTCGTGCCGGTGACGATCTCATAGGGAGGAAAGGAACCGTTGTTGACGGAGATCATCTTGCCGTCCGTGCGGATCTTCTCCGGCAGGCGGGCGCGAAGAGCATCGTTGACGGTCTGTTTTGGTACGGCCGCCTCCTCAGCGAAGACCGAAGTCGTCATCATCAGACCGAGCAGAGCGGCGGAAGCGATCAGTTTCGAATGCATGTCATTCCCCTTTTTTGGTTTACGAAAATGGTAATTCAACGATGAGGCCTGCGAAGGGTTTCACCGGGCTTTGGCGTGCCTCGGAAACAGATCGGCAGGTGTCAAAAGGCGCGGCATGATCTTCTGTTCGTAAAGTTCCTCGGCAAAGTCGGCGATCATTGCTTCGTTCTCGGCAAGCCCGCTGGCCCTCCAGGTCGGCGGCAGGTCGGCCGCGCAGCGGCGCAGTTCGTCGATCATCCACGGTGTGGTGTCGGCGTATTTCTCGCGCTTCTCCAGCCAGAGACGCTGGGACTCGTCGATCAGATCGCTGAGTTCATCCATGATCCAGGGATGCTCCTGGACGATATCAGCCTTGAAGCCGATCAGATGCATGCCCGGGACATAGCCGACCTCATGGAAGTAAGTGACTTCAGCGGCGCGGAAATCATCGAGCACCTGGCGCAGGGGCGATTCCTGATCGAAGAAACCCTTCGGCATGAAAGGCGTGAACACGGCATCGAGCCCGCCATCCAGCAGAAGATCGACCATCGGACGCTCGCCGGGAGCAGCCTCGATGCGGCCAAGCCGTCCAAAACCATCAAGGCGGTCGGCGATCGGATGAGCTTCCGTCAGGCGCCCGGCATACCACATGGCATCCTCGACGCCGACGCCCTCCCGGCGCAACGCAGCACGGGTCCAGGTATTTCCGGAATCGCGCCAGCCGGTCACGCCGATCTTCTTGCCGCCGAGATCGGACAGCTTGCGGATCGGACTATCCTTGGTGGTGATAATGCAGCGATGGCGGAAGCCGCGCATGATGAAGTTCGGCATGCCGACGATCCGATCATCACCATCATGACGCATCTGCGAATAGCGGCTGAAGGACATTTCCGCGGCGTCATGCGCCGCGTCATCGGCGAGGCTGGAGACCAGCGTGCCCACACGATCCACTTTGATATCGAGACGGGAAGAACTGACATCACCGAGCACAAGCGGCGTCATGTAATCCCAGTCTCTAAGGGCGATGCGAAGCGTCACAGGCATGCAAAAACTCACTGAAATGGCTCGACGAGGGGCAAATTAAATGTTCAAAATGGTGAGTACAAATGTTATTACGTTATTGAACATTTAAAGTGAGAGAAAAATGGGCGACACGGTCGAAGCCTCCTGGTTTGCCGAAAAAATAGCCGATTGCAGCATCAGGGGGATCGCCCTCGAAACGAGTGCGCTGATCCGCGCCGGTGTCCTGCCCATTGGTACGCGCCTGCCGGCGATCCGCGATATCGCCTACGAATTGCGTGTCAGCCCGGCAACGATCTCCCAAGCATGGGGCGAATTGCGGCGGCAAAAGATCATCAGCGGTCGGGGGCGCAACGGCACCTGGGTTAGCGGCGACCGTTTTGTCGCCAAGCCGGAGCGTCTTGCGAGCTCGGGAAATTATGCGGCGGGTGTTCTCGACCTCACCTTAGCCGGGCCGGATGCAGCACTTCTTCCTCGCCTGGCCGAAGCAATGGCCTACGGCGCGTCAGCTGCCGACCTCAACAGCTATGAGCGCAGCCGTATCGTACCCGAGTTGAAGGACGCCGTTTCAGAGCGGTGGCCTTATGAGGCGGAAGCCTTTCTGGCCACCAATGGCGGTTACAACGCCGTCTATACGATATTGCATGCGCTGGTCTCCTCGGGCTCGTCGGTCGCGATCGAACATCCCACAGCCATGCGACTGCTCGATATTCTGGAAGATCTCGGCGTGAAAATCATCCCTATCGCCTGCGACGGCGAAGGCCCCCTGCCGGCTTCGCTCAGCGAGGCATTGCGGCAACGTCCGGCGGCTTTTCTGTTCCAGCCGCGGCTGCATTCGGTGACCGGCGTTACGGTCAGTTCATCCCGCCTCGATCAGCTCGGCGATGTGCTGGAAGACAGCGATACGCTTATCATCGAGGACGACGGCGTCGGTGACGTGTCGACGGCGGCTCCGCAGTCGCTCGGCGGCCGATTTGCGGAGCGGACGATCCATATCCTGTCACTCTCGAAAAGCCTCGGCCCGGATCTGCGTCTCGCGGTCCTGTCGAGTTCCGCGCCTATCGTCGACCAGATCCAGTCTTACCGTTCCTTCAGCGCCGGCTGGACCAGCCGTATCCTGCAAGGTGCCGCCGCCTGGCTATTGCGCGATCCGGCAACCTGGCAGCTTATCGGCGAGGCGCGCGAGATCTATCAGCAGAGGCGCGACGCTCTTGCCGATGCGCTGAGCGAACGGGCTATAGCGATCCCTGCAGGCCAGGGCCTGTGCCTCTGGGTGCCCGTCGTCTCCGAACCATTTGCGATGGTGACGCTCGCCGCCCGCAATATTGCCGTCAATCCGGGCAGCAAATTCTCCGTCTTGCCAAGCAGTCATATTCGAGTGGCGACCAGCACGCTCGGCGATCGCTGCGAGGAAGCCGCCGATGCGATCGCGCTGGCTCATGCGCCGTGAAAGGCAGGGCCGCAGCCCGCCTCTCTGATCCCCAGTCATTCCACCCAAGTCTGGAAACTACTTTCCCTCAAGCCACTCCTGCAGCTCTGCCTCCGCCCGCTCCAGGGCGCTGTAGTTCAGGAGTTTGCGCAGGAAGGCGACGGTGACGGCGCGGGCGCGCAGATTGAAGCGGCCGTCCTCGTGGTCGTCGCCGGCGCTCTGGTAGACGTCGAGCTTGTCGTAGAGCTGCTGCAGGCGGTTCTGCACGCTGCGCAGCGACAGGCCCCGGCGTTTGGCGATGGCCCGGTCGGTGAGGCCGAGGGCGATATCGACGAGGATCTCGTATTCGGAATCGGTGAAGCCGTTCGTCTGGCCGAGGCTCTTCTGCTGCAGGCCCCGCACCTCGCGGTCGATGACGCACTGGCTTTCGATGAAGATCGAACGCAGCGCAAGCTTCAACCGCTCGTCGGAAGCGGATTTCAGCACATAGCCGTAGGCGGCGCCGTCCGGCACGATGCGGGAGACGCCGCGCACATAGGCCTCGTCCGAATAATTCGACCAGAACAGGATGCGGGTCTCCGGCCGCTCCTTCCAGATGGTGCGCGCCGCCTCGATGCCGTTGCGGTTCGCCATCTGCAGGTCCATGACGATATGCGCCGACTTGTGGTCGCGGGCGAGCTTCTCGCCGACGGTCCCATTCTCCGCCTCGATCACCGTATCGCATTCCGGCAGGGCCGCATTAACAGCCTCGTGCAGGTAGGACCGGTGCAGCGGGTCGTCCTCGACGATCAGAACCTTCATTGCGCCCTTCTCCTCAGTTTGGCCCGATTGCCGGGTCGTGCGGTACGAGCGGCAGCACGACGCGCACCGCAGTCCCGTGATTGTTGTGGCCGGGCCCGGTCGTGAAGCGCGCCGAAATCAGCCGCGCACGGGTCTTCATGTTGTCGATGCCACCGCCGATCCGTCCCCGCGCCTTGGTGAGCCCGGTCCCGTCGTCGGAGATTTCGATCGACAGCCGCTCCTCGTCGGCCTCGAGCCGCACCGTGACGGCCAGGGGCGCGGCATGACGCACCGCATTGTTGATCGCTTCCTGGGCGATCCGGAACAGCGCGACGCTGACGGTCGGTTCCAGTCGTTCCAATGCGCCATGCGTCTCGTCGACAAGGCCCCATTCGATCCCCGATCCCGTGTCGCGGGTCGATCGGTCCAGATGATGCTCGATCGCCTGGGCGAGGCCGAAGAGCTGGAGCACGGAGGGTTTTGCCTGCTCGATGATCTGCCGCAGATCCTGCATGCAATGCTGCAGCGAACGGGAGATCGGCTCCAGCGCTTCGGGCGCCATCTCGCCATTGCGCGACAGCCGATCGATCCGGCGGGCGAGCCGCGTCAGGTCGGCGAGGGTCTGGTCGTGCAGGTCCATGCCGATGCGCTGGCGTTCCTGTTCCAGGGCTTCGGTAAGCTTCAGCGCACCTTGCCGCAAGCCCTCCTCGCGGGCGCGGGCCTCCGCCTCGACAATGGCCGAGCGTTGCGCCTGCTCGGCCGCCTGCAGCGCGAAGAAATAGGGCGTCAGTAGGTCGGCGATGATGCGGGCGCGTTCGATATCCTCCATCGTATAGACGCCCGCCCGGTGCGACGAGCAGGAAAGCGCCGCGATGATCGTGCCCTGCACCTTCATCGGCACATGCAAGCGGCTCCTCAGCGACTGTTCGACGATCGGCCGCTTGAACGCGCCCTCGAAGTGGAAACGCGGGTCGGTCATGGCGTCGTCCGCCAGCAGAAAGTCCACCTCGCCCCAGAGCAGCGCGCGGATGGGGCTGTTGACAACAGGCGCACCGGCAAGCCCGCCCCAGGCGGTCTCGATGCCCGTCTCGTAGGCCGTGTGATAGTTGCCGCCCTCAAGCAGCACGCAGACATCGAGGTGGTCGTGCGGGATGATATGGGCGACCTCGGCCGCAACGGAACGGATAGCCGAGCGGAAGTCGAGCTGGCCCGCGAGCAGCCGGGAAATGCCGAGATAATGGTCGAACATGGCTGCGGGTACGAGATGCAGCATCGTCAGTTCCTCCCCGAGGCGGCAGCAGGCTCCTCAACCCGCCGCGACCCTTCGCAGTAAGCGCCCGCGGACGCGCCGCCGTCTTGCGTAAACCCGCAGCTTGTTGCGCAAATCCCGCAAACGGATTGCCGCCTTGCCCCTGTACAGGCCGGTCGATCTCCCGCATCCTGCCCTTACTGAGAGGAGGAAGCTCAGTGCAAGAACAATTTTCACTCGGACCCAATTGGGCCGGCAGGAGTGAAGCGATCCGCCGACCAGCGCGATCATCAGGGAGGAAGACATGACAATCCGTAAGATGCTTCTGGCATCGGCCGCTATTGCTTGCGCCGCGATGCCCGTTTCCGCCTTCGCCGAGACATCGGCGAAGAAAATCGCCCTTTCCAACAACTATGCCGGCAACTCATGGCGCCAGGCCATGCTGACGAGCTGGGGCAAGGTGACGGGCGAAGCCGTGAAGGCCGGCACCGTTGCCGCAGCCGACCCCTTCACCACCGCCGAGAACCAGGCGACGGAGCAAGCCGCGCAGATCCAGAACATGATCCTGCAGGGTTATGACGCCATTGTGCTGAACGCCGCCTCGCCGACGGCGCTGAACGGCGCGGTCAAGGAAGCCTGCGACGCCGGCATCACCGTCGTGTCCTTCGACGGTATCGTCACCGAACCCTGCGCCTGGCGTATCGCCGTCAACTTCAAGGAAATGGGCCGCAGTGAGGTCGAGTACCTGTCGAAGAAACTTCCGGACGGCGGCAACCTGCTCGAGATCCGCGGCCTTGCCGGTGTCTTCGTCGATGACGAAATCTCAGCGGGCATCCATGAGGGTGTCAAGCAGTTCCCGCAGTTCAAGATTGTCGGCTCCGTTCACGGCGACTGGGCGCAGGACGTGGCGCAGAAGGCTGTTGCCGGCATCCTGCCGAGCCTGCCCGACATCGCCGGCGTGGTAACGCAGGGCGGTGACGGCTATGGCGCCGCACAGGCGATTGCCGCAACCGACCGGAAGATGCCGATCATTATCATGGGCAACCGCGAGGACGAATTGAAGTGGTGGAAGGAGCAGAAGGACGCGAAGAGCTACGAGACCATGTCCGTATCCATCGCGCCAGGCGTCTCCACACTCGCCTTCTGGGTGGCGCAGCAGATCCTCGACGGCAAACAAGTCAAGAAGGACCTCGTCGTGCCCTTCCTGCGCATCGACCAGGACAATCTCGAAACCAACCTCGCCAATACCCAGGCCGGCGGCGTCGCCAACGTGGAATACACGCAGGCAGACGCAATCAAGGTCATCGAGTCGGCGAAGTAATTCTCCCGGCGACTGCCGCGCGTCCGCAGAAGGTCGCGCGGCATTTTTTCAAGCAGGCATGGCGGGCAGCATGGATGACGTTTTGAAGGCGGTGATCGCCGTCGATGGCGCCAAGGTGAGTTTCGGCGCAGTCAGGGCGCTCGATGGCGTGACCCTTCGCGTCATGCCGGGCGAATGCGTCGGGCTTGTCGGGCACAATGGCGCCGGCAAGTCCACCATCGTCAGCGTGATCAATGGCGGTCTCACGCCGCACGAAGGAGGCGTGACGAGCGACGGCGAACGGCTGGAGCGTTATGGCATCAACGCTGCGCGTGCCCGCGGCGTGCGCTGCGTCTTCCAGGAGCTTTCGCTCTGCCCCAACCTTTCGATCGTCGAGAACACGCGCATCATGCATCGCCATCTCGGCGGCTTCGGCTGGCGAAGGCGCGCCGCAAAAATCATCGAGACGAGCCTCGACGCGGTCTTTCCCGGCCACGGCATCGACAGCAGCCGGGCCGTCGGAGATCTTTCGATCGCCGAGCGGCAGATGGTCGAGATATCAATGGCCTTTTCCGACTCTGGCATTGCGCCGAGGCTGGTGATCCTCGACGAACCAACCTCGTCGCTCGATGCAAGCCTTGCCCGCCAGATGCTCGACCATGTCCGCCGCTTCATTGCCGCGGGCGGGTCCGTCATCTTCATCTCGCATATCCTGCACGAGATCCTCGAAACTTCCGACCGCATCGTCGTCATGAAGGACGGCCGCGTCGTCGCCGAGCGCCCGGCGCAGGGGTTCGACCATCACGGCCTCGTCGAAGCCATGGGCACCGTTGCGAAGGAGGAGACCGGGCAGCGCTCAGTGCGCGAACTGTCCACCGCTCCGCTCATTCTGTCCCATCAGGCGAAAGGCCTTTCCTTTGTGGCCCGCAAGGGTGAGATCATCGGACTGGCGGGTCTGGCGGGCCACGGGCAGACCGAACTCCTGCTCGCCCTGCATGCCGCCCAGTCCAGCAACTGGCTGCCCGAGCGCGATCCGCTCGTCACCTTCGTCGCCGGCGACCGCCGCCTCAACGGCCTCTTCGAACTGTGGAGCATCCTGCGCAACTTCTCCATCGCCTCGCTCGGTGACCTGTCCCGGCGAGGCCTCATCGTCGCGGGCGAAGAAGAGACGAAGGGCGCCGACTGGAAGCGGCGGATCGAGATTCGCACGCCCGATATGGACAACCGCATCCTGTCGCTTTCGGGCGGCAACCAGCAGAAGGTGCTCTTTGCCCGCGCGCTTGCGACGCGCGCACCTGTTGTCCTGATGGACGATCCGATGCGCGGTGTCGACGTCGGCACCAAGCAGGAGGTCTACGCGATCATCCGCGAGGAGGCGGCGCGTGGCCGCACCTTTATCTGGTACTCGACCGAAATGGACGAGGTCCGCCTCTGCGACCGCGTCTACGTCTTCCGCGAAGGCCGCATCACCACCGAACTCGCCGGTGATGCGGTCAACGAGACGAGTATCATCGCCGCCTCCTTCGAGGGGGCCGCCGCATGACGTTCCGGCTGTCGTCCGAAGCCCTGCGTCTTGCCATTCCCGCCTTGTCGCTGACGCTGCTGCTCGCCGCCGTCTTCTGGCTGCAGCCGCGCGCCATGAGCTATGTCGGGCTCAACCTGCTGTTCAACCTGGCTGTGCCGATCGCGCTTGCGACGATCGCCCAGATGATCGTGATGGCGGTGAACGATCTCGATCTCTCGATGGGCGCCTTCGTCAGCTTCGTCGCCTGCGTCACCGCGACCTTTCTGCGGGATGCCCCGGTGATCGGCGTGGTGATCCTTGCCGGCGCGATCGCAACCTATGCAGCGCTCGGCATCGTCATCTATCTGCGCAACCTGCCGTCCATCGTCGTGACCCTCGGCATGAGCTTCGTCTGGGGCGGCCTTGCCGTACTGCTGCTGCCGGCACCGGGTGGGCAGGCGCCGGACTGGGTGCGCTGGCTGATGACCGTCAAGCCGCCGCTGGCGCCGATGGCGATCGTCGCCAGCATCGTCATCGCTGCCGTCGCTCATCTTCTCGTCATGCGGTCGTCGCTCGGCGTGCTGATGCGCGGCATTGGCGGCAACCAGCGTTCGGTCGAGCGCGCCGGCTGGTCGATTGTCGGGGCGCGCGCTGCCGCCTACGGTCTTGCCGGCCTCTTTGCCGTGCTCGCCGGCATCGCCCTCGTCGGCCTGACCACCTCGGCCGATGCCAATATCGCGCTGCGTTACACGCTGCTGTCGATCGCCGGCGTCATCCTCGGCGGCGGTGAGTTCATCGGCGGCCGCGTCTCCCCGATCGGCGCCGTCATCGGCGCGCTGACGCTGACGCTCGCCGGCTCGTTCCTGTCCTTCCTGCGCATCTCGCCGGACTGGCAGATCGGGGCTCAGGGCGCGATCCTGATCATCGTGCTGGCACTACGGCTGATGCTGAACCGCCTGGAGAAGCGGGAGAAACGCCGATGACCCCGCTCCTGCGCCTCTTCCGCAAACCCTGGATCTGGTCGTGGCTTGCCGCCTTTGTCGTCTGGTTCCTGACGATCATGGTGACGCTCGGCGCCAGCACGCTTGGCCTGTCGCAGGCAGCACTCACGTTTGCGGCCTTCTCGGTCATCGTCGGCATCGGCCAGATGTTCGTCATCACGCTCGGTCCCGGCAACATCGATCTCTCGGTTCCCGCCACTATGACGCTTGCCGGCACGGTGGCGCTGAAGCTGATGAATGTCGAAAACGGCATGATCCTGCCCGGTCTTCTTGTCGCCATCGTCATCGGCCTTGTCGTCGGCCTCGGCAATTATGCACTCATCAAGGCGCTGCGCATTCCGCCGATCATCGCCACGCTGTCCATGAGCTTCATCGTCCAGTCCGCCGCCATCTGGACAAACCGCGGATTGCGCATCAAGCCTCCGAGCATGCTGGCGGAATTTACCACGTCAAACACGCTCGGCGTGCCGAACGTGGCGATCGTCGCATTCCTCATCTCGCTGCTTGCCTGGTTCCTGCTCGAGAAGACGATCTACGGACGCTGGATCTCGGCGATCGGCCAGAGCATGCCGGCAGCGCGCATGGGCGGCATACCGGTCGACGGCACGCGTTTCGTCACTTATCTCTTCTGCGCCGTGCTCGCTTCGGTCGCAGGCTATCTGCTCGCCTGTTTCTCCGGCGGCGCAGCGCTCAACATGGGCTCGGAATATCTGCTGATGTCGATCGCTGTCGTCGTGATCGGCGGTACGGCAGTCGCCGGCGGCGATTCCAACGTGCCGGGGATCTGGGGCGCATCGCTCTTCATGTTCCTGGTCGTCTCCATGCTCAATACTTATGGGTTCGGCGCGGGCATTCGCCTGATCATGACCGGCCTCATCATCATCAGCGTCATCATGCTCGCCGGCGGTCGCCGGGCTGGCATGCGATAAACGGGAAGACCGCCATGGCCGAGGCCAGCATTTACGAAATCCACGACCCGCGCTTCCGGCAGATGATCGTGACCAGCGCCGGTCTCGACGAACTCTATTCCGGCTGCCGCTGGGCGGAGGGCCCCGTCTGGTTCAACGACGCCAACCAGCTGCTGTGGAGCGACATACCCAACCAGCGCATGCTGCGATGGACGCCGGAGAACGGCGTCTCCGTCTATCGGCAACCCTCCAACTTCACCAACGGCCATACGCGCGACCGGCAGGGACGGCTGATCTCCTGCGAGCATGGGACGCGCCGCGTCACGCGCACCGAGGTCGACGGCTCGATCACCGTGCTCGCCGATCGTTTCGAGGGCGCCAGGCTCAATTCGCCAAACGACGTGGTGGTGAAATCAGACGGCTCGATCTGGTTCACCGACCCGACCTACGGCATCATGTCGGACTATGAAGGCTTTCGCGCCGAGCCGGAGCAGCCGACCCGCAACGTCTACCGGCTCGATGCGACGACCGGCGAAATTGCGGCTGTCGTCACGGATTTCATCCAGCCGAACGGCCTCGCCTTCTCGCCCGACGAGACCATCCTCTATGTGGCGGATTCGGCAGCCAGCCATGACGAAAGCCTGCCACGTCACATCCGCGCTTTCGACGTGATCGACGGCATCAGGCTTACGAACGGCCGCGTCTTCTGCCTCATCGACAAAGGCATCCCGGACGGCATTCGCACAGACGTGAACGGGAACCTCTGGTCAAGTGCGGCCGATGGCGTGCATTGCTTCGACCCCACAGGCAAACTGATCGGCAAGATCCGAGTCCCCCAGACCGTCGCCAACCTCACCTTCGGCGGGCCCCAACGCAACCGGCTGTTTATCGCGGCGACGCGGTCGGTTTATTCGGTCTATGTTGCGGTGAGCGGGGCGCAGGTGCCGTGAGGTTGGGATGGTCGGGTTGAGGGGAGATCGAACTATCGACCCTGCAATCCATATCACGTGGTGTTAGCCGATGTCGCCAGCGACATCCCGTGCATGATTGGTGATGCGATCGTCGAAACGAGGGCGACGAGATCGGCCTGACGTGCGGTGGAGGTCTTTGCATAGACCCGGCCAAGATGGGTCTTCAGCGTATTCTCGCTGATTGCCAGAGTTGCAGCACATTGCGCAGCACTCAATCCTTTGCCGATCTGCAGGACGACCCGCGCCTCGGCCGGGGTCAGATCGTAAAGCGTGATCAACACGTCTTCTGGCGGAGGAGAAGCCGAAATGGTGGTTGATATGAACACGGCAGCGCATGCAGGCCTAAAGGCTGCTCGAGCCGTCCCTTCGCTCAACGGTAGGATATAGGCGACCGCCGGAGACTGGCCCGGAGTGGAAATCGGAAGGCCGATACCGCGCGACCCCAACAGGGCGTCCGCATGGGCTGCGGCCCCGATTGCTTCCAGCAAAGCACGTGAAACCATGGGTGTCTGGGCCTGAAGAACGCCGTTTCGCGAGCGCAGAAGTATACGCTCGTCAAGCAATTTTGCCGCATGGGCGTTGGCGTGAAGAACCGCCCCATCTGCTCCAGTGAGAATGATGGGAACTGCAAGGCTGTCGAGGACACCGCGATATATGCCGGTGGTGACGCGCGTCTGATCCAAAAGGTCGCCAATCAGGGAAGCTCGCCGCAGGTGGGGTGAAAGCAAAGCCAGAAAGCGCTGTTCTTCGGCGCTGATGGGCGGCCGGTTCGCCCACGTCGTCGTACTGAATAGTCCGATCCGGTCGGCAGTATGGACGAACTTTGTCGTACACGCCTCGCGGAGGCCTTGAGGTTTTGCCCATTCTTGGAAGAAAGCGGATTGCTCCAGTTCCCCTTCGCTGACGAGAGACAATGTCCGCTGCGGCAGATCAATATCGCCAATGACCGCGGCCCTCAGGCCCGGTATCGCGTCGAGTTCATAGTCCTGCAGTGCTCTCAACTGCTCGGCATCCCAGGGAGACTGAGCCGCAAATCTACCTCGACTATCCGTGACGCTGGTGAGTGCAATCGTCGTATAGGCCGCGTCGATGGTGCTGGTAATGCGGGTCATGACACCCGTCCAGCCTTCCGGGCTCAAAGCGCAATCATAGATATCGCCGATTATCGACGACAGTATTTCGTCACCCAGTCTACTCATGCGGTCCCCTGCGCAATCGCTTCGTCTCACCTCTGCCAGCCAGACACTGGCAGGAATACTGGGAGATATGCAATCGAAAGCTTTCGTGGCGCAAGCTCCGCCGGGAGACAAGCTAAGACATCATACTTGCGGGTGACGACGGCGCCGGGAGTGTCCTTTAGACATCGTTGCTCAAGGCGCGACGCGCTCTTTCATAGAACTTCGATTTCGAGACCTTCCATGGATATCCGACGCCACTATCAATCGCGCCAACGCGCAAGAACCGTTGCGGTATTTATTGTGATCGTGTGGCCATAATGATCGCAACATTTATCCAACTGGCTGTCGGTGCCTTGCTCTTTTGCGCGGCCTTCGCGAGCTCTTCGCTTCCAGCTGCGGCCGCAGCGTCGCCGCCGGAGCGGATCGAGAAAACCGAAGTGGTCGGAACTGCGTTCCGACTTACCTTCTCGAGCGGCAAAGTTCTTCAGGGCAAGGAACTCGTTGGCGCAACCCTGTCGCTACGCTTGTCCGGCGATGCTGTTGCCCACCATGTCCGCATTGATGACATCGTGACCGACAGCCGTGATCCCGACGGCGAGGTGTTCCTGCACAAGGTCACCGTTGTCGATGGCCCAACACCGGTCGAACTTTGCGATCCTGATCCTGATGGAAATCGCTGGATGTTTCCGCTCAAGGGGCAATGGAATTCGGAGGGAAAGATGATTTCGCAGTCCGGTTTTACCCTTACATGTTCAGCCGGAGCACAGGGGAAGTGCGTCCGCTTCGGTTACAAGCCCTGGAAAACCCTGTCCGACGGGACGGATCTGGCGGAGTACCACCGCGCCTGCGTCAATATGGTCCGTGCCGACTATTGCGGCGATCGCGCCACGACCCGAACGGGCATGAAGATCGACATTTACGACGATCGCGGCATCCAACGCGAGGCCCAGAGTTCCGGGAGAGATGAGCTGAGTTTCGAAGCGGGATGGAGTACCACGGGTGCTGTCTGCGTGGCTCATACCCGGGTCCCGGACAGGATGACGCTCGACGGTCTGCAGCACTCCTGTCCCCGCCTCGCCGACCGCCTCGGCTCGGTGCTTTGCACGGCACAGAACGCCAAAACCGGACTGTTCGGCAAGGCGTTGATTTTCAACCGCTCCCACTAGCGGCAACACCGTTTCCTGTCTTCAAATCCTTGAAGCGCAGGAATTTCAAAACCGCTGGATTGTCCTCGGTTCTCTTCAACAAAAAAAGGAAATGATCATGAAAATCCGCCAACTCGTCGTCGCCGCACTTCTCACCGCGTCAGCGGTTCCGGCATCTGCGGAAACAGTCAGCAATGCCATCACTGCAAACGCGATAACGGCCAATGCCATTACCGCGAATGCCATCACGGCGAACGCGATAACGGCCAACGCCATCACCTCGAACGCCATTACGGCCAATGCTCTCAACACGAACGCTCTTTCAGCCGCGACTGCCGCACCCGTCGGAGAGACCGGCGCCGGTAGTGTCGATGACGTCATTGGCGTGGAACTGCCGAGCGGCAAGATCATTACGAAATGAGCCAGGGAGGGGCGAACGCTGTTCGCCCCCGCTCTCGAGGCGAAGGCGATGTTTTGACTTGGTTGGATTGCATTATATTTGTTAAATAAGTAAAGATGCGTTATTATGCAAAATAATACTTTTTCATCTGCGGATTTACCTGCGCATTTAGGAAGTGATGCGCGTTTTTCATTGTGGCGCGATATATATACTGCCGATATCGCTTCTGTTGAAATGGGGATCTCTGACAAGAAACCATTCTATGCAAAATGATCGGCACCATCAACCGCGTCAAGCGATCCCGGCAAAGCATTCTTGCGGACACGCACGACTGCTATTCGCTTGTCATCAACACAAGCGCCACAGCGATCGGGGGCACTTACCGGCAGAACGATATCGAATTGAAGCCGGGCGAAGCATTCCTCGATGCGGGCGAGCCGCAGACCATTTTAGGCCAAGATCATAATAGCTGGATACATCTTGGCATTCCGAAGAAGCTATTGGATGCACCTTTCGCCAAGATCAACGATAAACAGGGCCTCGTCGCCAGACACGACGCCGAAGCCCTCCGTCTGCTGCGCAACTACCTCATGCTTTTCGACGCAGGTGATCTGCCCGCTTCTCCGACGCTGACTGCCCATGTTGCAGCGACCATCATCGATCTCGTTGGGCTGGTCACCGGCGCAAAGGGAGACGAAGCGGAACTCGCCGGCTTGACCGGTTTGCGCGCAGCGCGCTTGGAGGCTGTCCTGGCGAACATCCGCACGGACTTCTCCGATCCCGAGACTTTCCGCTGAGTTTATCGGGCGCAAGCTCCAGCTTTCGGCTCGCTATATACAGGATCTCTTGGCCGCACCGGGTCCGGATTTTCCGAGCGCGTTCTCGAGCGGCGCCTGCTGAGCGCCAAAACCATGCTGAGTGATCCTCGTCATGCTTCCAAGAGGATCAGCGAGATCGCCTACGAGGCCGGGTTCAGTGACTTCAATCGCTGTTTCAGGCGACGCTTTGGAGATACGCCCGGCGCCGTTCGCTAGGGCGAACTTTCAAGATCGTTTCGGTGGGTTCTTTAGACGGGCCGTGTGTCCGGCTCTGTCGACGCGATGGCTTTGCTCATGTTGACCCCGGTCACGCGAAAGCCTGTGACCTCATAAACATGGCGGGCGCGGGCGTTATCCTCAGCGACCCGCAGCTTTATTTGCTCAAACCCTTTGCCTTTCAGGTGGCTTTCGAAAGCCTCCAAGGCCTGTTTGCCAAGGCCTTTACCCTGATGGGCGGCCAAGATATGAAAATCGCTGATGAATGCCGAGCGCATCGCCGGGTCAGGCTTGTACCAGAGGTACCCGATAAGCATTTCAGGGCGTTCCGATTGATCGATCAAACAGAGCAAGACTTGCCTGTTCGTATTGACGCCTTCGGGAAGGTCGGCAGCAATTTCGCGTTTCGCTTGCGCAAGAGAATGAAGATCCGAAAGTCCGTAGTTTGACGAAATTTCGGCCGCATATTCAGGGATAAAATAAGCGAGATAGGCGGAATATTCGCTTTCCCGCATCGGCCTTAATGAAATCATTCGAGTCATTTCCGTCGTGAGAGCGAGCCTAGGCGTCTGATATTAGCGACTTGTGCTGACTCGGCAACGACCACTCCCCCGGATGTTCAATCCTGCAAACAGGTCGATTGGATTGTGGGAAAGCGCTGCGCTTTGCTTGCGGGAGGGTTTTTGTCGAGCACGCCTTCCTTCAGCCGTTCGGCTTTGGCGCCGGCGATGGCGTCGATCAGCCGCTCCAGATCGATCTGGCTTCAGCCAGGTTCCCGGTAACAGAACGCCCGCCAGAATATCCTGTAGGATAAGGTCCGTCACATCGCGCGTGTCGGAAGTCTCTCGCGCCGTTCCTTTCTATCGCCCACCCGGCTACTGCGCCGGCTCCAGCATCGCGCAATCTTCCCCGTCGGTGCACTCTCCCGAAAGTGTACGCTGACCGAGCGCAATGATAAGGACGGTCGCTGCCCCGGCGGCCGCAGACACCCAGAATCCGCTCTGGGGACCGTAGGTGTCGACGACCCAGCCCGAGACAAAGGCGCCAAGCGCCATACCGATGCCGGTCATCACCCAGGTGACGCCCTCCGTCAGCACCGATTCCGGCACGCGACGCTCAATCAGTCCGAAGGCAGTTATAAAGGTCGGCGAGATCGCGATGCCGCTGACGAAGACGGCGACAGCAAGCAGGGTTACCGAACTGCCGGCGACGAGCAACGGCAGCGAGGTTACTGCGAGAGTCGCAACAGCGATCAGCAACTGACGGTGCAAGGGGATGCGCAGATTAAGCGCGCCGAGGGTCAAACCCAATAGGAAGGAACCGAGGGCATAGACGCTGATGACCAGGCTGGCCGCATTCGGCTGACCAAGCTCCTTGGTGATGGCGACAACACTCACTTCCGCGGTTGCGAAGATCGCGCCGACGAAGATTAGCGCGAGTGTGATGATCTGCACCGGACGCTGCCGGATCGCGGAGCCGACCGAAGCCGCGCCGGCGACATGACGCACCTTCGGCTCGGTGCCGCGCTGCACGATGAAGGCCGCCGTCCCGAGCGCCAGAAAAGCTGTGCTCACCATCATGCCGGCTTCGGGGAATAGGGCGACGGACAGCCCGACGGACAGCGAGGCGCCGGCGATATAGACCAGTTCGTCCGCGGCACTTTCGAACGCGAAGGCCGTGGTGAGCTCTGGCTGGTTGCGAAACAGTTCCGTCCAGCGCGCCCGCATCAGCGCCGGGATGCTCGGCATGGCTGCCGCAAGGAAGGCTGAGGCGAAGAGCGTCCACACCGGCCAGTTCTGATTGGCCGCGGAGATCAGCGCGATGAACGCCAGCACTGATACGATGGTTGTCGGAACGACCACTGCCGTCTGGCCCAGCCGGTCGACTGCTCGCGAAATCTGCGGTGAAATCACCGCATTGGTGAGCGCATAGGTCGCCGACACGGCGCCCGCCAGCCAATATTCGCCATGTGCCTGGGAGAGCATGGCGACGATGCCAATCGGCGCCATGGCGATGGGAAGGCGTGCGAAAAAGCCGGCGACGGAGAAGCCCTTGGCCCCAGGTGCCGCGAATATTTGTCTATACGGATTTGACATGGGACGATCCTTCCAGCTATCGGATAGAACACTTATATACGGAGTGTATGTGTTTAGATAATGCATACGCCACGTATGTCAATGAAAAAGATACGCAGCGTATGCCAATGGAGAAGCCATGCGCAAACCGCGCCAGGAGATGATCGCAGAGACCCGCGGCAAACTTATCGCAGCCGGGCGGCGTGCCTTTGGCACGATCGGCTACGCGGAAGCCTCGATGGACGATTTCACCGGCGAGGCGGGACTGACGCGCGGCGCCCTCTATCACCATTTCGGTGACAAGAGGGGTCTGCTCCAGGCCGTGATCATCGAAATCGACGCGGAAATGACGGAGCGGCTGAACGAGGTCTCGGCCGCCGCTCCCACGCGCTGGCAGGGCTTTGTCGACGAGTGCTCCGCTTATATCGAAATGGCGCTCGAGCCCGAAATCCAGCGTATCATGTTTCGCGATGGCCCGGCTGTCCTCGGCGATATCTCGCAATGGCAGAACACCCCCGGCTGTATCGCCGCCCTCTCCCGCAGCCTCGACCGTCTCAAGGCCGATGGCGAGATCATCGACATCGACACCGAAACCGCCGCTCGCCTCATCAATGGCGCCAGCAGCCATATGGCGCTTTGGATCGCCAATGCGGAGAATCCAGAGGCGGTTTCGAAGCGGGCGGTCGCGGGATTCAAGGCTATGCTGGGGAGCCTCCGCAGACAGGAATGAGGTGTTTGATTGCCGCTCAGGCGCCGCGGCCAATTCGGTGCGCACTGGCAGTGAATACCCGCCCGGCGTGTCGACGTCGAGCCGGGCCGCGTCGCCAACATCGACATCGAGCACGAGCAGGCCTGACGTGGCGATGGCGGCCGCGTTGCCTATGCTGCACTTACAATCTGCAGCACCGCGGCGTGATCTCTACGCTTGCAGATACGCGCTGCGGCATGGGCGGCTTCACCTACTGGATTGTGATCCTTATTCGCTGTAGAGCGAGGAAGGTATTTTGATTCAAGCCCATCTCTTTTAGGTGCGATTTTATGACAAAAAAAGTTTATCTCGCCGGTCCGGAGGTCTTCCTTTCCAACGCCCGTGAAATGCTCGACCGCAAGGCGGCACTTGCCCGTGAGGCGGGACTTATCCCGCTCTCGCCCGGCGATCTGGAAATCCCGCACACGAACTCGAAGCGCGAGCGGGCGGCTGCGATAAACGCGGTGGACGAGAAGATGATGATTGAGGCTGACGCGATCATCGCCAATCTGACGCCCTTTCGCGGCATTGCGGCCGATACAGGGACAGCCTTCGAACTCGGCTTTATGTGCGCAAGCGGTAAGCCCGTATTCGCCTACACGAATGTAGCCCGCGATCACAGCGGACGAGTGAGCGATCTTTATGGCGGGGCCATCGCCTATGATGCTGAAGGTCGACTGCGAGACCCGAATGGAATTGCGGTCGAGGATTTCGGCCTGGCCGACAATCTGATGCTGCACGCCGGGATTGAGCGGCGCGGTGGCGTCCTGATCATCGGAGACGCGGCGCGGGATGCGCTCTATACGGATCTTGCCGCGTTCAAGGCCTGTCTTGCCGTCGCCGTTGAGAAACTGCGCTAAGGCGCTCAACAATCAGCGGTCCGTCGCGGTCGACGGCTTGCAGCCCGCTTTACGCCGCCCGAGGGGATCGCCGCTCCAGTCGCGCGTTCTGTGGGTGGACAAGTTTGAGAGTTAGCCGGACGGCGGCCAATGATCGGTATCATGGTCAGGATGCTGATGATTGGTGCTGCTGATCCGATGCAACATCGGGGGATTGTCGGCGTAGGTCGGTCGCTCGCCCGGCACTTGAGCCAAGTTGGCGTACCAGGACACCCGGCTCTCGTTGCCGTATTGGTTTTCGGGCGGAGCCCGATCGGGCTGGTCGAGGGTACCGACCAAAACGCCGATGTCGTCACCATCGGGATAGTCGAATGTGAGTGGGGTGCCACAGTCACGGCAAAAACCACGGCGGCCGACGTCCGAGCTGCGAAAATAGCTGATCGCGCCACGCGTCAGGCGAAATGCGGGCTTCATCACGGGGCAGATGATCGCCAACGGACCGCCCACAGCCTTCTGGCACATCCGGCAGTGGCAGACATGGACGTTTTGCGGGGGCTCCTCAAGCGCGTACCGCACGGCGCCACATTGGCAGCCACCAGTTAGAACGACTGTTTGCATCCGGACAAATCCTGGCAGGATAGCGCTGGAGCATTTCCGTTTTTCTCCGAATCACGGAAATGCTCTATCTCTTTGTTTTCACGCAATTCCGGGCGCAAAACCGCTACGCACTTTTGCTGGAATCGCGCTAGCTCAAAAGCACGTGAGTCCAAGTCGGGGGCGCCTTGCCGGTACAAAAAAGTAGCGTCTTGGGTGAGCAAAGAGCACGTCCCACTTCTACATTTGCGGCACGGTGACGAATGCTCGTCAACGGGCTCAGCAAACTATGCATCTGCGAGGCCCGAGAGGTCAATCTCCGGCAGCAGACTGTCATGAGGGAGGGGCGACGAACGCCGTCGTCGGAGAGGCTCGGTTCGAAGCGAGCCGTTGATCTGCCTTGAAAACGTTTTCTCAGTGATCGGGCATCAACGGTGTACCGAACAGGGCTCGGTACACTTGGGAGCAGCCGCCAGCCGTCAGACCAGCCCGGGCACGACGAACACCAGCCAGGCAACGATCGGGCCGATGATAGCGATCAGGGCGCTGTAGATCAGCAGCTGTCGCAGCACCTGCTCTCTGTTGTCGTCCGGTGCGTTGGCGACGACAAGCGCGCCATTGGTGGAGAATGGACTGGTGTCGACGATCGTCGTCGAGATGGCGATGGCGGCGACCACGCCGACGGCGCTGATGTGCCCTTGCAGGAGGAACGGAACGGCGAGCGGGATGATCGCGCCGAGCAGCGCGGTCGAGGATGCAAAGGCCGAGACGATGGCACCGGTAAAGCAGAGCAGCAGCGCCACCAGCAGCGGCATGCCGAGACTGGATATGCCGTTCGCCACGTAGTCGACCGTACCGGCCTTTTCCATCACGCCGACATAGGTGATGATCCCGGCAATCAGCAGCACGGTCGACCAGCTAACCTTGTCGATCGCAGCCTTCTGCGCCTTCGGTGACAGCAGCGCGAGGACGACGGCGACGGTCATGGCGACGAGGCCGACGTTAAACTTGAAAACCAGGGCGCCGATGCCGAGCGCCGTCAGGCCGATCAAGGTGGTAATTCTCTCATTGTTCAGGCGCAAGGTCGTCGCGGTATCTGCCGCCGTACCATAGGCATGCTCCCTGATCGGTTTTGCCGGCGTGCCGCCGTGACCTCTGATCGACGCCGATACGCCCTCGGGATGGAGTTCGGGCAAGGGGCCAAGTGATGCGGGATCTTGCTTCATCACCCTCGCGCCGCCGAAAACGAAGAAGACCAGCACCGCGATCGCCAGGTTGAAGAAGAAGCTGGAGAGAAACAGCGACGTCGGGGCGAAAGGCAGGCCGGCCTTCTCGACGATCTGGTTGGTGATTCCGCCATAGATGCTGATCGGCGAAAAGCCGCCCGCCTGCGCGCCATGGATCACCATCAGGCCCATCATAACCGGGTGAATGCGGTACTGCACGGCAAAACTCAACGCGACGGGCGCGAGAATGGCAACCGCAGCAGGCCCAAGAGCACCGAAACCGGTAATGACAGCAGCGACCAGGAACATCACCCAGGGAATCAAGCCGATCCGCCCGCGAACCAGGCGCACGGCACATTCGACGAGCCAGTCGATCGTGCCGTTGATCTGCGCAATGGCGAAGAGGTAGGTGACGGCGACGAGCGTCAGGAATAGATCGCTCGGAAAGCCGGCAAAAATATCGCTGGTTTTCATCCCGATGATCATCGAGCCGAGAAGAAATGCGCCGGCAAAGGCGAGCGCACCCATGTTGATCGGCTGGATCGTCGCAATGATGAACATGGCGACCAGCAGGCCTATGGCCAGTAATTCAATACCCATGATTCCCCTCCCTCCGACGCCTCCAGCGCCGTAGTTGTTGTTTCCAAAATTGATGCAAGACGCCGACGCACCCTCCTCCCAGAGGGCGCGGTTGCCTTACGATCTTGCGTACAGATCGGCGTATTGCTGCCGCAGGATGTTTTTCTGAACCTTACCCATGGTGTTGCGCGGCAAGTCCTCGGCAAAGATGATGCGCTTGGGTTGTTTGTAGCGCGCGAGACGGTCCTGGAGCGCGCTGACGATGGCCTTTTCATCGAGGACGGCGCCGGGCTTGCGTACGACGACGGCGGTCACGCCTTCGCCGAAATCGGGATGCGGCACGCCGATCACAGCGCTCTCAACCACACCTTCGATCTGGTCGATCTCGCCTTCGACCTCTTTCGGATAGATGTTGTACCCACCCGAAATCACCAGGTCCTTGCCGCGGCCGACGATGTGGACATAGCCGTCCCGGTCGATCTTGCCGAGGTCGCCGCTGATGAAAAAACCGTCGGCGGTGAATTCGGCCGCAGTTTTTTCCGGCATGCGCCAGTAACCCTTGAAGACGTTCGGCCCCTTGATCTCGATCATGCCGGTTTCTTCAGGCGGCAGCGCGAGCCCGGTGGCGGGATCGGTGACGCGCACCGTCACATCCGGCAGCGGGAAGCCGACCGTTCCCGCAATCCGTTTTCCCTCATAGGGGTTCGACGTATTCATATTGGTTTCCGTCATGCCGTAGCGCTCGAGAATGGCGTGACCGGTACGGGCCTGGAACTCGGTATGTGTTTCTGCAAGCAGTGGAGCCGAACCGGAGATGAAAAGGCGGATGCTGGCGACCGCTTGCTCGTCGAGGCGCGGGCTTTGCAGCAGGCGCACGTAGAAGGTCGGCACGCCCATCAGCATCGTTGCCTGCGGCATCAGCGACAGGATCTCCTCCGGGTCGAACCTCGACAGCAGGAACATCGAGGCGCCGGCGAGCAGCGTGACGTTGGTGGCGACGAACAGCCCATGGGTGTGGAAGATCGGCAAGGCATGAATCAGTCGATCATCGGCGGTGACGCACCAATAATCTCGCAAGGTCAGGGCGTTCGAGAGCAGGTTCCCATGCGTGAGCATCGCCCCCTTGGAGCGTCCCGTCGTTCCCGACGTGTAGAGGATCGCAGCCAGATCATCCGCGGAGCGCGAGGCATCGACAAAGTCGGCGGGCTCATCGCGTGCGAGATCCAGCAACGAACCGCTGCCATCGGCGTCGAGCGTTTCGATGATCGCGCCGTGGGGCTTGGCAATTGTCTCGACGCCCCCTCGAGCCACCGACGCAACCACCACCAAACGCGGCTCCGCATCGCCGATAAAGTAATCGAGCTCAGCCAGCGTATAGGCGGTGTTGAGCGGCAGGTAGACCGCACCGCTTCGAAGACAGGCGAGATAAAGGATCAATGCCTCGGCACTTTTCTCGACCTGCACCGCCACTCGGTCGCCGGGGCGAATGCCGAGCGTGTCCATCGCGCTGGCAATGCGGCCGGAAAGAGCGAAAGCGTCGTCATAGGTCCATGTGCGCGTGTTATCGATCCGGATGAACGGTGCGTTGCCGGGCGCGGCGGCCCGCATGGCGTCGAAAAGATGGTTGCTCACTTTCGCCCTCCTCCAAGCGTCGAGTTCATTATCTGTGCGAATGGCCGGGAGCCTTGCTGGCCATTGCCGCCGCTGCCGCTTTCGTCGTTCTGGTTGAGCAAGCTTTTGACAGCAGGCGAGGCAATCACTTCGCCGCGCTGCGCTAAGGCCTCATGGTTGGCCACGATATCGTCGAGCTTGTAGAGATAATTGACCATCAGGCCGTGTGCCTGCTGCATCGCCTTGGTCGAGCGGTCGCCAAGAAAATTCAATCTTTCCAGTCGAGCGCCGTTGCCGAGATGGAAACGGGCAACAGGATCGACGGGGCGGCCCTCCGGCGTCCGTTCGACCAGGAAATAGCGCGCCGCAAGCGGCAGCAACACGCGCTCCACTTCGGCCGCCGTCTTCTCGTTGTCAGACCATTTGTGATCGTCCAGCAACATCAGCGTTTCGCGGGCCGCTTCGGATAAGAGCCGGTTGGTGGTTGAGGCGCGTGCCTTGGCAAGCCAACGGGCAAAGCCTGGAACGGGCGACAGCGTGACGAAATTCTTGAGGCCAGGCAGGTCTCTGCGCAGGTCTTCCACGACCTGCTTGATCAGGAAATTGCCGAACGAGATCCCACGCAAGCCATCCTGGCAGTTGGAGATCGAATAGAAGACAGCCGTTGTCGCCTCGTCGGCATTGATCTGCTCCCTCCCCTCGTCGAGCACATCGCCGATCGCCGTCGGCACTGATCGTGTGAGCGCCACCTCAACGAACACGAGCGGCTCGTCGGCCAGTCGGGGGTGGAAGAAGGCAAAGCACCGACGGTCGGCCGGTGCCAAACGACGGCGCAACTCCTCCCAGCCGGCAATCTCGTGCACGGCCTCGTATTTGATGATCTTTTCAAGGATGTAAGCCGGCGTCGACCAGTCGATGGGCCGCAGCGTCAGAAAGCCGCGATTGAACCAGGAGCCGAACAGATGCGTGAAGTCGGCGTCAAGCGCGTGATATTCTGCGGATTGATCTTTGGAAGCAAGCAGCTGCTGGCGCATCCGGACAAGCTTGGCGGTGCCGTTCGGCGCGTGGTTCAATCGGCGCAGAAGCTCCTGTCGCCGCGGCTCGGCTGCCTGATGGAGGGCAATGATCGCGGCAGAGCTTTTGTCAGCGCGGTAATTTTCAATCGCCTGGTCGAGCTTGGTCGTGTCTGGCCCGAAGTTTTCATGCAGCATAAGGAGGAATTTCTGCGCGCCCTCGCTCTCAAGCGCGCCCCAGCGATCGAGTATCTCGGCCGCAAGCGCCATGCCCGAGGCCTCGCCCCGGCTCGACAGCAGCATTTCACAGAGTGTCTCGAGATCGACCTTGGCCGCGACCTGCGTGGCGCGCGCGCCGGAAAACAAAAGCTGGCGTCCGCGATCCGTGATGCTCTGCAGCATGTCGGTGAAGAAGGAAGCCTCAGACATGCCATTTCTCCTCTCTTCTACCGGCCGGCTGGGTGACCGTTTTTGACGGCTGCTTCCCATCGTCGGGTTTCACCGGTAGTATGTATAATACCTTTCTTCGTACACGAGGTCAATGATCGTGTATACAAGAATAGCATTTGTGTATGAGGGAAACGAAACTAAATGTCCGAGAATGTCGGCCGATGGCTTCGGGATGAGATTGAAAATTCAATTCTTTCCAACGAGTTCTCCCCCGGTGAGCGGCTCGACGAAACGGTGCTTGCGACGCGTTTCGGGGTCTCCCGCACGCCGGTGCGTGAGGCGCTGATGCAGCTCGATGCCATCGGCCTCATCGAAATTCGACCGCGCAGAGGCGCTATCGTCATCGATCCGGGGCCGCACCGCGTCTATGAGATGTTCGAGGTTATGGCGGAGCTGGAGGGCTTGGCCGGCTCGCTCGCCGCACGGCGGCTGGACAAGGCGTCCCGAGAAGCAATCACCGCCACCCACGCCCGCTGTGAGCAATCCGCCGCTGCCGGTGACAGCGACGCCTATTATTACGACAATGAGGAGTTCCATAAGGCCATCTACGCAGCCGGCCGAAGCGGTTTCCTTGAGGAGCAATGTCTGCAATTGCATCGGCGCCTGCGGCCTTATCGCCGCCTCCAGCTGCGCGTGCGCAACCGCCTGTCGACGTCCTTCTTGGAACATTGCGCCATCGTCGATGCGATCTTTGCCGGAGATGGAGATGAGGCCCGCCGGCTGCTGCGGGGGCATGTTGGCATTCAGGGCGAGAGGTTCAGCGATCTGGTCGCGAGCATGGCGGCCAGATGACGCTTTAGGCTCCAAACCCAATCAAGCCATTGATCAAAATGGATCGCTGTGATTCATTGTGATGACAATGGGAGTTTTGATGATGGCAGGAGAGTTCTGGCTTGATGATCAGCAGTGGGCGGTGATTGCGCC
>NZ_LWBS01000087.1 GCF_001652265.1 Rhizobium leguminosarum
AACCAGATCGATGGTCGGATCGGGCAGTTCACAGCCGACGGCGCCTATGACGGGAAGCCCACCTACGACGCGGTCACCGACCACAGTGCGGCTGCCGTCATCGTCATTCCCCCGCGCGCCAACGCGACCGAACCAGCCGGCGATCAATCTCCCGGACAAAGGGATCAGCAGATCGCTGCAATCAGCAGAGACGGGCGAATGAAAGTGAGCGTCCGGCGAATGCATTTCTTGCGTCTACGAGGCGCAGTTTAGGACTTGCGGCTTAGCTCATCTGCCATGACGCGCTCGATCATCTCGGGATCGCATTGTTCATCAACGAGGAACTGGCGGATTCCACCATCCCACGTCCGTATGTCGGCCAGGAGATCTCGAAGGTCGTCAATTCCATTTTCGGTCAGGCCTTTTGTGCCATCTTCGCTGCCATCGCGGACATATACCAATTCGTCTTCGGCGATATTGTCCGAGTTGGCGGTGACTTCCTCGAGTAGTTCAAGGTTCTCGCCGATCATGACGGCGACTTCTTTGAGCGTGTAGATGAACCTCGAGCGTGCCATCACGCAGCCTCGTATCGGTCTTTCGCCGGCACCCACTGCCACGGCAACAATTCCTGGAGCCGATCCTTGGGATGGCTCTGGATCCGGGTCAGGACGCCTGTGAGATAGACCTCCGGATTGTGGCCATGGAGTTTGGCAGTCTCGATGATGGTCAGGATGTTGGCGATGCGCTCACCGCCCTTGTCTGACCCGGCGAAGAGCCAATTTTTTCTTCCGATTCCCATCCCCCGTTCATTCTGCCCATGTCGGCGATGAAGTCGAAGTCCATTATCGCTGGCATCCGTATTTCGGCAAAAAGGTTTCCATTCGCCGCGTCGAAGAACGAGCGACAGGTCGGTTTCTGAAGGTTTTGGGGCCCTCAGGTGTGGTGGTCTCGATTTCGGGGTGGATGATTGATCCTGTGGTGTGCAGCGGCATGACCATGGGAACGGCACGCGTCGATCTTGCGGCGCTGATCGAACTGAACAGACTGGTCTCAGGCGGTGCGAAGGCTGCACTCTTCCGAGGTGAAGATAGAATCACTCAGGAGGAAGATGATGAGATCCCGCAACACGCTGGTGCCAGCGTCGGGCCGGCAGCTCGACCTGGTCAGGGCTATAGTAATAAGCGATGGCACCGGGAGTGGCGGCTTGATAGCCACTGCCGTCGAAGACGTAGACCCAGACCCTGCCGGTTTTTGTCTTGCCCCGTCCGGGGTCGAGAACATCGACGGGGGTATCGTCCGTATGTATTCGGTCAAGCGCGGCGATATGGGCCCTGATAGCAAAGACGAGCGGCGCAAGCAGACCCGATACGCGGCCGACCCAGTCAGCCATTACGGATCGGGAGATGTCTATCCCCAACCGATCGTACATCTCGGACAGGCGGTAGAGCGGGATGTGATCGTCGAATTTGGCGATCATGATATGGGCGAGCAGTCCCGGTCCGGGTTTGCCGCGCTCGATCGGCAGGGTTGGCATCTCGCCCGCCACCGTCGTATCGCACTCCCTGCAGATCATGCGCTTTTCGACATGGCGGACAATCTTGACCGACGCCGGCACGTGCTCCAACACCTGGACCACCCTGTCGGCGGCCTTCAGGAACGACGTGCCACCACAGGTCGGGCAATTGCAGGGGGCCGCATAGACCAGTTCTTCGGTGGGAAGACCATCGGGCAATGGTTTGCGCTTCGGCTTGTCCGGCGCGTCGTCCAACTCCGGCAGAGGAGTTTTCCCGGAGCGCATTTCAGCCTCGGCACGGCAGGCCTCAATCTCCTCCAGCATCAGTTCGAATTGCTCTATCTTCCGGTCGATCTTTTCCGAAGACGCGCCATGCTGCCGGTGTCGGAGCAATTCCAGTTGTGCCCGCAACAGCCCGATTATGGAGTCGCGCTTGATGACCTCGGCTTCCTGGCTCTCAAGTTTCGCCGCCTGTTCCGCGACGAGTGCGCGCAAAGCAGTTAGCTCATCCTGACTGTCCAGCGGCGCTGTTTCCATACCCGCAAATCTAGCCGATTTGCCCCTAGCACACCAGCAATATACCCCCGATGCCCCTGCAAAATATAGCTTTTATCCCGTTCGACCGGGAGCGGAAGTCCACGACGGGTGTCGCCAATCGATCCCCTCAACGAGCATCGAAAGCTGCGCCTGCGTCAGGTGCGCCACGCCCTCTTTCGCCGTCGGCCAGGGAAAGTATCCGCGCTCCAAAATCTTGTAGAACAGGCAGAACCCTTGACCGTCCCACCAAAGAAGCTTGATCCGATCAGCCCGTTTTCCGCGGAAGCCGAAGATCGCGCCGGAGCCCGGTGCCTCCTTGATCGCCGTCTCGACCAGCGCCGATAGACCATCAATGCCACGCCGCATATCCGTCACCCCGCAGGCCAGATAGACACGCACATTCCCCGAAGGCCCGATCATGCCGCCTCCAGACAGGCCGCCAGCGACATAAGCGTAAGCGGCAAGCCGAGGCCGTTCAGCCTGTGTAGTTCCACGGCATGAGTGCATCGATTTCGCTGCTGGGCCAGCTGTTGGCTATGCGCTCGAGGGTCTGGGTGAGCCAGGCCTGCGGATCGACGTT
>NZ_LWBS01000088.1 GCF_001652265.1 Rhizobium leguminosarum
GAATCTGGAGGGTTCTGTGAGGTCCGGGCGCTGGGCATGCGGCATTCACTGATCGGACCTCATTGAAGCCGGATTGAGCGAAGGCGCGGGTTGTTTGGCACTATGGGGATTTCGCCGAAGCGGTGGATGGCATTTGGCAGGATCGAGTCCTGCCGGAACGCGTGGACAGGTCTGGAAGGAGATTGTTAGCGGTCATTGCGGTGTCGTTGACGAGCCTGTTGGTTGGTTTGCATCGACCGAACCCTTGGTGCCGTTGCGTCTCATGTCGCGTCGGCACATTTAGCCAAAGCACTCCCCTCGCGGTCCTTCGACATGCCGACGCTGATCGTTGCAATGATGCTGCGTCTGATATGATCATGAACTGTCGTTCCATGCTGACCGGCAGGTTGGTTGATGCGGCTTCCAGGTGCCGAGGATGCTCATCCTTCCGCCACAACAGGGGCAGCGGTGCGCCACAGGTGGTGGCTTTGCGTCCGGCTCTTCGAGCGGCTGCTCCTGCGTTGGGACGTTGAGCAGGCTGCGGCACAAGTCCAGCTTCAATTGCCGATGGCCATTGGCAAGCAGACCATAATGACGAATGCGATGAAAGCCGTCCGGAACCGTGTGAAGCAGGAAACGGCGGATGAACTCGTGAGCATCGAGCGTCATCACCTTCTGCTTGCCGCCCGTTCGATAATCCTTCCATCGGAAGGTGACCTTGTTTCCATCGATGCTGACGAGGCGGGAATTGGAGATAGCAATGCGATGGGTGTAACGGCCGAGATAGGCCAGCACCTGTTCGGGCCCGGCAAAGGGCGGCTTGGCGTAGACGATCCAGTTGACACGCCGCGCTTCTTTGACAGTGCGATTGAATGCGGCTGGATCGGCCAAGCCGGCGATGTCGCCGAAGAACCGAAGTTGGCCCAGCTCGTAGGCCTGCTTCAGCTCGTCGAGAAACAGCCGCCGGAACAGGCGTGACAGAACCCGCACGGGCAGGAAGAAGCTTGCCCGGCAAGCAACCCAGCGGGACTGGTCGAATGACAAACCGCCACCCGGCACGATGCAGTGGATATGCGGATGATAGTGGAGGTTCTGTCCCCAGGAGTGCAGCACCGCGATGAAGCCGATCTCGGCACCCAGATGTCTGGGATCCGCAGCAAGCTTGCGCAGCGTTTCGGCGACGGCGCGAAACAGGATCGTGTAAACGGCATTCTTGTTCTGGAAGGCGATTGCGGCGATCTGCTGCGGTAGGGTGAAGACGACGTGGAAATAGCCGACCGGCAGAAGGTCGGCCTGCCGCGCGGCAAGCCAGTCACGGCTCGCCTGTCCCTGGCACTTCGGGCAATGCCGGTTGCGGCAGGAATTGTAGGCGATGCGGAGCGTCGCGCAGTCCTGGCATTGCTGGACATGCCCGCCCAGGCGAGCGGTCCGGCACATCTCGACCGCACTCATGACCCGGCGTTCGACACGCCCGAGATGAGCGTCGTGTGTTTGACGATATCTTTCCCCGTGGCGGCGAAAAATGTCCGCCACCTCCAGTCCCGCCGCCATGGCGAAGCTATACTCAGCCTGGCGGCACCACCTCCAACGTCAGCCGGTCGAGCGGGCTGGTCGTGCTGCGGATCAGGGTATTGGAAACCTTCGTGTAGCGTGCCGTGGTGGACAGATTGTTGTGGCCGAGCAAGACCTGGATGATGCGGATGTCGGTTCCGCTTTCCAGAAGATGGGTGGCAAAGCTGTGACGCAGCGTATGTACCGTCACCCTTTTATCGATGCCGGCCGCGGCGCACGCCGAACGGCAGGCAGAATACAGAACCTGGACGTCTATGGGCTTGGTCTCGTCCCGGCCCGGAAACAGCCAGACCTCGGGTCTCGCCAGCCGCCAATAGACCCGCAGGATCGCGAGCAACTGTGCGGACAGCATGACGTTGCGATCCTTTCCGCCCTTGCCATGCTCGACGCGGATGATACCGCGTTCGCCATCAATGTCGCGGACCTTGAGATGGACGGCTTCCGAGGCACGCAGCCCTGCCGCATAAGCTGTCGTCAGTGCGGTGCGGGTCCTCAGGCTCGGAACCGCTTCCAGAAACCGCACGATCTCGTCGCCGTTTAGGATCGTCGGCAGCTTGGCGGGTGTCCGGGCATAGGCAATGCGTTCCGGTATCTCGGCATGACCAAGCGTGACGCCAAAGAAGAACCGCAGGGCACAAACTGTCTGGTTCAAGGCCGGCCACGATAGGCCCGATGATACCAGATGCACCTGAAACGCGCGCACGTCTTCCAGTCCAAGACGGTCTGGCGATCGCCCGAAATAACGCGAGAACTTGGTCACCGCATGCAAATACGATCGTTGCGTCGCTGGCGAAAGATTGCGGATCGTCATGTCATCGATCATGCGCCGGCGCAGCGGGCTTATCTCTGTCATCGTCATCTCCTGTTCAAAGGTTGGGCTAAAACAGCCCAATCCTTCAAATCAGAAGCGCATCATGCAAATCCCGCGCTCCAAATGCCGCGAAAGCGGCTTCGTTCAATCC
>NZ_LWBS01000089.1 GCF_001652265.1 Rhizobium leguminosarum
GTAAGCGACAAGCTGAGGCCGTTCAGGCTGTGTAGCTCCACGGCATGAGTGCATCGATTTCGCTGCTGGGCCAACCGTTGGCTATGCGCTCAAGGGTCTGGGTAAGCCAGGCCTGCGGATCAACGTTGTTCATCTTCGCTGTCTGAAGGAGCGTGGCGATGGTCGCCCAGGTCCTGCCACCACCGTCACTGCCGGCGAATAGACTGTTCTTTCTCGTAATTGTCTGGGGCCTGATCGCGCGCTCGACGATGTTGGAGTCGAGCTCGATACGGCCGTCGGTCAAGAAGCGTTCGAAGATGGAGCGACGCGAGGTGGCATAGCGGATCGCTTCTGCGAGCTTCGACTTGCCGGAGATCCGCGGCAGGGTCTTCTGCCAAAGGTCGAAGAGCTCAGTGACGACGGCAGCAGATGTCTGCTGACGCGCCGCGACACGAGCATCAGGGCTTTGCCCGCGGGCTGTTTCTTCGACCTGCCAGAGCTTTGCCATCAGCTCCACCGTCTCGGTCGCAATCGTCGAGCTTTCCGAGGCGTGGAGCTCGTAGAACTTGCGCCTGCTGTGGGACCAGCAGCCGGCCAGTATCACGCCGTCATTGCCTCCGTCAGATCGAGCGAGCTTGTTGTAGGCACCATATCCGTCGACCTGGAGGATGCCGTGATAGCCATTCAGATGCCGGGCGACACGATCGCCAGCACGGCTATCTTCGAAGCGATAGGCGACCATCGGCGGGCCACTGCCGCCAAAGGGTCTGTCATCCCTGGCATAGGCCCATAACCAAGCCGTCTTTGCTGATCCGGATCCCGGCGCGAGCGTTGGCAACGTCGTCTCGTCAGCGAAGATACGCTCCGCCTTTTTAATCTCGGCAAGGATATAATCGGCCAGGATGTCGAGTTCGAAGCCGAGTTTGCCCATCCATTGGGCCATCAGCTTACGATCGAGCTCGACCTTGTCGCGGGCATAAATTGCTTCCTGCCGATAGAGCGGAAGGCCATCGGCATACTTGGAGACCGCGATCTGGGCCAGAAGTGCTTCCGTTGGAATGCCACCCTCGATGATGTGCGCGGGCGCCGATGCCTGGACGACACCGTCTTCGTTTTTGAAGGCATACTTCGGCCGCCGGGTGACGATGACCCGGAACTTCGCCGGCACGACATCTAGCCGTTCAGAGATGTCTTCTCCGATCAGCACCTTCTGCTTGCCGGCGTGTTCAGGCAGTTCATCCGGCTCGATCACCACTTCGACCCGCTCCAGATGAGGTGCGAAGCCCTTGCGCGGCCGCGGCTGACGTTTGCCATCCGGATGGGCTGCGCCCTTGTTGACCTGGGCCCGGATCGCGGCGATGCCGGTCTCGATCTCCTCAAAGACAAATGCCTGCTGCTCATCGTCGATGCCTGGAGGTCCAAGCTTTTCCGATCGCCGGCCGAAGCGGGCCCGATCGAAGGCTTTCAGGATCTGGGTCAGTCGTTCGATGCGCTCATTAGCATGGGCGTTTCTCGCCTTCAGATCTGCGACCTCGCTCTCCAGAACGTCGGTCCGCGCCGCCTTGTCGGCCATGGCAAGGACCATGGCCTTCAGCTTCTCTACATCATCCGGGAGCTGCAGATCGGGTGGCGTCATGAGCCTACCAGAGCATATTCTGCTCCAGTTTTCCTGCCCTTTCAGGCGGTTGATTCACTTCGCCGCAGGCCTTTACCCAACAATCTCCGGCGGCTTAACCGCCACAGAGCGAACCCGCTTCCAGTCCATGCCGTCAACGAGCGCCATGAGCTGGGCATGATTGAGCTGCACCCGATTATGGCCGATCCGCGGCCAGCAGAACTGCGCCTTCTCCAGCCGCTTGGAATAGAGACAGACCCCTGATCCATCCCACCAGACGATCTTGACCCGGTCTGCCCGCTTCGCCCGGAAGACATAAAGCGAGCCGTTGAACGGATCACTGCCGGCGTCGCGCACCAGCGACAGCAGGCTGTCCGGCCCTTTGCGGAAGTCGATGGGATGGCTGGCGAGGAATACTTTTACACCCGCGGGGATCATGCCGAACGAACCGCCCGGATCACGCGCTGCAGATGCGCCTCGTCGGCATGCCGGCCCGCCCGCACGACGATATTGCCAATGACGATTTCAACGATGGGGTCAGGGCCGGACACAAAGCTCTGCGAATCCGTTGTCTCTGCTGCTTGCCCAGGCTCATCACTGCCCAACAGTTCTCTGCGCCAGCGATAGAGCTGAGAAGGCAGTATCCCGATTTGCCGCGCGACTGCCGAGACGTTCACACCCGGCTGACAGGCTTGCTCGACCGCCGTGGCCTTGAACTCGTCAGACCAGAACCGCCGCAACTGTCGCGGCGAGCCGTCAAGACGATCGGGCACCGCCTCGATCATCCGCATCAATCCAAGGCTAGCCGCAGGCCTAGACATAGATCCTCACACTCAGAGAAGTCGTATGTCCGGAATACTCCGCCCAGCATCATCCACGCCAGATGGGGTCTCCTTGCCGCTTAC
>NZ_LWBS01000090.1 GCF_001652265.1 Rhizobium leguminosarum
GTAAGCGGCAAGGAGACCCCATCTGGCGCTGCTGATGCTGGGCAGGGTATTTCGGACATACGACTTCTCTGAATGTGAGGATCTATGTCTAGGCCTGCGGCTAGCCTTGGATTGATGCGGATGATCGAGGCGGTGCCCGATCGTCTTGACGGCTCGCCGCGACAGTTGCGGCGGTTCTGGTCTGACGAGTTCAAGGCCACAGCGGTCGAGCAAGCCTGTCAGCCGGGTGTGAACGTCTCGGCAATTGCGCGGCAAATCGGGATCCTTCCGTCTCAGCTCTATCGCTGGCGCAGAGAACTGTCGGGGAGTGATGAGCTTGGGCAAGCTGCAGCGACAGTGGATCCACAGAGCGTTGTATCCGACCCCGTCGTGGAAATCATCATTGGCAATATCGTCGTGCGGGTGGGCCGGCATGTCGACGAGGCGCATATGCAGCGCGTGATCCGGGCGGTTCGTTCGGCATGATCCCCGCGGGTGTAAAGGTATTCCTCGCCAGTCATCCCATCGACTTCCGCAAAGGGCCGGACAGTTTGCTGTCGCTCGTGCGCGACGCCGGCAGTGATCCGTTCAACGGCTCGCTTTATGTCTTCCGGGCGAAACGGGCAGACCGGGTCAAGATCGTCTGGTGGGATGGATCAGGGGTCTGCCTCTATTCCAAGCGGCTAGAGAAGGCGCAGTTCTGCTGGCCGCGGATCGGCCACAACCGGGTGCAGCTCAATCATGCCCAGCTCATGGCGCTCGTTGACGGCATGGACTGGAAACGGGTTCGCTCTGTGGCGGTGAAGCCACCGGAGATTGTTGGGTAAAGGCCTGCGGCGAAGTGAATCAACCGCCTGAAAGGGCAGGAAATCCGGAGCAAAATATGCTCTGGTAGGCCTCATGACGCCGCCCGATCTGCAGCTCCCGGATGATGTAGAGACACTGAAGGCTATGGTCCTTGCCATGGCTGACAAGGCGGCGCGGACTGATGCTCTTGAGAGCGAGGTCGCAGATCTGAAGGCGCGAAACGCCGATGCTGATGAACGCATCGAACGACTGACCCAGATCCTGAAAGCCTTCGATCGTGCTCGCTTTGGCCGACGATCGGAAAAGCTTGGACCTTCAGGCATCGACGATGAACAGCAGGCATTTGTCTTTGAGGAGATTGAGACCGGCATCGCCGCGATCCGGGCCCAGGTCACCAAGGGCGCAGCCCATCCGGATGGCAAACGTCAGCCGCGGCCGCGCAAGGGCTTCGCACCTCATCTGGAGCGGGTCGAAGTGGTGATCGAGCCGGATGAACTGCCTGAACACGCCGGCAAGCAGAAGGTGCTGATCGGAGAAGACATCTCTGAACGGCTAGATGTCGTGCCGGCGAAGTTCCGGGTCATCGTCACCCGGCGGCCGAAGTATGCCTTCAAAAACGAAGACGGTGTCGTCCAGGCATCGGCGCCCGCGCACATCATCGAGGGTGGCATTCCGACGGAAGCACTTCTGGCCCAGATCGCGGTCTCGAAGTATGCCGATGGCCTTCCGCTCTATCGGCAGGAGGCAATCTATGCCCGCGACAAGGTCGATCTCGATCGCAAACTGATGGCGCAATGGATGGGCAAGCTCGGCTTCGAGCTCGACATTCTGGCCGATTACATCCTCGCCGAGGTCAAGAAGGCCGAGCGTATCTTCGCTGATGAGACGACGTTGCCAACGCTCGCGCCGGGATCCGGATCGGCAAAGACGGCCTGGCTGTGGGCCTATGCCAGGGATGACAGACCCTTTGGCGGCAGTGGCCCGCCGATGGTCGCCTATCGCTTCGAAGATAGCCGCGCTGGCGATCGTGTCGCCCGGCATCTGAATGGCTATCGTGGCATCCTTCAGGTCGACGGGTATGGCGCCTACAACAAGCTTGCCCGATCTGACGGCGGCAATGACGGAGTGATATTGGCCGGCTGCTGGTCCCATAGCAGACGCAAGTTCTACGAGCTCCACGCCTCGGAAAGCTCAAAGATCGCCACCGAAACGGTGGAGCTGATGGCAAAGCTCTGGCAGGTCGAAGAAACTGCCCGCGGGCAAAGCCCTGACGCTCGTGCCGCGGCGCGTCAGCAGACATCTGCTGCCGTCGTCAATGAGCTCTTCGACCTTTGGCAAAGAACCCTGCCGCGGATCTCCGGCAAATCGAAGCTTGCCGAGGCGATCCGCTATGCTACCTCGCGTCGCTCCATCTTCGAACGCTTCCTCACCGACGGTCGCATCGAGCTCGACTCCAACATCGTTGAGCGCGCGATCAGGCCCCAGACAATTACGCGAAAGAACTCCCTCTTCGCCGGCAGCGACGGCGGGGGCAGGACCTGGGCGACAATCGCCACGCTCCTTCAGACAGCAAAGATGAACAACGTCGATCCGCAGGCCTGGCTCACCCAGACCCTCGAGCGCATAGCCAACAGCTGGCCCAGCAGCGAAATCGATGCACTCATGCCGTGGAACTACACAGGCTGAACGGCCTCGGCTTGCCGCTTAC
>NZ_LWBS01000091.1 GCF_001652265.1 Rhizobium leguminosarum
AGACGCCGAAAAATTGCGCCGCGGCGGGGGTGTAACTCCGGTCGGGCTACGCCCTCCCTTCGTCACACCCCCGCCGCCGAGTCTCATCCTGATTGACGCTGAGTCTCACCTTGTTTGTCGCCGCGCAGCCTTGGGGATTGACCATGTCAGAATATTGTCGATCGCGTTCAGATAGGCTCCCCGGTGATGATAGAGAACACCTTTCGGCCTGCCGGTGGTGCCGGACGTATAGTTCAACGCTATCGGGTCTTGCTCATCTGATATGAGCGGCAGGACCGGGACTGCTGACGCCGCAACAAATAGTTGCTCGTACTCGACCTCGCCTTGCGGGCAACGGCCGGGCGATTGGTCGTCGCTGATCCAAATGACGAAAGGGCGATCGGACGCCGGCAACAGCCGCAGCGCCTCGCTAGCAACCTCCAAGTAGTCCTGATCGACAAGGAATATCCGGCTCTCGCTATGGCTCAGGATGTAAGCCATTGAAGCAGGATCAAGTCGTGTGTTCACGGCATTCAAAATGGCGGCAATCATCGGGACTGCAAAATGTGCTTCGATCATGGCGGGCGTGTTCGGGGATAAAATGGAGACAACGTCTCCCCTGCGCACTTGCAGCTCGATCAGGGCTGCTGCCAATCGGCAACAGCGGCGATGGAGTTCGCTCCATGATCGGCGAAGGCTACCGTAAACGATAGCCGTCCGCTCAGAATAGAGGTTCGCCGAACGCGTGAGAAAGCCAATCGGCGACAGGACAGAGTAGTTCGGTCGCGTTTCCGACATGAGAATGCCATCCCCCTGACTGTAATAGCCCGCATAATGAAAGAATGTTCTGCGCCGCTCTCGTGGTCGAGCTCAAGCATGCCCCCGGTCGGCGTTGGTTTTCATACAGTAAGTTTTTTTGCATTTAGGGAAATATATTTAATTTTATCTCGCACAGCTAAATATAAAATATAACCGCTCTTGATGTACTTGTGTTTTCAAACTGTTGATGTTCTTATTAGTTCGCTATCTACGTTCCCGAGAGCAAAAGTATTGAAAACGTGACCAAGGTCCGGTCAGAGGCGCAGGGCGCCGCCGGGCTTACAAGATGAGGAACAGGAATGCGCTTCTCTTATTTGCTTCAAAAAATGCTCAACAAGCAGGGTATTCAATATGGTTCTGTCGCAAAACTTTTCACCGGGTTTGCAACCAGTATGGTAGGCGTAGATCCGGGTTGGAGATGAGCAGGCAGATTGAGTTTCCCGATCATGGTCGATTTCAAAGGCAGTCATTACCCGAAAGACGTGATTTTATACGCGGTATTTTTCTACGTGAGATATGCGGTCTCCTATCGTGATCTGGAAGAGATTATGGCCGAGCGCGGCGTTACACCCGAACGCCGGTCCCAGGCCCAATCATGCTGCTTCCACTGCCGGATAATCTGCGTCAGGGTGCCGGGCGCCACCGAACTCTCGAAGCGAAGTGTGCGGCCGCAGCTCAATCGTAGCTCGATCATCCCGCAGCAGCTCTCCCTGAGTTCAGGGACATCGGTCTGCACGGCATTCATATCGACTGGAATGAACAATGCATTCGCAGATGCCGACAAAAGCCCCTTCTTCTTGAGCTCGCTACGCCAGGCGTATATCTGCTGCCGCGTTAAATCGTGACGATGAGCAACCTCTGTGATCGTGGCTCCAGCAACCCCAACCGACATGACAATCGCAAGCTTGTCTTCTTCGCGCCACCGCCGTCGACGTTCCTGCCCAAGAATTTCAACGCGCATCGCAATCCTCGCCTAAGACACGTCGCTAACGACGTCGTTAAACACGTCTCTTAGGCCATCAGGGCGCTAGGCGGCAGGCGGTGCCAATCGGGCGGTTACCCTCGTCGGCGATGTCCTTGCCGACAACGGTACGCCCCCGAAATGAAGGCTGCAAAAGGAAAAAAGCCCGGTCGAACCGGGCTTTTTTCATTGTGATACAAATTGAGCCATATCAATCAGGCAGCGTTCGAAATCCAGTTCGAAAGGGCCGTCTTCGGCTTTACGCCAACCGAGATATCGGCAACTTCGCCGCCCTTGAAGATCGCAAGCGTCGGAATGGAGAGCACGCCGAACTGTGCAGCGAGTTCCGGGTTCTCATCGATATTCAGCTTGGCCACCTTGACCTTGCCTTCCATCTCGACGGCGATTTCCTCCAGGCTCGGAGCAATCATCTTGCACGGGCCGCACCATTCAGCCCAGAAATCGACGACGACGGGTTCTGCGGACTCCAGAACTTCCGACTGGAAATTATTGATATCAACTTTCACGGTAGCCATGGGCTGCTCCTTTAACGGAATTGGGTGTTGAACCACATGTGATGGTGCGGTGCGGGATTTTCAGTTACCGACCCGACGCTATTTTGGACATAGGGGGCGTTGCCCCTGTGATGCCGGAGTTTGCCGAGACAAGGCGGTCGGACCCCTTGACCATGCGCGGATTCTCAAAATGTGCCATAATTGCCGCCTGACGG
>NZ_LWBS01000092.1 GCF_001652265.1 Rhizobium leguminosarum
GCGAAGGCGTACAGAAATATCCCTGCTTGTGAGTCTGACGAATCATCACCGGACAAGATCGAGGTGCTGGATCCGAGCCATCCGTTATTTGGACGCTCCTTTAGTGTGATCCGTGAGGTGGGACGTAGAGGCGGCAACTTCGCGCCGTCGTATGAGGTTGAACATCGTGGTGGATCGACCTTGCTGATACCCGTGTCAGCGACACAGGGATATGTCGAAGCCACGAATCAGATTAAACTTAGCGTTGAGGCAGTTCGGGATCTTATCGCGGTGGCGGAAACTCTCGAAGGTCATGATGATCGAACCGAAGAACCTGTGGGCGACGTTATCACCCGCGTTGCGGCGTCAGATTCTCGACGACGTCGCCGCAGTTCTGGCGGAGGTGTGTCATGAAGTCCGAACTGGTCAAGCCCACCCATCTGGCACGCAGAGCGGTTGTTTACGTCCGTCAGTCGACACCGCATCAAGTCATAAGCAATCAAGAGAGCCTACGGCTACAGTACGCGCTCCGCGAGCGCGCTCGTGAACTTGGCTGGCATGAAGCCGATATTGACGTTATCGATGCCGATCTCGGCATCAGTGGGGCCTCTACGACCGGCAGGAACGGCTTTAAGGAACTCGTCGGACGGGTTGGTCTGAGTGAGATCGGTTTGATCCTGTCGATCGACGTGACCCGACTTGCTCGCAACTGTTCGGATTGGTATCCGCTGCTTGATATCTGCGGCCTGCGCGGCTGCCTCATTGCCGATCGCGATGGCGTCTATGATCCCGGCAGCGCCAATGGTCGTTTGCTTCTCGGTCTGAAGGGAACCATCTCAGAGCTTGAGCTGTATACAATCCGGAGCCGTTTGACCGCAGGTCTGCTTGCCAAGGCTGAGCGCGGCGAGCTTGCCCTCATGCTGCCGGTTGGTTTGGTGCGCGATGCGAGCGGGGTGGTCGTAAAAGATCCTGATCTAGGTGTTCAGGAACGGCTGGAGCTTGTGTTCCGGACATTCCTGAAGTTCCGGACCGTCGCCAAGGTCATGCGCGTCCTAAATGATCGGGACCTTCCCCTGCCGCGCCGCGACCGGTTTGGCGAACTACGCTGGGCGCGAGCAACGGTCTCGGCGGTGGCCCGGATCTTGAAGAATCCCGCCTACGCCGGTGCCTTCGTTTATGGACGGACCCGCTTTCGTGCCGCCGGGCGTGACGGCGGTTCAGAGGCGAAAACACCCAAGGATATTAAAGACTGGCGGATCATCGTGAAGGATCGCTACCCCCACTACATCGACTGGTCAACCTATGAGAAGATCCGCGATATTGTGCGAGACAACAGAGCCGAATACATGCGTGCCAAAACCAGGGGAGCTCCCCGTGATGGCGAATTGCTGTTGCACGGCATCGCCTGGTGCGGGCGATGTGGCTACAAGATGTACGTCCGCTATAAAGGTGGCGGAGAGTATGCTTGCAACCACCTGCATTCCCACTCTGGCCTGCCGGACTGCCAGCGTGTCCGTGCGGCTCAGATCGATGCAGCTGTGGCGGACGCTTTCCTGGCCGCGTTGGCGCCTGGGGAGCTTGACGCGCTAGCGCGGGCTCGGCAGGCACAACAGCAGGTCAACAAGGCCTTGCGCGCTGGCGCTGAACGGGAGCTTGAGCGCAAGCGCTACGCCGCGGCGCTGGCAGAACGCCAGTTCAATCGCGTTGACCCTGATAATCGTCTGGTCGCCTCCGAACTCGAGCGTCGATGGGAAGCAGCGTTGAGCGAACTTCGCGCTGCTGAAGATGCCGTTGCCCAACGAGCATCGACTGAACCCGCCAAGCGCAGTGGGTTTAGCAAAGACCTCAACAACAAGGTCGTTGCGTTATTCGATAGCCTTCCCCAAATCTGGGCCAACGATGCGACGACCGACGCTCATCGCAAGGCACTATTGCGGTGCCTTGTCGAAAAAGTCGTACTTGACCGCGGTGAGCGCGACGTTGCTTTGGCGAGGATCGTGTGGCGTGGCGGCGCCGTGACTGATCTCCACGTCAAAATGAAAGTCAATTCCGTCGCCAAGCTCACGCGCGGTGAAGAACTGCGCGCGCGTCTGCTGGAGCTCGCTCTGACGGGCGTGCCCGACGATCAAATCGCTGAAATACTGACGCGCGAAGGACACCATTCACCCAATTGCGAAGACAAGGTTTTGCCGATCACAGTGCAACGCCTCCGCCTTGCAGCGGGCATCAAGGCAAAGGCGCAGCGCAACAGATGGACACACGAACCTACTTTGCTCAGCGCCGTACAACTGGCCGCCAGGCTCGATATTCCTGTCAATTGGATTTACGTCCAAATCAGGCGGAAGCGCCTGCTCATCGACCAGCAGTCAACCGGAGCATATTTGTTCCAAAATTCCCCAGCGATCGTCAACGCGGTTCGCGACCTTCGTAACCGCACCATTAATCACCTCGATCTGAGAATCATTCAGCCTCACCAGGAGGGGCATCAAAATGCGTAGTCG
>NZ_LWBS01000093.1 GCF_001652265.1 Rhizobium leguminosarum
AAACGTGGATGGTCGGCTGCGGAATTGGCACTGGCGCTCGCAGATGCCTCCGAAGATCTCGTCATGCTGATTGCGACCAAAACGCTTCGACCGAATTAGGTCGTGGTGAGCCAGTGCGACAGCCGCCACTTTGCCTGGTTTTCGCTCCAGCAATTCCGTCGCCCATTGTGTCGAGGCAGCTTTCGACTTGCGACTGAAGCGCAACACCGCAGTTGCCCCAATCACCAGCAGGCGGCGAATGTAGGGATCGCCTTGCCTCGTGATCCTGCCAAGACGCTCCTTGCCGCCGGAAGAACTATGCCGGGGAACAAGACCGATCCATGCCGCCAATTGCCGCCCGGAATGAAAGCTTGAGACATCCGTGATCGTCGCTGCAATCGCACTGGCCGTAACCGACCCGATACCCGGAATTGTCGCCAGGCGTTGGCTAATCGCACTCGAGCGGTGCCATTCGAGTATCTGCCGGTCCATCTCTTCGATCTTCGTGTGAACATGGCGCAGTTGATCGCACAGGGGAGACAAAGCACGTCGCACAATCTCCGGGATCAAGTGGTGATCGGCGTGTTCGATCAGTGCCACTGCATCCTTTACGCCCATCGGCCCAAGCCGGGTCGCGATCCCAAGCTCTGCCAGGTGAGCGCGCAACGCATTGATCAGCATCGTTCTTTGACGAACAAGCAGCTCTCGGGCGCGGTGCAGCATCAGCACTCCTTGCTGCTCCTCGCTCTTGACCGACACAAACCGCATCGTCGGACGTCGAACCGCTTCGCAGATCGCTTCCGCGTCCGCTGCGTCATTCTTCTGCCGTTTGACATAGGGCTCCACGTATGGCAACGAATGCCTTTGCTTCGTCACTCATCAAATGCGCTCGAAGTTCAACTTGTGTTGCAACTGCTCGAACGGCAGCACGCAACGAAAGGCCGGTGACGACAGCCGCACGGGCATCGCCAGCACTTGACCCCGGAGTGATATCTATCGGTCGTTGCACGATCGCCATGACCGGCGTCTTCTCCGTCTTTACCTGTCCCTTGCGGCCTCTTCCCGGCGGTGGATCATCGGGATGCTTTCTCGCTCTGCCACCAAGATAGAAATGGTCGACTTCCACCGTGCCGTCGAGCATGTGCTCGCGCGCTACCATGAGGCGCAACGCATGACCAATCCGCCAGGCCGTCGGTTGGCTAACGCCAAGCGTCTCGGCAAGACGGACCGAGGATAAGCCTTTATCCGACTGCAGCAACAGCCACATCGCCTTGAGCCAGGTGCGCAACGGAAGCTTTGTAGCGTGCAGGGGCGTATGTGTTGTCACGGTGAACTGGAAGCGGCAATCACCGCCAGAGCATTGGTAAAGACCCGGCCGCGCGCGGCGCTTGCCCATGTCGCGGCCAGCTATCGCGGTCGAGCGCTTGTAACCACAGGCGGGGCAGACCCTGCCATTCGGCCATACCATGCTTTCCAGCAAGCGACGGCAACGCTCCTCGTCCCGGAACGCGGCGACCATGTCTTCAACCGTCCGAATATTGGAAAGCATCGCCAGCATCATTTCAGACATAATTATCTCCTTCGGAACCGGCCGAAGAATCGCATGGAAGATACCATCTTACAAGGAATTCGCTGTCTTTGGTTGATAAAAGCCGCGTACGTTTTGGAGGAAATCTTGTGCTTGCCCCTTATTGGCTGTTGACGATCCAAAACGACACGATTCCGTCCTGAAGGAATAACAATGCCATAGCGATATAAACCATCAGGATGCAAGTATGACATATCGGACTTCTCCGACGCGCGGGAGTGCCTGCCAACCATGCGATCAGGGCAGGGATCCTGCAGCGCGATCGATCTCCTCCAGTGTCGTTGTTGGAAGTGGTACGCTCGCTATCCGCTGCGCTCAGCTGGCAATTGAGATGGGCCACGTCATTGGTGCGACCCTGTCCGGCGACGTCATATTCGCAGAGTGGGCGACTCGCGCCAAGATCCCGTGTGTAGGGAGCGTTGAAGAGCTCTCGTCTTTTTTGCAGGCCGAACCGGTAGATTGGATTTTCTCCGTTGCCAATCCGTTCATATTGCCACCAGACGTGTTTGGGCAAGTGCGTCAAGGTGCTTTCAATTACCACGACGGTCCGTTGCGACGATATGCGGGAACGCACGCGACGTCCTGGGCGCTGCTGGCGCAGGAGACCGAATATGCCATCACGTGGCATCGGATCGATGATGGTGTTGATACGGGTGACGTCGTGGTTCAGCTCCAAGTGCTGATTGCGCCGGCCGATACGGCTTTGACCCTGAACCTTAAATGTGATGAAGCCGCGATCGAGGGCTTCCGCGAGCTTTTAACTGGCTTGGCAAAGGGAGAGCTTGCGGCGTATGCGGCGCGCATAATCAAGGCCATGCTTTCGGCACCATCGGCGGATGGTCTCGTAGGAAACGACAATCCCGCGATCGAGCGGCATTTCCTCGACATCGCGCAGGCTCAGATTAAAG
>NZ_LWBS01000094.1 GCF_001652265.1 Rhizobium leguminosarum
AACACGGCTGCGAAGATCATCGCTTAATGCACGTGACATCCCTATCTCCCTGATTCGAAGGCAGCGAATCACGGCAAACAGCGACTGTCATCTCAATTCCGATTCCGCGTTCAACGGACGCGCTCTAAGTGGCAGCGAGGATCCCCGCCGGGTCCGTCCGGGCTGCTCGTCGAGCGGGACCAACGTTCGTCAATCCCGGCGAGCCTTCGAAAATGAAGCACTCGACCGAGCGCGACGTACTTCGCCCCGTCACAAAGTCCAACCTGAAGGTGTCGCCGGCATGTTTCATTGCGGTCGGAGGCTAGTCACGCCGGACCGCGGAGCCGAGGAAATTTGCCTCGATGCGCCACAACTGAAATCCACGAGAACGCGATGAGGCCGACGAATGAAAACGTTGGCGGGTCTAAAGCGTTTTTGCTATTGCTGTTCGTCTTAGATAGTGGTTTATGTCCTGACGCTCTTACGGCGTCATAGAGGAGAAAAGCGTCATGGGATGGACAAGGCAGGAAAAGAACCAACCCCGCATGATCAAGGGTTCCGACCGAGTTGTCGCGGTCCTTGAGGAGAGCGTCGAGCGCATCTACGGCGTCCCCGGCGAGGAAATCCTCGACATCATGGAGTCGCTGCGCAAGTCGAAGAAGATCAAGTTCGTGCCGACCCGTACCGAGTGGGGTGCGGCCCTCATGGCCGCCACCGAGGGCCGGCTCACCGGCCGCCCAGGCGTCTCCGTCGCCACCTGCGGCCCGGGCGCACTTAACTTCCCCAACGGCGCTGAGTATGCGCATCTCGGCGGATTTCCGCTGGTGATGATCGCCGGCCAGAAGCCGATCAACAGCAGCCTCCATGGGCACTTTCAGGTCACCCCCCTCGTCTCCGTGATGGAGGGGCTCACCAAGTTCGCAGTGCAGATCGGGTCGGTGCAAATGATCCGGCCAGTCCTCAGTGAGGCGTTCCGCATCGCTCAAGCGGAAAAGCAAGGCCCAGTGTCTGTTGTAATACCGGAAGACATTGCGGCTGAAGAATGTGAGGAGATGAACTTTGATTACTAAGACCCTCGATCGCGCGGTTGAAATGATCCTTGCGGCCAAGCGGCCCATGATCATGGTGGGCGGGGCGGCAAGCCGCCTCGACCAGCACTCGATCGCCCAAATCCGCGACTTCGTGCAACGCACCCGCATTCCTTTCTTCGCCACGCAAATGGGCAAGGGCGTCGTGGCGGAGGACTCCGACCTCTATATGGGCACGGCGGCGCTTTCCAAAGGCGACCATGTCCACGTCGCCGTCGACAAGTCCGACGTGATCATCGCGGTAGGCCACGACACGTGCGAAAAGCCTCCGTTCATCATGTCTGAGGGCGGCCCGAAGGTCATTCACATCGCACATCAGCCTGCGACCTTCACGCAGGCCTATTGGCCGCAGCTCGAGGTCATTGGCGACATCGGCGCTTCAGTCGCGGCGCTGGCGGATCGCCTCAAGGGCAAGCTGCCCAATGCCGGCGCATTGCTGCCGCTGCGCGAGGGGATCCTCGCCCTGATTGGCGAGGGTGCCGATGATAAAGATTGGCCGGTCACGCTGGATCGCATAGTGCACGTTGTTCGCAAGGTCATGCCGGAAGGCAGCATTGTTACGCTCGACAATGGCCTTTACAAGATCCCGTTCGCCCGGAAGTATCGGACCAATCACCCCAATAAGCTGCTGCTGGACAACACGCTCGCGACCATGGGCGCCGGCGTGCCCTCAGCGATCGTGGCGGCGATGCTGAATCCCGGGCTCTGTGTGATGGCGGTCTGCGGCGACGGCGGCTTTCAGATGACCGGCCAGGAACTGATGACGGCCGTCGAACAAAAGCTCAACCTCGTCGTCCTCATCTTGGACAACGGCGGCTGGGGCATGATCGAAGCGAAGCAAACCGCCAAAGGTTTCCCGAAATTCGGCGTCGACTTCCGCAATCCGGATTTCGTGAAATGGGCCGAAGCCTGTGGCGCCAAGGGCACGCGGGTCGAAACGCTGGACGATCTGATGCCTGCGCTTGAAGCCGCTCTCAAAGGCGGCGGGGTGCATGTGGTCGCAGTGCCGGTCGATGATTCAAAGTACAAGCGACTGCTCGGCGAACTTCGCTCGCCCAAGGCGAAACCGCCGAGCGCCTGAGCAGGCTCGGAATGAACCGCCTCGGGGGCGGCAGGCCGCCCTGCCGCCCGAGAGAGGCAAACAGAGGGACCAAGCAGATGAAGCCATTTACTTTCCAAACCCCGTCCAACATCATTATCGAGGCAGGCGCGTCCAGCAAGATCGGCGGGCTCCTCAAGGGCTACAAGGCCACCCATGTGCTGCTCGTCACCGACGAGGGCGTACGGGCGGCCGGGCTGACGCGCAATGCGGAAGCGGCGATTGCCGAAGCCGGCATCGCGCTCACCGTGTTCGACGGCGTGGTCGTCGACGCGCCGTC
>NZ_LWBS01000095.1 GCF_001652265.1 Rhizobium leguminosarum
CTAGTCGCACCTTGGTCCCCTCAGCTCTCGGGCTTACATCAAGAGTACGAGATTTTTCCGATGAAGCTGTCAGACCTGACCACTTCCGAGGGAAAACGCGTCGTGCGGCTGGCGCCCGTGCAGCACCAGGACATCGACATTGGCGAAGATGAGCCATACGCTTCGATTAACAACGGTCTCTGGCTGATAACGATCGACGGCGACATGCCTGCAGCAGTCATGTTGTCGAAGTTTACTACCCGGCATGGTCCAAAGGTCCAGGTCGAAATAGCTCATCTGCCTAATGAGGTGGGGCGTGACTTCGCCGAGGGCTTTCTGCGCACAATCCAGGCGCAGGGCAAGAGCTCCCGATATTATCGCAACAAGGCTGTCTCTTTCGAGGTCAATGACTTCGGGGGCACTCACGAAACAATGAGGGTGCACAAGCTTCCTGCGGTAAGCCGGAACGACGTCGTGCTTTCCAAGGCGACTATGACCCAGCTCGATACGCACATCTTCGATTTTGTTAAATACCGGGACGAGTTGAAGCGCCTCGGCCAATCGGGACGCAAGGGTATTCTGCTCCACGGACATCCTGGCACCGGCAAGACCCATGTCGTCCACTATATTGCTGCCAACCTGCCCGAGCACAGCACAATTCTGGTCACGGCTGAGCAGATGCTGAATATGGAGGAATACTTCGCGTTGGCTCGCGTCCTGCAGCCATGCATCATGGTGATTGAGGATGTGGATCTGGTTGCCCGTTCGCGCGAAGATATTTCGAGCCAAAAGGCAGAAACCCGCCTGAACCGCTTGTTGAACGAGATGGACGGTCTCGGTACAGACGCTGACATCCTCATCCTCCTGACCACGAATCGGCTGAACTCCCTCGAGGGGGCACTCGCCTCGCGTTCGGGCCGTGTAGATGTGCCTCTTGAGATTCCTCTCCCTGATGACGATTGCCGCGAGCGGCTGATCAAGCAATACGGTCATGCGCTGAACTTCCAGGGCGAAGCTTTGGCCGAGGCCGTCGCCCGTTCCAACGGCGGAAGCGCGGCTTATGTCAAGGAGATGGTGCGCCGTCTCGTTCAGCGAAGCGTTGCGCGAGGCGGCAGCCTCGTTATCTCACGCGAGGATGTGGAGGAGGTCTTCGCCGACGCTGAAGCAGTGCTCAACCTCCTCAAGAGGGATGAGGAAATCGTAAGAAGACACATCGTAGAGCAAGACGATGAAGACGATTGCGGTTCCTGCTGACGCTTGCAAGACGTCCAGCGCGTCATGCCGGTACTTCCCCGCTGTTCGTGCGGTGGAGTATCTGGCGCCGACAATCGCCGCGTAGGACGTCTTCTACATGCCGCCTTAAGTCATTGGCTGCCGGCAGCGCTTGCCGGTCACCTTCCGCCCTTTCATCGCATAGAGAGTGAAGTGCCATCATGTCCGGACAATCCTTGCCGACGCTGCCGATGTGGCGCGTCAATCACATCGAGCCCTCGCCCGAGATGTTGGCGTTACGCGCCAACGGTCCGATCCACCGCGTGCGGTTCCCGTCCGGGCACGAAGGCTGGTGGGTGACAGGCTACGAGGAAGCTAAGGCGGTACTGTCCGACGCGGCGTTCCGGCCCTCGGGAATGCCGCCGGCGGCATTCACCCCGGCTACGGTGATTCTCGGTTCGCCGGGGTGGCTGGGCTCGCACGAGGGCAGCGAGCATGCCCGGTTACGCACGATCGTGGCGTCGGCCTTCAGCAACCGCAGGGTGAAGCTGCTCGCGCAGCAAATCGAGGCGATCGCCGCGCAGTTGTTCGAGACGCTGGCGGCCCAGCCCCAGCCCGCCGACCTGCGACACTACCTCTCCTTTCCGCTTCCGGCCATGGTCATCAGCGCGCTGATGGGCGTCCCCTACGGGGATCACGCCTTTTTCGCCGAGCTGTCCGACGACGTGATGACGCACCAGCATGAAAGCGGCCCGCGTAGCGCGGCGCTCCTGGCCTGGGAAGAATTGCGCACCTACATTCGCGGCAAGATGCGAGGCAAGCGCCAGGATCCGGGCGACAACCTGCTGACGGATCTGCTCGCGGCGGTCGACCAGGGCAAGGCGACCGAGGAAGAGGCGATCGGCTTGGCCGCGGGCATACTAGTGGCGGGGCACGAGAGCACCGTCGCACAGATTGAATTCGGCCTGCTGGCCATGTTCCGCCATCCGCAACAGCGCGAACGCCTGGTCGGCGATCCATCCCTCGTGGACAAGGCGGTGGAGGAAATCCTGCGCATGTACCCGCCGGGCGCGGGCTGGGACGGCATCATGCGCTATCCGAGGACCGACGTGACCATCGCGGGCGTGCATATTCCCGCGGAGAGCAAGGTGCTGGTCGGCCTGCCGGCGACGTCGTTCGATCCACGCCATTTCGACGACCCGGAAATCTTCGACATCGGACGCGCCGAAAAACCGCACCTGGCGTTCTCCT
>NZ_LWBS01000096.1 GCF_001652265.1 Rhizobium leguminosarum
CGAGGAACTTCGACAATCAGAAAACAGAAGCCAAGATCGGCGTCCACGTTCTCAACCGGATGACTGAACTTGGCCGTCCAGAATTGCGGCGTGTTGTATGAAAAATCCCAAGGGTGGGGTTATCTCGCACAGAATCTGATCCCTGCAACACGTCCAAGCGTGATGCCAAAGAAGAACCGCAGGGCACAAACTGTCTGGTTCAAGGCCGGCCATGATAGGCCCGATGAGACCAGTTGCACCTGAAACGCGCGCACGTCTTCCAGTCCAAGACGGTCTGGCGATCGCCCGAAATAGCGCGAGAACTTCGTCACCGCATGCAAATACGATCGTTGCGTCGCTGGCGAAGATTGCGGATCGTCATGTCCTCGATCATCCGCCGGCGTAGCGGGCTTATCTCTGTCATCGTCATCTCCTGTTCAAAGGTTGGGCTAAAACAGCCCAATCCTTCAAATCAGAAGCGCATCATGCAACCCCGCGCTCCAAATGCCGCGATAGCGGCTTCGTTCAATCCAAAATCGTTAAATCGTCACCACGACCTAATTCGGTCGAAGCCTTTTGGTCGCAATCAGCATGACGAGTTCTTCGGAGGCATCTGCGAGCGCCAGTGCCAATTCCGCAGCCGACCATCCACGTTTCTGCAAACTGACGAGCATTTCCACCATCGCGACTTCGACTTCTTGTCTGCAGCTCGAAATCGGCTTCAATTCGATATGTTTCTCATCACATGCCGTGGTCATCTTAGCCTCCGCTCTGCCATATGAAAGGCAGCGTCAACAATTTCGACAATGGGTGGATATGGTAGGGGTTGCATGCAAGCCTCGAGCCATTACGCATCGACACAGAGGGCCTCGGCTGCGCGCAACCCCTCGCGCGCCATTATTTGCCGATGTCCGGCATCAGGAGCGTCTCGCATGAATCTGCACAATAGGCGGTGGAATTCTTCCCGGCGCCTGAGCGCGTGCACGCAGAATGATTCCTATTGCGAGCCAACGCTTGCGCAAAGCACGCACGAATGTTCCTCCGATAGATCACGACCTATCCTCCTATGTTTGCATGTTTTGTTTTGAACAAATATCGTTTTACGTTGCCGGCGCCTCGAAACTACATTGCACCGGCAGGTGCGTATTTTGGAATTTCCGAACTTCCTTCGGAATTAACCACTACTCATTTAGATATATGAACAGGACGCAATTGTCGTTATCGCCGCATCCTGAAAATTATCGCTCCGTCCATTTCTGCTCGCCAGGGAATATGATAAGTAGCTTATGCACGTAAAGCTTTAGCCAATTCGGCTTTTGTAAGATGGCTGCGCGGTTCAGCCGCGAAAACGATTGTTTGCTTCAGTTTCAGCAGCCCGGATCGGCTTATGCGCTGGAGGAATTGGATGGTTACGGAGCTGGAGATGACCCCCGCTGCGGGACAGGAATGATCGGCGCACCTGGAGCGGCGGCACTGGTGCCCTTGCGATTTTCGACGCATAACCTGCCACCGAAAGAACAGTTCCAGTCCTGGCGATCACATATGGCGCCGCTTATGGATGTTTCATCTGCCGGATGGAAAATCAGAGGGCGACGGTTTTCTTGCGGAACAGACCGGGTGACATCTCGGCGATATCCTCATCGTTCAGCAGCGCGCGCAGGCATGCAGCTATATTCGCGATCGGGCCATGCTGCGATCGAGCCCAATCGATCACTGGAACGTCGGCGTACTGCGCAGCGGCTGGGCGTGGACCGAGGCCAATCGGCATGTAACCGCGACCGGCCCAGGTGAGGTATTTTTCAGGTCTCTTGGTTATCCTTACCGCGGGCGGATGACCGATTCAGTCGCTGTGCTCGTCTTCTTGCCGTATGAACTGTTGACCCGTGATGCGAGTCTTCCACAGAACGCCAACAACATCGCCCTCTCGGGTAGCTTGGCTGAATTGCTCGTCAGCTATATCAACGGCCTGGAAGCGAACCTAGGCAATTTGACGGTGGAGGAGGTGCCGCGGATCATACGGACGATCGGCGATATGGTCGTTGCATGCGCTGCATCGTCCACAAGTTTGGATCGAGGTCAGGAACAGACCAATATGGGGCTTATGGAGCGGGCGCATCGCTATATTCACCTCAATCTTCATGTTGCCGCGGATGAGTCGATCAGCGCAGAGACCGTCGAATTGAAGGAGGATCCCACGCGGGCCTGTCGCAAATTTTTCCGCTTAACCCTATGTTGACCATCCGCAGAGAATTTGCCGCTCCGAAAGTTGCGGAGCGAACCGATGATTCTGAATGCCATTGCCGAAAAGCTGAAGCGCCAGTCGAAGGATGATTTCAAAGGCAGGCATTTCGAGGCCTGGCTGATTGTACAGGCGGTCGCTTGGTACCTTCGTTATCCGCTCAGCTATCGGGATATCGAGGAGATGTTCGGGG